>NZ_JAGQBN010000007.1:0-145164 GCF_024345655.1 Synechococcus sp. Lug-A | reverse complement strand
GGTGCCGCCCCCCGCCGCGCTGGGGCGCGGGCGGGGCTGGGGGCGGCTCACGCCACTCTGGCGCCAGCTGACGCGGCTGATCGCGGCCCTGGCGCGGCTGGGCTCGGCCCGGCCCGGCAGTCACTTCGCCTCCGGCGACCGCACCTGCCTGGGCCTGCCTGCGGCGCAGCTGCGCCTGATCCGGGCCGTGGCCGCAGCCAACCCCCGCACCGTGGTGGTGCTGATGGGCGGCGGCGCCATCCTGTGTGAGGAGTGGCGGCAGCAGGTGCCGGCGCTGCTGCTGCTCTGGTATCCCGGCGAGCAGGGGGGCGCGGCCCTGGCCGATGTGATCTTCGGGCGGGTGTCCCCTTCAGGCCGGCTGCCGTTCACCCTGCCCAGCAGCGAAGCGCACCTGCCGCCATTCGATCCCCGGGCTCGGCGCCTCACCTACGACCTCTGGCACGGCTACCGCCGCCTGCGCCGCCAGGGACACACCGCCACCTACCCCTTCGGCTGGGGTCTGTCCTACGCGGCCTTCACCCATGAAGGGCTGGTGGCCAGGCTCGTGCCGGAGGAGCAGGTGCCGCAGGCGCAAGGGCCCGACGTGCAGATGCTGGCCGTGTCGCTTGTGGTGCACAACACCGCGGCAGTGCCAGGCGACGAGGTGCTGCAGGTGTACGTGGAGCCCCCGGGCCTGCGGCTGCCGAGGGCGGCGCGGCAGCTGGTGGGCTTTCAGCGCCTGAGCCTGGCAGCGGGGCAGACGCTGCCGCTCACCCTGCGGATTCCGCTGCGGCGTCTGGCCTGCTTCGATGAAGCCCGCGACGCGTTCGTGCTGGAGGCGGGGTGCCACCGCGTGCTGGTGGCGCCTCACGCGGAGGCACCCGGCCTGGCGGTGGAGCTCACCTTGCGCGAGGAGGTGCTGGAGGACTGAGACAGATCAGCCGCCACCGCCCACGTCGCGGGTCACCCCCACCCCTTTGGGAGCGAACAGGAACACCATCTCGCCAAGCCGCTCCTGGTGGCCATCGAGCGCGAACACGCCACCGGAGACGAAATCCGCCGACCGCTGCGCCTCCTCGGGCGCCATCGCGGTGAGGTTGAGCACCACCGTCTTGCGTTCACGCACCGCCTGAACAGCGTCGAGCGACTCCTCGAAATGCCGGGGCTCCATCAGCAGCACCTCGGGTGGCAGGTCGGGGAACCGGTTCATGGTCACAACCTGACATGGTCAGCCGGCCGGTGCCAGCACGCTGGCGTGTGGCCCGGCCGGGTGGCGGGGGTCATGGGGCGGCGTCCGCCTGGTGGTCCAGGGCGCCCAGAAACATGTCGGGATCCAGATCGGGCCGGCGGCGCAGCGCAAACACGGTGCCGGCGTTGCCGCGGCTGAGGCGCAGCTGATCATCAAGAAACGTGACATCCAGCCAGGCGGGAAATCCCTGCTGAACGGCGCGGAACAGCTCCAGCCGACGGCCCGCCAGCTCGGGCCCGCGCCAACCACCCCGCTCGAAGGTCACGCTCACCCGCTGGGCGCCGGTGACGGCGATGCGGGCCTGCACGCCGATGGCTGCCAGTGGCCCCAGGGGACCCGCCAGTCGCAGCAGGTTCATCGCCTGGCCCCGTTGCGGCAGCAGCACCTGCAGGTTCTCCAGCCAGGGCGCCACTTTGAGATAAGGCAGTTGGCTGCTGCTCCAGCGCAGTTCCCACACGCCTGTCAGCTGCTCAAGCTGGCGGTCCAGATCGGCGGGCGCCTCCTGCTCCAACCCCTGGATCAGGGCCAGCAGTGCGTCGTCGGCCAGGGATCCGGGCCGCTCCAGGGCGTCGAGAAGCTGCTGGCGTAGTGGCATGGAGGAGGGCTGGCAATGGGTGGAAAACACACCGCGACGACGGGAAGACTTGGACGGACGTACGGGGCGAGCTCCTGTACGATTTGGTTGATTCCTAGATCCCTGGCCAGTCCACAAGTCTGTTCAAGACGTCGACGGATCCGTTCAAGTTTTTTCTCAGCTCAATGACAATCTACGTAGGCAACCTCTCGTTCGATGCCGAACAGGAGGATCTCCGTGACCTCTTCAGTCAGTACGGGGAAGTTCGCCAGTGCAGCCTGCCTCTCGATCGGGAAACCGGCCGGAAGCGCGGTTTTGCCTTTGTCGAACTGGCCAATGATGCCGAAGAACAGAAAGCCATCGACGATCTCCAGAACGTCGAATGGATGAATCGCATGATCCGCGTCAACAAAGCTGAGCCGCGTGGCGGCGGCGGTGGCGGCGGCAACCGCGGTGGTGGCGGCGGCTACGGCGGTGGCGGTGGCTACGGCGGCGGTGGTGGCGGCGGCGGCTACGGCGGTGGTGGTGGCGGCCGCAGCCGTTACTGAGCCGGTACTGAATTCACCCGTTGCTGATTCAACGAAGCGCCCTTCGGTCGCTTCCTGATCAACCTTCAAGCCTCGCCCTGTGCGGGGCTTTTTTCATGGCTGCCGCCCGACAGACGCCGCCGACCAGCGCCAGCACCAGCAGGGGCAGTTCGCCCCAGCGCACGTAGGGGGTCCACGCCGTGCGGTGCTCCAGCGCGAACAGGCCGGTGGCGGCATGCCCGGCGGCCAGCCGCTGGCGAATCACTCCGTGGTGGTCCACCACCAGGCTCGGACCGGTGTTGGCGGCACTGGCCAGCCAGCGGCCCGTTTCGATCGCACGCAGCTGGCTGAGGGCCGCGAACTGGTGCTGCAAGAGCGGGGGATAGGGATCGAGGTTGGCTGTGGCCAGCAGCCAGCCGGCTCCGGCGCGGCTGGCGGCCGCCAGCCCCCGGCCGTCCGACAGCTCGTAACAGATGGCCACAGCGAGCGCGCCCCCCGGCCGCTGCAACAGGCGCGAGGGCGCCCCGGGCTGCACCCCGCCCACCGCCGACAGGCCGGCCCAGCGCCACCAACGCGCCAGCGGCACCCATTCCCCAAGCGGCACCAGCCGGTGCTTGTCGAGGGCGGAGACGGGCTGGAGGGAGCCCGGCGGGAAGCGCAGCAAACTGCTGCGCAGCTCTTCTCCCACCTGCCGGAAGCCACCGCTGAGCACCTCCACCGGCCCCGTTCCTGGCAGGTGTTGCCCCAGGGCGAGAGCCCCCTCCGGCAGCACCAGCAGATCCACCTGCCGCTGCATCGCCTCCGCCTGAGCGGCGGCCAGACGGCGGCGTAGCAGGAGTTGCTGATCGGCGTCGAACTTGCGCCGCGTGGGAATCGCCGGCTGCAGCACCAGCACGAGCTCCCGCAGGTCTACGGCCTCGCTGTGCTGGATTGCAGTGTGCTTGGCCGGGATCTGGCTCAGTCGCTGGTCCGGTTTCTGACCGGTGCTCTGGCGCTGACCTTCCAAAACTCCCAGCTGGCTCCAGCCGATCAGGTGCAGCAGCAGGATCGAGGCCGCCAGGAGCACACCGCTGCGCCGCCGCCGCTGCGGGCCGCCGGCCAGCACCCGCCAGAGACCCCAGCCGATCAACAGCTGGACCGCCGCCACCAGGCCACTGCCGCCCAGTGCCGCCAGCCCGGCCAGGGGCCGGTCGCCGGGCAGGGCCGAGGCCCCGAGCCCGATCCAGAACAGCGGCCCGGTGGCCAGCGTCACTTCCGCCAGGCCCCAGAGCGCGGCCGCCAGCAAAGCCGTGCTCCAGCGACGCGGATCGAGGCGGCGCACCAGCAGGCTCCACAGCGCCACCAGGGCGGCACCGAGCACCGCCAGGGCACCCCACAGAGCAAGGCAGAGGGGCAGGCTCAGCGGTAGCGGCACCCCCACCCAGTCGAGCGGATGGAGCCAGAGCAGCCAGCGGTGGCTCACCAGCACCGCCGCCGCCCCCCACAGGGCAGCGCCAGCCGGCGTGGTCTGCCCCCACAGAGGCACCAACGCCAGCCACAGCAGGGGCGGAAAGCCCCACGGGGCGAACGTCACGCCCGCCAGCGCACCCGCCAAGACGGCGGTGAAGGGAGCCGTGAGCGGGCGCGTGGCCCAGGGCAGCGGCCGGTCATCGCCCATGGCTTGGGTCCAGGGCGGGAGACCAGGATGGGGCACCGAACGTTGTCGCCATGGAACGGGACAATCTGCTGCAACAGCTGCTGCTGCGTGGGCTCGGCACCAGTTCGATGGTGGCTGAGCGGCTGCGCAGCGTCACCCAGTCGTGGGTGACCAGCGGCCGGCTCGATCCCGGCCAGGCCACCGCCCTGGTGGATGACGTGCTGCGAGCCCTGCGGGGAGACAACCCCGAGCTGGAGAAACAGGCAGGCCGCACGGTGGAGCGCAACGTGGAGTCGTTTCTCCAGGACCTGGGGCTGGCGCGGCAGAGGGAGGTGGACGAGCTGCGTGGTCGCATCGACCGGCTCGAGCAGGCCCTGCGCGCCCGCCGGGAGACGGAGGACAGCAGCGACTGAATGCGACCTCGGCCGGAAACCGCAGTGCCCGCTGGCAGAATCGGGCCTGCCACCGTTTGTGCCTTGACCCGCCCGTCCGCCATGCGCGACATCCTGATCAGCTCGACCCTCTGCGTCGCCTTCCTGCTGGTGGCTCTTGTAAGCCAGCTGGTGGCCCCCAGCACGGTGGAGGCGGCAGGCACAAGTGCCGCGCTCACGACTGCGGCCCCCACCGCCAATGCTGCGGCAGCCGGCACCGCGCAGCCTGCTGCGGCCATGGCCGTGAACCGCTTCGAACTCGACCCCGACGACCCCAACCCCACACTTTTTGCCATGGCTTCTGACTCCAGCACCGATTCCTCCGTGGCCCAGGGAGGCGGCGCCGGCGCTCTCGGCGGTGAGATGGTGGCAGCCAAGGAACGGGTCACCCCCAGCGGGCTGCGCATCATTGACGTCAGCATCGGTGAAGGCGCTGAAGCGATCAGCGGCCAGAACGTGCTGGTGAACTACCGCGGCACCCTCGAGAATGGCAAGGAATTCGACAGCAGCTATTCCCGCAATCAGCCCTTCAGCTTCCCGCTCGGCGCTGGCCGGGTGATCAAGGGCTGGGATGAAGGGGTGGCCGGCATGAAGGTGGGCGGCAAGCGCAAGCTGGTGATCCCGCCTGATCTGGCCTACGGCGAGCGCGGCGCCGGCGGCGTCATCCCCCCCAACGCCACCCTCACCTTCGAAGTGGAGCTGCTGCGCGTCGGCGGCTGATTCGCCCCCCCGCCTTCACGGCGTGATGATGGGTGTGATTGTTAAAATGATCACACCAGCGGGCGGGTTCACACCGGCGGAAGGGTTCGCTCCGCGGATCGCTCCACGCGTCAGCCCGTCTCCGCTCTTCATCTTCTTTCGAACCCACCAATGGCTCACCAGCTGCCCGCGCTTCCCTACGAACTCGACGCGCTCGAGCCGCACATCTCCCGCCAGACCCTGGAGTTCCACCACGGCAAGCACCACGCGGGCTACGTGGCCAATCTCAACAAGATGGTGGAAGGCACCGATCTGGAAGGAAAATCCCTGGAAGAGGTGATCCTGGCGGTGGCCGGCGACGCCAGCAAGGCGGGCATCTTCAACAACGCCGCCCAGGTTTGGAACCACACCTTCTACTGGCAGGGTCTCAAGCCCGGCGGCGGCGGTGCCCCCAGCGGCCCTCTGGCCGACAAGATCAATGCTGATTTCGGCGGTTTTGATGTGTTCACCGAGCAGTTCAAAGCTGCCGGCGCCACTCAGTTCGGCAGCGGCTGGGCCTGGCTGGTGCTGGATGGCGGCACCCTCAAGATCACCAAGACCGGCAATGCCGATCTGCCCCTGGCGCATGGCCAGAAGGCCCTGCTCACCATGGATGTGTGGGAGCACGCTTACTACCTCGATTACCAGAACCGCCGCCCGGATTACATCTCCACCTTCCTCGACAAGCTGGTGAACTGGGAGTTCGTGGCCGCCAATCTGGCTGCCGCCTGAACCCTCAGGGCCTCAGGGCCTGGCCCCCGGCAGCACCACTGCCGGGGCAATCCACATGGCATCGCCATAGGAAAAGAAGCGGTAACCCTCGTTGATCGCCGTGGCGTAGAGCTCGAGCAGCCGGGGACGCCCGATCAGGGCACTCACCAGCAGCAGCAGCGAGCTCTGCGGCAGGTGGAAGTTTGTGATCAGCCCTTCCACCACCCGAAAGCGGAACCCGGGCTGAATCACCAGGGCCACCGGCCCTTGAAAAGGCTGCAGCACGCCATCCGCTGACGCGGCGGCAGCCCCTTCCAGCGCCCGCACGCTCGTGGTTCCCATCGCGATCACCCGCCCGCCAGCGGCGCGTGTGCTGGCCACCGCCTCTACCACCTCCGCCGACACCTCCACCCATTCGCTGTGGAGTTCGAGCGCGCTGAGATCTTCCGTTTCCACCGGCCGGAAGGTGCCCAGCCCCACGTGCAGCGTGATCGCCACGAGGCGCACCCCGCGGGCCTTCAGAGCCGCCAGCAGCTCGTCGCTGAGATGCAACCCCGCCGTCGGTGCTGCCACGGCACCGGGTTTGTCGGCGTAGCGCGTCTGGTAGCGCTCGTCGTCGCTGCTGTCCTGCTGGTGGATGTAGGGCGGCAGGGGCATGCTGCCGTAACGATCCAGGAGCGCCTCGATAGCTGCGGCATCGACGCAGTGGGGCGGGAACTGGATCACCCGGCCGCCGCTGGCCTGATCCACCTCCAGCACTGTGACCACCAGCGGTGGTCCATCAGTGGCCTGCGGCGACAGTCCCCCAGCAGCCTGCAGCTCAAGCTCCTCACCGGGGTGGAGGCGTTTGGCGGGCCGTGCCAGACACAACCAGCGCCCTTCCCCGCGGGGTTCCAGCACCAGCAGTTCCACGGCCCCGCCGGTGCGGCGCCGTGCCGCCAGCCGCGCCTTGAGCACGCGGGTGTTGTTCACCACCAGCAGGTCGCCGGGCTTGAGCTCCTCGGCCAGATCCCACACCGTTAAGTGCCGCGGCGGAGCCGGCTCCTGCTCCACGGCCAGCAGGCGGGCCGCATGGCGCGGTTCCGCCGGCCGCTGGGCGATGCGCTCCTCGGGCAGATGGAAGCTGTAGCTGGAGAGCAGCGTGTCTGGATGGCTCAGGGAGCCGGCGGCAGGGTTCGACACCGTCGGTTCAGAGCGCCAGGCTTTCGGGCCGGTGTTCGATCAGGTCGGCCAGATCCTTGAGGAACGCCGCCCCGTGGGCGCCATAGATCACCCGGTGGTCGGCGGTGAGGTTCACCTGCATCTGGCGCTTGACGGCGATCGAGCCATCGGCGTTGGCCACCACCGTGGGGCGGGAGGCCGCCACCGCCAGGATCGCGCCGGTGCCGGGCGGAAGGATCGCATCGAAACGGTCGACCCCGAACATGCCGAGATTGGAGAGGGTGAAGGTGCCGGTGCTGTACTCGTCGGGCTTGAGCTGCTTGGTGCGGGAGCGGGCCACCAGGTCCGCCCAGCTGCGCGACAGGCTGTAGAGATCGGTGCGATCGGCCTCCTTCAGCACCGGCGTCACCAGGCCGCCGTCATCCATGGCCACGGCGATCGCCACATTGACGGAGGCGGGGTACACCATGCCGGTTTCGCTCGCTGCGGCGTTCACCTGGGGATGGCGCGCGAGCACCACGCCCACCGCCTTGGCGAGCAGGGCCGTCATCGTGACGCCCTTGCTCTTCACCTGCTTGTAGAAGGCATCGAGCCGATCGGTGGTGATCGTGTAGCCCACGTGGAAACAGGGAACCGCGAGGCTGGCGAGCATGTTGCGGTTCACCGCCCCCTGCAGGGTGGTGAAGGCCACCGTCTCTCCCGGGCGGCCGAAGCTCTGGCCCGCGGGTGCGGCCGAGGCACCGCCACCGGCCGAAGCCCCAGCGGGAGCGGCGGCCGTGACGGGGGCACTGCCTTCCGCCACCCGGGCCACCGAGGCGGGCTGGCCGGCAGCCCGCTCCACGTCCTCGGCCTGGATGCGGCCATGGGGGCCGCTGCCCTTGAGCGCTTCCAGCTTGACCCCGAGCTGGCTGGCCAGCTTGCGGGCGCGGGGAGTAGCCACCACCCGGCCGTTGCCCGCCGCCGGAGCAGCAGCCACAGGCAGGCTGGCAGCGGCAACAGCCGCTGGCGCCGGGGGAGCCACAGCGACCGGAGCCGCCGGCGCAACCGGTGCGGCAACGGGTGAGGGCGAGGCAGGGGCGGCCACAGGAGCGGGGGCTGCAGCGGGCGCGCTGGGGGCACCGGCCTGGGCAGCGGCTATCTCCGCTTCGGTTTCCACAATCAGGCCGATCGTTTCGCCCACCGGTGCCGTGCCACCGGCCTGCATCAACACGGCGGCCAGGAAGCCCTCCTGGAAGGCCTCCACGTCCATGTCGGCCTTGTCGGATTCGACGACCAGGACGGACTCACCGCGCTCGACGCGGTCGCCGGGCTGCTTCAGCCACTCCACGATCTTGCCCTCCGTCATCGTGGAGCTCAGGGCGGGCATGAAGATTTCGTAGGTCGCCAAAGTCCTGGTCCCGATGCAGCCGGCGACGGGATTTTACGCGCTACGCCGTCGCCACCCCGGAGCTCAGCCCCCCTCGATCGCTTCCACGACGCCATCGCGCACCAGCACCGCCACCTGGAGCTTCTGCACCAGGTTGTCGCCCACCTTGATCTTGCAGGCGCCTTCGATCTGGCCCTGATCCACGATCTGCTCGAACTCCAGTTCGCGTACCTGGCGCTGCTGTTCGAGCATGGCGCGCTTCTGCTCCTCCAGTTCACTGCGCTTGGCCGCCACCTGCTGCTGCACTGAGCCCACCTGCTCCTGCACCCGTGGATCGAGCGGATTCATGCTCTGGCGGCGGATCTCATCCACCAGTTGCTGGCCCTCCTGCTCCAGCTGAGCGAGCTGCTGATCGGTGTTGGCGACAGCGCCGCTGAGCTCTCGCTCGGCATCTTCCTTCCAGCGCGGAGTCACCACCGCCCGCACCGTGATGGTGCGCTTGATGGTCAGCGTTTGGCCGTCGGACATGGGGGGTTGGTAGCAGCTACCAGGCTGTCAGCCGGTGGAGCGGGGGTCAACCGGCGTAGATGGCCTCCACTGCCGCCTGGTCCCGCTGGGTGATGCGGTCACGCCGCTGTTTCAGCGTCTGGGTGAGCAGGCCGTTGTCGATCGTGAACGGCTCCACCAGTGCCACCCCGGCCAGGCGTTCGTCGGGGCGCGAACCGGGGCGGGCCGCCAGCAAGCGGTTGAACTCACCTTTGAGGGCACGCAGCAACAGGGCATCGGCCTCCACAGCGGCATCGGCACCAGAGGGCGCCGGCAGACCGGCCGCCGCCGCGAAGGCCGCCAGCGGCTCGGCGCGGGGCACCACCAGGGCGCCCAGCTGGCGGCGGTCCTGCCCCACCAGCATCACCTGCTCCACCAGCGGATGGGCCACCAGGGCCTCCTCCAGCGGGCCGGGCTCGATGTTCTCGCCACTGCTGAGCACGATCGTGTCCTTGGCGCGGCCGGTGAGCACCAGGGAGCCATCGGGCAGCAGGTGGCCGAGGTCGCCGGTGTCGAACCAGCCGTCGGCATCGAGCACGGCAGCGGTGGCTTCCGGCTTGTTGAAGTAGCCGGCCATCACCTGCGGACCGCGCGCCAGCACCCGGCCCCGCTCGCCCCAGCCCAATGGCGCGCCGCTCTCCTGATCGACGATTTTCAAGGCGGTGTCCGGCAGGGGTTGGCCGGCGCTGCCGCGGCGGTTGCGCCAGGGCCGGCGGCAGGCAAGCACCGGGCTGGTTTCGGTGAGGCCGTAGCCCACCAGCAGCTCGATGCCGATCGCCTCGAAGAAGCTGTCCACGTGCAGGGAAAGGGCACCGCCGCCGCTGATCGCCGTGCGCAGAACCCCCCCCGACAACTGCTGCCTCACCTTCGGCCACAGCAGCGCAGCGGCCAGCGCATCCACCGGCCAGCTCACCGCACTGAGCAGCGCCGCCGTAAGCCGGGCCAGTGGCGGCTCCACCTGCAGGGTGAGGCCCCTGGCGCGGCGGCGCTGCAGCCCATGGAAGCGGCTCGCAGCCAGTGCCTTCTCGATCAGGCTGCGGCGCTTGGCGGGCATGGCCGCCAGCGCATCCTCGAAGCCCGCCAGAAGCGCTTCCCAGAGGCGGGGCACGCTGATCATGTAGTGCGGCTTGACCGCCTGCAGGTCACCGCGCAGGTGCTTGAGCGTGGTGTAGGTCTGGCGGCAGCCGGCCGCCAGCAGGAAGTATTCGGCCGTGCGCTCATAGGCATGCCAGATCGGCAGCACGCTCAGCGCCCGATCGCCGGGGCGGGGATTCACCGCCACCCCGAGGGTGCGGAGCTGATGCAGCAGGTTGGCGTGGCTGAGCGGCACGCCCTTGGGCCGGCCGGTGGTGCCGGAGGTATAGAGCAGCGTGGCCAGGCGCTCCGGCGCCACCGGTGGCAGCGGCGGTGGCGCCACGCCGGCCCCGCGGGCGCTGAAGTCGGGCCAGCTGAGGCCCATCACCTGCTCGGGCAGCGGCAGTGCGCCCGCGCCGGCCGGCTCCTCCAGCAGCACCACGAAACGCAGCCGGGCGAGCTGCTCGGGCGGCAGGGCCAGGCGCTGCAGCAGCGCGGCCGATTCCACCACCAGCCCCACTGCGCCGGAGTCCTCGAGGATGTAGCGCAGCTCCTCCACCGGCGCCGTGCTGCCCCGCACCGCATCGGCGGCGCCGGCCCGCATCAGCCCCTGGTCGGCGATCAGCCAGCGCGGCGAGTTCTCGGCAAACAGGGCCACCACATCGCCGGGGGCCACGCCCAGGGAGGCAAAGGCAGCGGCGGCCTCCAGGATCGCGGCGTTGAGGTCGCAGAAGCTGAGCTGCTCGGGCGGGGTGGTGTGGGGAGCCTCCAGGGCCACGGCTGTGCCGTAGCGCTGGGCCGCTTCCGGCCAGATCTGCTCCAGCCCGGTGATCTGGCTGAGGTCCTCGCGAGCGGCCAGCGCCTGACAGTCCTTCCGGTCACCCGACCAGGAAATCTCCGCCCGTGCTTTCACTGCCTTGCAGCCGATGGTGGCACAGGCTTAACACCCCCAGAGCCGTTCGGCGGGCTCCGGTGGTCGGAGCGTGAGTCCGAACGCCTCGGCACCCGCCCGGCTCAGCAGCGGTTGCACCTGGTCGGGGGTGATCCCGGGGCACCAGTCGCTCAGCCGGCCCACCGCCCGCCCTTCCAGACCGCAGGGCACGATCGCCTCGAATCCCCCCAGGTCACAGTTCACATTCAGGGCAAGGCCGTGCTGGCTGATCCAGCGGCGCGCCCCCACCCCGATCGCCGCCAGCTTGCGCCCCTCCAGCCACACACCGGTGAGCCCCTCGATCCGCTCCCCCACCAGGCCCAGCTCCGCCAGCACGCTGATCACCACCCCCTCCAAGGCGCGCAGATAGCAGTGGAGATCAGCGCCGTGCCGCTGCAGATCGAGCACGGGGTAGAGCACCAGCTGGCCAGGCAGATGGTGGGTCACCTCCCCGCCGCGATCGATGCGGTGCAGGGGCGCAGGCGGAGCCTGGGGATCGAAGCGCAGAAACCCTGAGCTGGCCCCGCGACCGAGCGTGTAGCAGGGCAGATGCTGGAGCAGCAGCAGCGCTTCCGGAGCCGCGGGGTTGGTCAGCAGGCGATCACGCAGCTGCTGCTGCCAGTGCCACGCCTGAGTGAACTCCACCGGCGCCGGGGGTTCAAAACGGATTGCATCGAGAAGTGGTTTCATGCGCCTGGCTTCCTAGGCTTATTGCAATCCGATCGCCAAAGGAGCGGTTCGATGAAGCTGTTGATCCACGGTCGCAATCTCGACGTCACCCCAGCCATCCGGGAGTACACGGAAGACAAACTGACCCGGGCGATCAATCATTTCGAGGGGCTGGTCAAGGAGGCGGATGTCCATCTGTCGGTGGCCCGCAACCCCCGGGTTCCCCAGCAGACGGCGGAGGTCACCGTGTTCGCCAACGGCCTCGTGATTCGCGCCCAGGAACGCAGCGAAAACCTTTACGCCAGCATCGATATGGTGGCGGGAAAACTCAGCCGCCAGCTGCGCCGCTACAAGGAGCGCCTCACCGATCACCACCAGAGCGACGTGCAGGAGGCGGTCGGCCTCGAAGACGGCACCACCGACACCACGGCGCTCACGGCCGATCTTCTGGCCGGCCGCGAACCGGAACTGCCGGTGCCCGCTGTGCGGCGCAAGTATTTCGCCATGCCGGAGATGAGCCTGGAAGCGGCGCTGCACCAGCTTGATCTGATCGATCACGATTTCTACGTGTTTCGTGATGAGAAGACGAGAGGAATTCAGGTGCTGTACCGCCGCAATCATGGTGGCTTCGGAGTGATTCAACCGCGGGATTCCTGAACTCTTGCGCCACGAACGCCCCGACCTGGCACCGCTCATTGATCACGCGCTTCTCGATCCCCATCATGGGATCGAAGCCGTGCATCGTTGCTGCGACGAGGCCCGCCACTTCGGCTTCGCCGGTGTCTGCCTCGCCTCGCGCTGGCTGGCCTGCGGCCGGGACCGGCTGGGCAGCGCCAGCCGCGTGCGGTTGATCGGGGTGGTGGCCTTCCCCTTCGGCGCGGTGCCGGCGGCGATCAAACGGGCCGAGGCGGAAGCCGCCGCGGCCGCCGGCGCCGACGAACTGGACATCGTGCCCGACTTCGGCGCCCTCGCCGATGGCAACGGCAGCGCCGTCTACGAGGAGATCGGCGCGATCGTGGAGCTGGGCCTGCCGGTGAAGGTGATTCTCGAGGCCGGCAGGTTGAGTGATCCCGCCCTGGCCCTGCTGGTGGAGGCGTCCATCGATGCCGGCGCCGCCTTCCTCAAGAGCGGCAGCGGCTTCGGTCCGCCGGTGAGCGTGGCCCAGGTGCAGCACCTGCGCGAGCTGGCCCGCGGCCGCGTGGCCGTGAAAGCCTCCGGTGGCATCACTGGGCTGGAGCAGGCCTTCGAGCTGGTGGAGGCCGGCGCCAGCCGGCTCGGCACCAGCCGTGGAGTGGCACTGATGCAGGCGCTGCGCAGCCCCGCCACACCCCCTGGCTCGTGAGCGGCGGCGCGGCGCGCCTGGAGGGGCTCGTGCTCAAGAGCGGGCCCCTCGGCGAAAACGACCGTCTGCTTACCTTGCTCACCGACGCCGAAGGGCTGGTGCGGCTGGCGGTGCCGGGAGCGCGCCGGCCGCGCAGCAGCCTGGCGGCAGCGGTGCCGCTGGCCCTGCTCCAGCTGCAGGTGGGCGGTGGCCGCGGCCTGCGGCGGGTTCGGCAGTTGCAGGTGCAGCGCACCTACAGCCAGCTGGCGGAGCGGCTGGAAACGCTCGCTGCCGCTCAGGCGCTGGCGGAGCTGGCCCTGCTGCTGGTGCCGGGCGGCGATGGCGTCCACGGGGTGCTGGAGGATCTGCTGATGCAGCTGGGGCGTCTAGACACCGTGGTGCGCGAGCGGCAGGAGAGCGTTGAGGCCCTGGCGATCGCGGTGCAGGGCAGCGTGCATCTGCTGGCCCTGGGCGGCTATGGCCTGCCGCTGCAGTGCTGCGGCCGCAGCGGGCAGCCGCTGGAGCCACCGATCGGCAACTGGGACTGGCGCTGCAGCCTGGTGCCCAGCGAAGGGCTGTTGATCGGCGCGGTGCCCGGGGCGATGCTCGTGCTCAACGCCTCTGAACTCGCGCTGCTGCAACGGCTGACACGCCCGGCTCCACCGCGCCGCCGGGACGGGGAATTGATGGGGCCGCTGGCGGTGTGGCTGCGGCTCCTGCAGCTGGTGGAACTGTGGACCCAGGAGCACGGCGGACGCCGCTGCCGTGCGTTGCGTCTTCTGCGTGACTGCTTCGAGCCGGGTCACGCGCTGGAGGCACCATCCCCTGAGCCATCATTGCGGCGGAACGGATAGAACCTTGAGCGGATTGTCCCGAGCCACCCCCCCGCCTCCGCCGATGCCGGAGGCCGGCCCCAGCGGAGGCAGCGTCGGCGAAGATGCGTCCAGAGGTCCGGCAGCCTGCCCGGAGGCGGCCGCCAGCGAGGAGCTGGCCAGCACGGCCCGGGGCCAGGGCTTGCAGGCGGTGCTGGCCCTGCCCGACTTCCGGCGCCTGTGGCTGGGGCAGATCTTCTCCCAGCTGGCCGACAAGTTCTACATCGTGTTGATGGTGTTCCTGATCGCCCAGTACTGGGTGACGGACACCCCCCAGACCAACGCGCTGCTGGCTGAAGCGGCCGCCAGCCTGCGCTTCGATTTCGAGACCCGCGCCCAGATGATCACCCTGCTGGCCACGGGGATCTATGTGGCCAACACCGTGCCCGCCATGGCCCTCGGCACCGTGGCGGGGGTCTGGGCCGACCGCTGGCCGAAACGCAAGGTGATGGTGGCCTCCAACGCCCTGCGCGCGGGCCTGGTGCTGCTGGCCCCGCTGCTACTGATCCCCGGCCCGTTCTTCCTCGGCCTCAGCTGGGGCTACTGGGGCCTGGTGGCGATGACCTTCCTCGAGTCGGTGCTCACCCAGTTCTTTGCGCCCGCCGAGCAGGCGGCCATTCCCCTGCTCGTGCCGCGACCGCTTCTGCTCGCTGCCATCTCGCTCTACCAGGCCACCAGCATGGGCGCCACGATCGTGGGCTTCGCGCTCGGCGACCCGGTGCTGCGCCTGCTGCGCAACGGACTCGCCACGCTCGGCATCGAAGGCGGTGAGTTCGTGCTGCTCCCGCTTTGCTACGGGCTGGCGGCGCTGTCGATTGCCCGCATCCGCGTGGTGGAAGCCCCCTGGCAAGACCGCGGCACCTCGGTGTGGGGCGAGATCCTGGAAGGAATCCAGGTGCTTCGCGAGCGCTCCAGCGTGCGAAATGCCCTGGTGCATCTTGTGTTGCTGTACAGCATCCTGGCGGCGCTCTATGTCCTGGCCATCAGCCTGGCCTCGGCGATCAAGGGGCTCGGACCCACCCAGTTCGGCACCCTGCTGGCCATGAGCGGCCTGGGCATGGCCGTCGGTGCACTGGCGGTGGCCCAGCTCGGCCGCGGCTTCACCCGCCGCCTGCTCTCGGCCTCGGGCCTGGGCCTGATCGCCTTTGCGCTGGTGCTGCTGGGCCAGGTGCGCGGCAGCCTGTCGCTCACACTCGGCTTGTGCGTGGCGCTGGGGGTGGGCGCCGCCCTGCTGGCCATCCCCGCCCAGACCACCATCCAGGAAGACACCCCGGAAGAACTGCGCGGCAAGGTGTTTGGCCTGCAGAACAACCTGATCAACATTGCCCTGAGCCTGCCGCTTGTGCTGGCGGGCACGGTGGTGAGCCGCTACGGGCTGCAGCCCGTGCTCTGGGTACTTGCGGGCATCACCCTGCTGGCGGCCCTGCTGGAGCGTCCCTGGCAGCGCTGCTAGCGTTTTGGCAGAAATGGGCGACAGCAGTTGGCGCATATCGCCTGGCTGGGCAAGAAATCACCCTTCTGCGGCAACGTCACCTACGGGCTCACCACCACGGAGCAGTTGCGGCAACGGGGCCACCGCATCAGCTTCATCCACTTCGACACACCCGCCACGGGCCCCGGGCTGCCCTGGGATCCCCCGAGCGTCAACGGCAAAGGCCTGACGCTCACCAAGGAGGCGCTGCGGGCCTCGCGCCGGGCCGCGCTGGCGGGCGATGAGAGCGAAGTAGCCCTGCCCTACCTGCTGAAGTCGCAGGTGTACACGGTCCCCGCGCCGGGCGCCCAGCGGGAGTTGCGGGAATCGCTGGAGCAGCTCAAACCGGATCTGGTGCACGCCAGCCTCACGCTCTCGCCGCTCGATTTCCTGCTGCCCGATCTCTGCCAGCAGCTGGGCGTGCCGCTTGTCGCCACCTTCCATCCCGCCTTCGACGCCGGCCTTCGCAACCTGGCGGGCGGTACCCAGCAGCTCACCTACCAGCTCTATGCCCCGGCTCTGGCCCGCTTCAACCGGGTGATCGTCTTCTCCGAGCTGCAGGCCGAGGTGCTGTCCCGGCTGGGGGTCAAGGATGACCGGTTGGCGGTGATCCCCAACGGCGTCGACACCGATGTGTGGAAGCCCGCGGACTCCGAGCGAGGAGGTTCAGAGCGGAGAGGCTCCGAGCGTGGCAGCAGCGCTCTGCGCCGTGAGGTGCAGGCGCGCTGCGAAGGCCGCCGCCCGTTTCTGTACATGGGCCGGCTGGCCACCGAGAAGAACGTGGAGGCCCTGCTGCGCGCCTGGCGGTTGGTGCGGCCAGCCGGCTGTGTGCTGGTGATCGTGGGCGATGGGCCGCTGCGGGGATCGCTGCAGGCCGCCCATGAAGACCCGGACATCCTCTGGTGGGGCTATGAACCTGTTCTGGAGCGACGGGTGGCGCTGCTGCAGGCCTCGGAGGTGTTCCTGCTGCCGTCGCTGGTGGAAGGGTTGTCGTTGTCGTTGCTGGAAGCTATGGCCAGCGGCACCGCCTGTGTGGCCACCGATGCTGGCGCCGATGGTGAGGTGCTGGAGGGAGGGGCCGGTATCGTGATCAGCACCCAGGGGGTCACCACCCAGCTGCGCACCCTGCTGCCGGTGCTGCGCGACCAGCCTGTGCTCACCGCCGAACTCGGGCGCCGTGCCAGGGAGCGGGCGCTGCAGCGCTACACGCTCACACGCAACATCGAGGCGTTGGAGCGTGTTTACGCCGAACTGGTGCCTCGTCCCGCCCTGGCGGCCTGAGAGCCAGGGCCGGCCCCCTCCAGTTCCGCCAGCATGCGGGCGCGCAGGTCGGCCATCAGTTCCTCCACAGCCTCACGGCGACCGCTGAGGTAGCGGCCGTGCCGCTCGGTCACATCGATCGGCTCCCCCACCGACAGCCAGGCGAGCCGGGAGCCCAGCTCGGGTGGCTTGTCGTGGCTGGTGCCGTTGATCCAGGTGATCGCTCGCCACAGGATCTGCAGCACTTCGGTGTAACGATCGAAGCTGGGCTTCTCAGCCACGTAGGAACCGCTGAGCGTGGAGAAGTATTCCACCAGGCGCATATGGTCCATGGCCAGGCGGGCCTCGGTGGCCTGCCAGTCGGCCAGGCTGCGCTCCAGGGGCGTCATCGCCTTCAGGTCGTCGCGGTAGATGCGGTCCCAGCCCGCCTGCTCCACGCGCCGGCAGCGCTCACCGAGGCTCCCCTTCGGACGCAAGAGCTGCAAACGGCTTTCAGCCACCCCCAGCGCCGCGTTGCGAATCCGCTCGAGCCTGGTGATGAAGCCGTTCTCGAGGCAGGACGGGTACGGCGCCGGGGTCGAAAGAGGAGGCAGGTCCAGGCCATGGGCCTCCCGGTAGAAGTCCTCCAGCAGGGTGATCACGTTGTCGCCCAGCTGGATCAGGCGGCGGTAGCGCAGCGCTTCCGCCATGCTGCCATCCCCCATGGGGCCGCCTGCTCCTGCAGGGTGTGCTGTGTTGTCTGATGCTTCTGAACCTTCCGCACCTTCTGAGCCTTCGGCACCATGCCGGCCCGGACGCCGGCGAAGCTGGGCTTCGAGGCGATCGAGCAGCGTATCGATCGCCGGCCAGTCGCGGCCCTGCGTCACGTACTTGAGGGCGATCGGCACGATCAGCACCCGCTCCTGACGGCCGGCGGCCGCCAGGTCGTCACAGCACCAGAAAGCCATCTGGGCCAGCCCCGGCTCCAGGGGGCCAAGCAGCTCGCCGTGGTTGTTGGTGGCACCCTCCGGAGCGATCGCCAGCGGGAACGGGCCCTGGGCCAGCACCTCGCGGGCGGCCTTGAGCGCCACCCGGTCGAGCTTGCCGCGCTGAATCGGGATGCCCCCCAGCGCGCCCAGGATCCAGCCGGCAGCCTCTCCCGCCCACAGGGGAATGCCTCGGTCGTAGAGGAACTGGCTGTGCACCGGTCTGCGCAGGGTCAGCCCTGCCGCCCGGGCGGCCCGGGGCACCTCCTCCCAGATCAGCCGGGCCATCGTGAGCGGATCGGTGGTGGTGGGGTGGCGAAAGGCGATCAGCAGCCGCACGCGGCCCTGCTGGTGCTCCGAAAACAGCTGAGCCAGCCGCTCCGCCCCCTCCACCTGACAGTCCACAATCTCCCGCGTGCGCAACAGCAGCGGCAGCGCCCAGCGGCTGAGCCGGTGCACCCAGGGGCTGAAGTGGGCGGGGAGGAAGCGAAGGCCCGACTGGGCCGGCTGGATCCCGGCGCGGGGCATGGTCGGGGGGCAGAGCGTGCCTGCAGCATCCCCCGTGGCGGCCCGGCTGTCTGTGCGCCACGGGCCGGCGGGATCAGCGGCTGGCGGAGCAGGGGAAAACGGGACCCGCTCCTGGCGGGCTGGGCGGGTGGTCTGCGGGGCAGCCGGCGGGAGTGGGTCTGGTGTGGGCCGCTGGGCCAGGCCAAGCCTCAGACAGCGGGGCGGTGGCTCAGGGCGCTGCGGTCAGTTCGGCGCAACAGGCCGCGAACGCCGCCGCCGGATCGGGTGCTGCCGTGATCGGCCGGCCGATCACCAGCTGGCTGGCACCAGCGGCGATCGCCTGGGCCGGCGTGAGCACGCGGGCCTGGTCGCCCGTGGCGGCGCCGGCGGGGCGGATGCCCGGGGTCACCAGGGCGAAGGGCAGTGGATGCCGCGCGCGTAGCTCGGCCACCTCCAGCGGTGAGCACACGGCACCGCGCAGCCCGGCGGCAGCCGCCAGGGCCGCCAGGTGGCTCACGTGGGCGGCCATCGCCACTGGAACCTGCAGTTCGGCGGCGAAGCGGTCGGCCTCCCAGCTGGTGAGCACAGTGACCGCCAGCAGGGTGGGCGGAGCCATGCCCTGGGCAGCAGCACCCTGCTCCGCCGCCGCCTGGGCCGCCGCCAGAGCCCGGCGACCGGCGCTGGCATGCACGGTGATCAGCTCGGCACCCAGAGCGGCGGCGCTGTGGCAGGCGCCAGCCATGGTGGCGGGGATGTCGTGGAACTTCAGATCCAGAAACACGCGCAGGCCACACCGGCGCAGCTCGCGCACCACCTCCGGCCCGGCGGCGGTGAACAGCTCCAGGCCCACCTTCACCCAGCGCAGCTCCGGAATCGAGGCGGCCAATGCAAGGGCGCTGCCGGCATCGGGCCGGTCAAGGGCCACGATGATCCGCTCTGCAGGATCGGCCAACGCCGTGGTGCCCACCGTGGTTCGCACTGTGGTGGCCATCAGGGCACCAGCCGCCGGAAGGTCTTCTTGCCGAGCTGCAGCACCTTGCCGTCCAGCTCCGCCGCGCTGCTGAATTCCAGGTTGGGATCGCTCAGCTTCACGCCATCCAGCTTCACGCCGCCCCCCTGGATCTGGCGTCGCCCTTCACTGCTGCTGGCGCAGACCCCGATGGCACTGAGCAGGAAAAAGGCCTTGGCGGGAAAGTTCACCGACGCCAGTGACGCCTCCAGCACCTCGACAGCCTCGGCACGGGGCGAGCCGCCTGCTTCACCATCGAGCCCTGGGTTCCGCCCTGCCCCCACTCCCACCAGTCCGGCGGCATCGGCCTGGGCCTGCAGCGCCGCCTGCTGGCCATGGCGTGTGGCGGTCACCTCCAGGGCCATCGCCTTCTGGCGCTCCCGCGGATTGGCCGGCAGCGCCTCGAGCTCGAGATCCGTGAGCAGGGTGAGGTAGGCGTTCACCGCGGCGTCGGGCACCTTCTCCAGCTTTGAATACATCGAGAGCGGGTCGTCCTGGAGCCCCACGGTGTTGCCCAGGCTCTTGCTCATCTTCTGCACACCATCGAGCCCCGGCAGGATCGGCAGCAGCAGGCCGAACTGGGGCGGCTGGCCGAAGTGGCGCTGCAGATCGCGGCCCATGGCCACATTGAACTTCTGATCGGTGCCGCCCAGCTCCAGGTCGGAGCGCACCGCCACTGAGTCATAGCCCTGCAGCAGCGGGTACAGGAACTCATGCAGGGCGATCGGCGTGCCGCCGCCATAGCGCTTGGAGAAGTCGTCCTTGGCGAGCATCTGCCCCACGGTGCTGGTACCCAGCAGCTCGATCACCTGTGGCAGATCCAGGGCCGCCAACCACTCGCTGTTGCGGCGCACCTCCAGCCGGCCGGGGGTTTCGAAGTCGAGCAGGGCGCGCTGCCGCGGCTGTCCCTGGCCCAGCTGCTCCAGATAGGTGGTGGCATGGGCGGCCACCGCCTCGGCGCTGAGCTGCACGCGGGTGGCGCTCTTGCCGGTGGGATCACCGATGCGGGCGGTGAAGTCGCCGATGATCAGCACGGCGGTGTGGCCAGCGTCCTGGAAGGCCCGCAGCTTGCGGAACAGCAGGCTGTGCCCCAGATGGATGTCGGAGCCGGTGGGATCGATGCCGAGCTTGATGCGCAGCGGCCTGTCCTCCCGCTCGGCTTCCGCCAGGCGCGCGGCCAGTGAGGTGGCGCTGCCGGCCAACGGACCCGCCTCGTGCGGAAAGAGATCCGCCAGGCCCCGGCTCAGCCATGCCGGCACGTCCGGCCACACCTGCGCCTGCCCCATCCGTTCACCCCACCCGTGCCACGACCCGTCGCGGCGGATCGTAGGCAGGCGTCAGCAGGACGAGCTCAGCTCGCTCTTCATGCGCTCGAGCGTGAGATGCATCTGGCTGAACATCTGCTCAGGCGTCATGCCGAACTGGCCCAGCTGCGTGCGCAGCTGCTCGACCGTGAGCTTGGCCTGGAAATCCTCAGAGAGCTCGAAGCGCTTCATGAACACCCGGTAGCGGTCCATCAGCTCCTCCATCCGCTCGATGAAGAGCTTCTTGCCCTCGCGGTCGAACTTGCCGTAGTCGGAGCCCAGCTGGGTGAGCTGCTGGTAATCGGTGAACAGGCGCCGGGCTTCGTCCTGCACGATCTCGGATTCAAAGAAGCCCATCAAGCTGCCGAACACAGAGCGATCGGAACGATTCTGCGGCGCCTGCCTGTCTGCCGGTGAGTACGGATTGACGTATCGACCGCCCCCTGCCGCTAACTTCGGCCCAGTCCGTCGTGGCTGAAGGGGGCCGCCATGGCCAGAGGGCACTGGTTGGATCCACTGGCGCGCCGCCTGCTGATCGCCACGGGGCAGATTGCGCCGCCACCACCACCGCTTCGTCGTGAGCCGGCGTCATCGAACGCCGCAACAGATACGGCCGGGGCCGGTGGCGGCCATGAGCCTGTCGGGGCCGACGTGGCCGTGGAACGGGAGCTGCTGGCCTTGAAGCTGAAGCAGAACCCTGGCCTGCGGCTGCGGGATGCCGCCCAGGTGCGCCACGCCGCCGCCCTGGGCTGGCGGTTGGATGTGAACCGCGCCACCCCCGCCGACTGGCTGCGGCTGCCTGGCTGTGAGCCGCACCAGGTGGATCTGCTCTTGCGTCTGCAGGCCGGCGGTGTGCAGCTCAGCGGTGAGGACGACCTGCAACGGTTGCTGGGCCTCAGCGACGCCCAGCTGCAGTGCTGGCTGCCACTGCTGGAGTTCCGCTGGTATGGGGAGCCCGCGCCGCTGCGGCCGGTGCCGCTGGATGTGAACCGCTGCAGCGTCGAACAGCTGCAGGCGCGGCTGCTGCTTGATCCCCCGCGTTGCCAGCGGCTGGTGCGCGAACGGGGGCGGGGGCCCTTTCAGGATCTCGCCGATCTGCAGCAACGGCTGCAACTGCCCCCCCACCTGGTGGAGGCCCTGATCGGCAAGGTGAGTTTCGGCCGGGGGCCGGTGGGGCCGGATCTGCCACGGCCGACACCGGCGCCACAGCGGCAGCGGCCCTGAGCATGGGCCTGCCGCGCCAGGGCCAGCTCGACCTGTTCGGCGCCGGGCCGGCGTCCGCCGCCGGCGACCACGTTCCCACGGCTCTGCCGTTGGCGCGCCATCAACTGCTGCGCTGGCAACAGGGCCTGGCCGACTTTCAGCGTCCCCTGCACGGCAGCGGGGCCGGTGTGGCGCAGCGCTCGCTGTTCGGAGCCGGCGGGACCGATGCCGCCGCCGCGCAGGCTGCCGTCTTCGATCCACTGGCGCTGGCGCCGCTCAACCTGCAGTTCTGGCGCTGGCCCGAGCCGCCGCAGCAGGGGGCGGCTCTGTATGTGGTGATGGACCGCCAACCCCAGCTGGAGCACCCCCTGCTGCTGTACGTGGGCGAAACCGGCTGCGCCGATCGTCGCTGGAAAGGCGACCACGACTGCAAGACCTACCTGGCGGCCTACGACGAAGCCCTGCGCCGCTGCGGGCTCGCCAGCGGGCTGAGCATCCGCTTCTGCAGCGACGTCCCCGGGGCAGTCAGGCCGCGCCGGGCCCTGGAGCAGGCGCTGATCCGCCGTTGGCAGCCCCCTTTCAACAAGGAAACGCGGCAGCGCTGGGCCACCCCCTTCACCGCCGATCCGGCCTGAGCGCCAGCGGGGAGTCCGGGGCGGCATGGCTACGATCGCGCCTCCAAGGTTGACGCTCCATGGAGTTCCGCACCAGCCCCACCGCCTTCACGCAGTGGGAAGGCGACACCCTGGCGGTGGGAGTGCTGCAGGGGGATCCCGCCGGTTGGCTGCCGCTCCTGTCAGCACGCTTCAGCCTCGACCTGCCCGCGCTGCTGGAGAAGCGACGCTTCAAGAGCAAACCCGGCGACTGCCTGGCCCTGCATCTGCCCGCCCACACCCCCAGCCTGCTGGTGCTGGTGGGGCTGGGGGAGGCTGGCAGCCTCGACGGCGCCGCCCTGCGCAGCGCCGCAGCCGTCAGCGCCAAGGCCGCCGCCGCCGCCGGGGGCGCGCTGGGCCTGCTCCTTCCCATCGAGGGCCTTGATCCCGCCGCGGCCGCTTCGGCGATGGCCGTGGCGGTGCGGCTGAGCCTCTACAAGGATCAACGCTTCAAGAGCGAGGCAGAGCCCCAGCCGCTGCCGGAGAGCGTCACCCTGCTGGGCCTGCCGGAAGCGGCCGTTGCTGGCCTGAGCGCCGTGGCCGCCACCTGCGCCGGTGTGGAGCTGGCCCGCGAGCTGGTGGCCGCCCCGCCCAATGTGGTGACCCCCCAGGCCCTGGCCGACACCGCCGCCAGCATCGCCACCGACTTCGGCCTGGAGCTGAAGGTGCTGGAGCGCGACGACTGCGAAGCGCTCGGCATGGGGGCCTACCTGGGCGTGGCACAGGGCTCGGATCTGCCGCCGAAGTTCATCCACCTCACCTATCGCCCCGCCGGGGGCTCCAGCCGACGGCTGGTGTTGATCGGCAAGGGGCTCACGTTCGATTCGGGCGGCTACAACCTCAAAACCGCCGGCTCCCAGATCGAGATGATGAAGTACGACATGGGCGGCAGCGCGGCGGTGCTGGGTGCGGCGCGGGCCATCGCCGAGCTCAAGCCGGCGGATGTGGAGGTGCACGTGATCGTGGCCGCCTGCGAAAACATGATCAGCGGCAACGCCATCCACCCCGGCGACATCCTCACCGCCTCCAACGGCAAGACCATCGAAATCAACAACACCGATGCCGAAGGGCGGCTCACCCTGGCCGATGCCCTGGTGTACGCCTGCAACCTCGAACCGGATGCGGTGGTGGACCTGGCCACGCTCACCGGTGCCTGCGTGATCGCCCTGGGCGAGGAGATCGCCGGACTCTGGTCCGTCAGCGACACGCTGGCGGCGGCCCTGGTGGACGCCGGTCAGCAGGGCGGCGAGCTGTTCTGGCGCATGCCGCTGCATGCCGCCTACAAGCAGGGCCTGAAAAGCCCGGTGGCGGATCTCAAGAACACTGGGCCACGGCCGGGAGGGTCGATCACGGCGGCCCTGTTCCTCAAGGATTTCGTCACGCCCGATCTCCCCTGGGCCCATCTCGACATCGCCGGCACCGTGTGGAGCGACAAGGGCCGGGGGCTCGACCCCGCCGGTGCCACCGGCTTCGGCGTGCGCACCCTGGTGAACTGGGTGTGCCTCGGGGGCCCGGCTTAGGGTTGTCCACTGACGCCGCTTGCCGACGCCATGGCCGCCAAGAAGATCCGCTGGTACATCCGCGCGCAACTGGGCGTGCTGCTGTTGCCGCTGGGCCTCTGCCTGGTGGGTGAAGCGATCAGCCGGCGCACGGTGCAGCAGGTGGCGCTGCTGGTGAAAGCGCCGGCCACCGGCCCCTGGTTCTGGTACGGCGCCCTGGGGCTGATCTGTGTGACCGCGGGTGTGGGCCTGATGGTGGAGAGCGGCTTGTTGAGCGGCTACCCCCGCCAGGCCCGGTAGGCCTGCCGGTCTGTTCATCAGGTCAAAGGCGGAGCGGCCATACAGAGGCTGAACAGCACGGACTGAACAGCACGACGCAGGCGGTGTGTCCATGAACCCAACCCTGGGAGCCCTTTGAGGACTGGTACGAACAGGTGCTGCATCGTTTCGGCGCGGACCTGTTCCGGTTGCTCCCCTGCCAAGATCCGCTGGATCGCTGCAGTGCTGGAACCTCGTGGTGGTGGCGCCTCAGGCGGCCGCCACTGGTGCCACGCCGCCCAGCAGCATGGCTGGGGACTCCAACTCGTGGATCTGCCAGCGGGCCCGGTCGCCGAAGCTCATCAACAGGCGGTCGAGATCGTCGACCGCCTGTTTCGGGCTTTCGTAGGGGCCGATGTGGCGGGTGGCCAGGCCGTCCTTGATCGTCAGCAGATACATACAGGCACCGACATGTCGCCTGCAGTCAACGTAAGCAGGCGGCCCGCTTCTGGGAAGGGCTGAAACCCCCACCGGGGTGTCAGGGGGAACGCCAGGGCGTGCCGCTGCGGGCGGCCTTGCCCCAACGCTCGTCGAGGCGCCGGTCACGGCCGCACGACCAGCGGTAATAGGAGTACTTCGCCTTGTTGCGTTCCGCGTAATTCTGGTGATAGCTCTCGGCGGGCCAGAAGCGCTGCAGCGGCCGCACCTGCACCCGCAGCTCAGCGGGCTTGCGCTTCAGTTCGCGGGCGGCCGCGGCCTGGCTGGCACGGGCCTGCTGTTCCTGACGGGCACCGCGCACGAAGATGGCCGGCTGATACGACGAGCCGCGATCGCAGAACTGGCCGCCCCCATCCAGCGGATCCACGTTGCGCCAGAAGGAGCGCAGCAGCGCCGGATAGCTGATCCGGTCGGCGTCGAAGCGCACCAGCACGGCTTCGAGGTGCCCAGTGCCACCGGCCGACACCTGCTTGTAGGTGGGGTTGGCCTGGGCACCGCCGCTGTAGCCGCTCACCGCATCGAGCACACCGGGGAGCTGCTCGAGGTCGTGCTCCAGGCACCAGAAGCAGCCACCGGCGAACACCGCCTCCTCCACCGCCGCCTGCGCGGGCGGAACGGTGGCGATCAGCAGGGTGACCACCAGCAGCAGCGGTGCCAGCCAGTGGTGCCAGGGGCGCTGCAGCAGGCTCCGCGAGGGCGGGGGGGAAGGGAGCGGGTTCATGCCGGTTCAGGAACGCTGCAGGCGGTGGCGGCGCCGTGGGTGGCCGCCGCGGCGATCTGATCCAGGATGGCCGCGGCCGCTCTGCGTGTGACGCCCGGCTCGCCCAGGATGCCGCGCAGGCGGCTGTAGCCGTCCAGCATCCGCTGCCGCTCGGGGCCCTGCTCCAGCAGCGGCAAGGCCTCCGCCACGATCGTGTCGGCGGTGAGGTCGTTCTGCAGCAGTTCCGGCAGCAGCCGTTCCCCCAGCAGGAGGTTCACCGGGGAGATGTGGGGCACGTTGAAGCCCAGCAGCCGCTTGGCGATGAAGGCGGTGGGCCGGCTGAGTCGGTAGCCCACCACCTGGGGGACCCCCCGCAGCGCCATCTCCAGGTTCACCGTTCCCGACTTGGTGAAGGCCAGGGTGGCGGCGGCACACAGGGTGGGCTTGAGCGCGTCGCAGCGGGCGGCCGGCACCACGGTGGCCTCCACGCCCGCAGCCGCCAGGCGGCTGGCCAGGGGCTGCTCAAAGCTGGGCAGGCCGGCCGGAACGATCACCTTGAGGTTGGGGCGCAACTGCTGCAGCCTTGCTGCGGCAGCGGCCAGGGGCGGCAGCAGGTAGCGCAACTCCTGGGGCCGGGAGGCCGGCATCAGCAGCAGCAGGGGCTGGTCCGGGGTGAGACCCAGCTCGCGCCTGGCCTCGGCCGGATCGGGCTGTTCGGTGAGCGTGTCCACCAGCGGATGGCCCACCCAGGTGACGTCCGCGCCGCGGGCGGCGTAGAAGCTGGCTTCCTGGGGAAAGATGGCCAGGATCCGGTCGGTGAAGCCGATCAGGCGCGTGGTGCCGCCATCGCCGAAGCGGAAGGCCCACTCCTGCGGAGCGATGTAGTAGGTGATCGGCACCCAGGGGTAGTCGCGGCGGATGCGCAGGCCCAGATTCACATTGGCGCCCATGTAATCGATCAGCACCAGCCCATCGGGCGGCGACTGGCGCAGCCATTGGCCCACCTTGCGCTGCAGGCGCAGGGTGGGGAGCACCAGGGGCAGGGCTTCCCAGAGTCCGATCGCCCCCATCGGCGCCGTGTTGGCGATCAGCCGGGCGCCGGCACGCTCCATCCGCTCGCCGCCCAAGGCCACGATCTCCAGCGGCAGGTGGCGGCGTTCCGCCTCCGCATGCAGCGCCTGGATCAACAGCCCCCCCTGCAGATCACCCGACACCTCGCCGGTGCTGATCAGCAACCGCGCCATCAGCGCTGCGGCGGCAATGGGCCGCGGCGCCCGGGCGCAATCGAGGCCTCGAGGAAGCTGCACAGCTCCTCGGCTGCCGGCAGCAGGTGCTGCTGACGCAATTGCCGCAGCGCCTCCATCAGCACCTCATCGCCGCGGTAGAGGCGGTCCCACACCTCCCGCAACTGGCGCAGCTCGGCGCCGTCCTCGCGGTCGGCAAGGCCGCTGCGGCGCAGGCCGATGCGGTTGAGGCCCCGTAGCCGGCCCGGGTGCCCTTCCACGATCGCGAAGGGGGGTACGTCGCGATCGATGCGGCTCATGCCACCCACCATTGCCAGCTTGCCGATGTGCACGAACTGGTGGATGCCCAGCACGCCACCGATCACGGCCCGATCACCGATCACCACATGGCCGGCGATCGCCACCCCATTCGCCACCACGATCCGGTCGCCCAGTTCGCAGTTGTGGCCCACGTGGCTGTAAGCCATCAACAGGTTGCCGCTGCCGATGCGGGTCTGCTCGCCGGCGGCGGTGGCCCGATTGATCGTGACGCATTCACGAAACGCGTTGTCGTCCCCGATCACCACCTCGGTGTCAGCGCCGTTGTACTTGAGATCCTGGGGCTCGAGGCCGATGCAGGCTCCCGGAAACACCCGGTTGCGCGCGCCCATCGTGACCCGGCCATCGATCACCACGTGTGGGCCGATGGTGCTGCCCGCACCGATCTGGACATCGGGACCGATCACGGCGAACGGGCCGATCGCCACCCCTTCGGCCAGCCGGGCGCGGGGATCCACCAGAGCACTGGGATGGATCTTGGTCGTCACGGCGGAGCTCGTCATTCCCTCAGTCCACCAAAGAGAACATGAGTTCCCCTGAACACACCAGGTCTCCATCAACGGTGACGGTCCCCTTCACTTTGCCGAAGCGCTTGCGTTTGAGGGCGATCAGCTCGCAGGTGATCCGCAACTGATCACCCGGCACCACCGGACGTCGGAAGCGCACACCATCGATGCCGGCGAACACGAACAGCCCCTTGGGAAGTTCAGGCATCTGGCTGATGATCAGCCCCCCCACCTGGGCCATCGCTTCAACGATCAGCACACCGGGCATCAGTGGGCGGCCGGGGAAATGCCCCTGGAACTGGGGCTCGTTGAGGGTGACGTTCTTGATCGCCACGGCGCGCACGCCCATCTCCTGCTCGATCACCCGATCGACGAGGGCGAAGGGGTAGCGATGCGGCAGCAGGTTGAGAATCTGCTCGCTCGTCAGCAGCGAGGTCTCGGGGGGAGAGAAGACGGACAAGGGAGCGTCAGGCAGTTCGGGGGAGGGAGGCCAGGGCGCCCGCCAGTGCCGTGTGCAGGCCGTGGGACCCGCGGAAGGCGAACACCTGGGCCATGGGCAAGCCCACCAGCGCCAGATCCCCCAGCAAGTCCAAGAGCTTATGGCGCACTGGTTCATCGCTGAAGCGCAGCGGAGGGTTCACCCAGCCCTCGCCATCGCAGACAAGGGCGTTGTCAAGGGCACCTCCCTGGATCAGTCCGGCGGCGCGCAACTGTTCGATCTGCTCGAGGAAGCCGAAGGTGCGGGCGGGGGCGATCTCGGCCACGAACCTCGGTGGGGTGAGTTCAAGAGTGAACAATTGCTGGCCGATGGCCGCCTGGGGATAGGCCACAGCGGCGCTGAGGCGCGGCTGCTCGCTGGGCAGGGCCACAGCGAAGCTCACGCCCTGCTGGACGGTGAGCGGTGCTGCCAGGGTCTGCAGCGGCTCCCGCTCGCCGATCTCGTGCAGGCCCGCCGTCGCAATCGCCTCCACCCAGGGCAGGCCGGAGCCATCGAGTAGCGGGATTTCTTCCCCCTCAACCAGGATGTCCACGTGACTCAGTCCCGTGCCCACCAGCGCTGCCAGCAGGTGTTCCACGGTGGCCAGGCGGCCCTGATCGAAGCGCAGCGCCGTGCATAGACGTGTGTCGGCCACCTGGCGGGGGTGGAGAGGCACTGGAGGTTGGCTGGGCTGATCCAGCCAGCCCACCGCGAACCCCGGGCGCTCGGTGGGCTCCAGGCGCACCCGTGCCACCGCACCACTGTGCAGGCCCACACCGGTGATCTCGACCGGGAAAGCCAGCGTCCAGGCACGGGCATAGTCCGCCGGCCACGGGCTCATCAGAACTTCCAGCCCACGCCGAGGTTGAAACGCCACTCGCCGGTGAAATCACGGCTGGCAACCTCCAGGCGCAGGGGCCCCACCGGTGTGGTCACGATCAGGCCGGTGCCCACCGAGAAGCCACTGCCGGGTTTGCCCAGCAGCCCACCGGGGTTGCCCGGCACGTTCGCCTGGGTACCGAAGGTGGTGCCGCCATCGATGAACAGCTCACCACTCACCACGCTGAACAGCGGGAAGCGGTACTCGATCGTGGCTTCACCAAAGCTGCGCCCCACCCCGAGGTCACAGTCGAAAAAGCCCCGCACCGAATTGGAGCCGCCCAGGCAGAAGGCTTCATAAGGGGGCAGCGAACCGATCGTGGAACCGGCGGACACCTGGAAGGCCAGAGCCTGCTTGCAGTCGAAGGGCTCACCTGGCCGGGGTCGGCAACCCTTGTAGAACCTCAGCCAGTTGACCGGGATGAAGTGGGAGTAGCTGCCCCGGACCCGGTTGAAGGTGGGGGAATCGGGGCCCACCGATACGAACTGTTCGGTGCTCAGAGAGAGAAAGTTGCCGTCGGTTGGGTTACGGGGATCGTTGAGGGTGTTGCGAGTGGCGGCGAAGCGGATACCCACCAGCTGGTTGGTGGTGGCACAGTTGAAGGCGATGCAGATGACGTCTTCAGTGGGGGCACTGCGGCCGTTGAAGTTGTTGGTACTCACGCCGAAAGGCATGGACGTACCGCCGAAGTTGATCGGCCGCACCTCCTGGACGCTGGCACCCACCACGACGCTCCAGGTGGCCCGCTTGAAGGGATCGCCGCCGTTGAGCGGACGGGCGAACTGGAAGTTGCCGCCGATGCGCTGCAACACCACCGAGTTGCCGTCAAAGTCGAACCAGCTCGTCTCGGGGAAGGCGTTCTCAGCGGAATCCACCGAGTTGAAGCTGCGGTCGGCGGGGTTATTGGAATCGTTGATGTTGAAGGCCACATCGGTGCCCGGCGCCTTGTAGAAGTCGGAGGCGGTGTTGATGTTGCCGCCGTCCTGCGACTGGAAGATCTGGGGCACGTCGCGGCTGACGAACAGTCGGGCGCGAAACGCGGTGCGGAACCGGTCGCCCTTGATCCAGGGATCGGTGAAGGAGAGATCGGTGAGGGCGCCGAACTGGCCGTAGGTGAAGTTCAGCGCCAGGTCCCAGGCACGGCCAAGCAGGTTGCTGTCCTGCAACTGCACCTGACCGAACACCCCCTGGCTCTGGCTGTAGCCGAGGCCGCCGGAGAGTGAACCGGTGGACTGCTCCACGATCCCGAGCACGATCACCACTTCGCCGGGCTGGGCCGGCACCGGCCGCAGGGTCACCTTGATGTCACCGAACAGGCCGGTGCCATAGAGGCGTTTGATGTCGTCTTCCAGCTGGCGGCGGTTGAAGATCTCGCCCTGCTCGATCGAGATCTCCCGGGTGATCACCCATGGCTTGGTCTTGCCACGGATCGGCTCGTTCTTGTCGTTGGTGGCGGAACCCTCCTTGTTGAGGAACTGCACCTCCACGCCCTGCACGGTGCCTTCCCGCACCGTGAGCTCCACCACGCCCTCGGGGCTGACGCGGTTGGGGCCGGTGATCCGGGCCAGGGAGTAGCCCTGGTCGGCGTACCACTTCTGGAGCTCGTCGATGCGGCCCTTGAGCACATTGAGATTCAGGGTCTTGCCGTAATCGGGGGCGAAGGTCTCCTGAATCACCTGAGGCGGCAGCTTGGCCTTGGGCGTGTCCAGCGCCACCTGGGAGAGCACGGGGTTGGCCGTGGTGATCACCACCACCTGCACGCCCAGGGGGCCGTCCTTGGGCTGGATGCGCACATCGGAGAACCAGCCGCTGGCATAGATGGCCGACAGGTCGGTCTGCAGCTCAGAGCGGGTGACCCGGCTGCCGGGACGCACCGTCATGGCGTCGTAGACGGCGAGTTCAAGCCGCTCCCGCTCCGGGTGGCCGTCCAGGCCCTCCACCAACACCTCGCTGATCAATACGCGCGGTTCGCTGGGGGAGGCCGGCGGAGCAATCTCCGCCGCCGGGGCCGGAGTGGCAGAGGGAGCCTCGGCGGGTGCGGGCTGGGCGGCAGGGTCGGGGCTGGCCGGGGCTCCGGAGGCCGGTGGGGTGGCCTGAGCCTGGAGAACACCGGACGGAGCCTGCGGGTTCCCGGCCGTCGGTGCCAGAGCACCAGAGGTTGTTGCAGTTCTGGAAGTGGCCGGTGATGTGGCAGCAGCTGCAGCACCAGCAACCGGCTTGGCTTCAGTGCTGGCCGGTGCCAGCAAGGTGGCGCCGCCCAGCAGCGGCAGACTCAGGGCGAGGGCCACGGAGTTGGGGCGGCGCGCCAATACGGAGAGGAGATCGCCGGTGAGGGCGTTGCGGGGGACACCCATGGTTCTCCGGAAGAAGGCGGACGGGCCGCAAATTGGCGTGACCTTACCCGTAGACCCGGGGGGAAGGGCAAACCCCTTGGACCCGTTTGAGGACCTCCCCATAGGCCTCGATCACGCCGCCGAGGTCCTGGCGGAAGCGGTCCTTGTCCAGAATCCGGTCGCTGGCGTCCTCAGTGGCGAGGTCCCAGAGCCGGCAGGTGTCCGGGCTGATCTCATCGGCCACCACCAGCTGCTGGTCTGCCGTGAAGCCAAGCTCCAGCTTGAAATCCACCAGTTCGAGTCCTACGCCGGCGAACAACGGGCGGAGCACACCATTCACCCGGTGGGCGAGGGCCTCCAGATCGGCGCGCTGCTGCGCCGTGACCAGCGCCAGCCTCGCCAGCCGTGCCTCGCTCAGAAACGGATCGCCGTAGGCATCGTCCTTGTAATAAAGATCCAGCAGCGGTGGCTCCAGGGGGGTACCGGGCGCGATCGGCATCTCCCGGCAGAGGGAACCGGCCGCGCGGTTTCGGATCACCACCTCCAGGGGAATCACCGCCACGGGCCGCACCAGCATCCAGGAGCTGCCCTCCACACCCAGGTAGTGGGTGGGAACGCCGGCGGCCTCGAGCGCTTCGAACAGCAGCGCGGAGATGCGGCAGTTGAGGGCGCCCTTCCCCTGCAGCTGCGCTTTCTTCAGCGCATTGAAGGCAGTGGCGTCGTCCTTGTAGTCCACCGCCACCAGGTCGGGGTCCTGGGTGGCGAACACCCGCTTGGCCTTGCCCTCATACAGGAGCGCACCGATCGAAAAGGCCGTCATGGCAGGAGGGAGTTGGGTGGTGGGGTAGGGCCGGGTGCGGGTGCGGGGCTGGCGTGCCCACCGGCGGCCCGGGGGGAGCGCAGCTCACGTTCAAGAGCAGCGGCGCGTTGCTTCGCCTCGGGATTGGCGCGCTCCAGCAACCATTCGCCATAGGCGTCGTCGATGCGACGGGCGAGCCTCAGGCGCCGATCGGCGGCCGCGCGCGGATCGGCACCGGCTGCGCGCTGCACGAACTGCTGTAGATCCAGCAGCTGCGCCGCCAGCCCCCAGGCCCCATCCGCAGCCGCCTGGTTGAGGGCCAGCTCCAGCAGGGCATTGCGCTCAGTTAGCGGCACCGCCACCAGCAAGATCACCGCCCGCTCCAGCCGCTCGGCCGCCACCGTGCCGGGCAGCCGGCCGGCCAGCAGCACCTCCGCCGCCTCCCGCGAGCGGCCCAGCACCTCCAGGTGGCCGGCGAGTACATCAAGGGCCGAGCGGGTGTCGAGACTGCCGTCTTCGCGTAGCCGCAGGGGCAGGGGCATCGTTTCGAGCTGGGCGATGCGGCCCGCCGCCAGCCGCCGCAGCGCCTCGGCGGCCCGGCGGTGATCGAGGGCGGCGTTGGCGGCGCGCCACTGCTGCACCAGCCACTGCTCCCGCTCGCGGCCCTGCCCGGGGCCGTAGCGGTCGAGCACGGTGAGCGCCGACTCTGGTGCCAGGCAGCTGATCAGGGCATTGGCATTGACCAGGATCACGGCGAAGGGCTGGGGCGCCGGGCGCATCGTCACCAGGCGCTCACGCAGCAGCCGCAGCCGGTCGCTGCGATCGAACCGGGCGGAGTCCTGACAGGCCCGCTCGAGGGCCGCGAAATCCTCGGAGCGCAGCGCAGCATCGAAGTCCTCGTCGGGCATTCCCGGCAGTACCCCAGGCCCCGGGACCGCAGGCGTCACCGGGGCCTGGGGCGTGGCCAGTTCTGCAGCCATCGGCGGAGCCTGGGCCGCCGGGGCAGCAGACCCGGGCTGGCGCTGGGTTGGGAGCGCGGTCTGGGCCTGGACGGGAACGTTGCCGGCGATGACCAACCCGGCCATCAGCAGCAGGGCCAGCCTTCGGCGGGGACCCACCGGCATGTAAAGAGGAAGGGTCACGGCAGGCGGCCACCGGGCCACAACCTAAGGGAACCGCCCCCCATCACCCGCTCCGCTCCATGTCCGCAACCCTGACCGATGGCCTGCCGTCTCCACGCCGGGTGCTGGTGGTGGGGGCGGGGGGCCGGGAGAACGCCCTGGGCTGGGCCCTGCGGCGCTGCCGCGGCGTGGAACGGGTGTGGGTAGCCCCGGGCAACGGCGGCACCGCCGGACAGGAGGGCTGCGAGCCGCTGCCGATCGCCGAGAGCGATGGGCCTGGGCTGGTCGCCGCCTGCCTGGAGCGGCAGGTGGATCTGGTGGTGGTGGGCCCGGAAGCACCCCTGGCCGCTGGCCTCGCCGACGAGCTGCGCGCCGCCGGACTGGCGGTGTTCGGTCCAGGGGCAGGCGGCGCCCAACTGGAGGCCAGCAAGCAATGGGCGAAGGCGCTGATGCAGGAGGCCGGCGTGCCCACGGCGGGCTACTGGGCCGCCACCAGCCGCGAGCAGGCGCTGCAGGCCCTGGAGTCCCATGGCCGGCCCCTGGTGGTGAAGGCCGATGGGCTGGCGGCCGGCAAAGGGGTGACGGTGGCCGACAGCCTTGAGGAGGCCCGTGCCGCGATCGAGGAGATCTTTGCGGGGCGCTTCGGCAGTGCCGGCGACGCCCTGGTGCTGGAGGAGCGCCTGAGCGGACCGGAGGTGTCGGTGTTCGCGCTCACCGACGGGGAGCGCATGGTGCTGCTGCCTCCCGCTCAGGACCACAAGCGCATCGGCGAAGGGGACACCGGCGCAAACACGGGCGGCATGGGGGCCTATGCGCCGGCCCCCCTGCTGGACGCTGCCGGGCTCGAGCTGGTGCGTCAGCAGGTGCTGCTGCCGATCCTGGCCACCCTGCGGGGCCGGGGCATCGATTACCGCGGCGTGATCTACGCGGGCCTGATGCTCACCGACGACGGACCGAAGGTGATCGAATTCAACTGCCGCTTCGGCGATCCCGAGTGCCAGACGCTGATGCCCCTGCTGGGCGATGAACTGGCCGAGGTGCTGATGGCCTGTGCCAGCGGCCGCCTTGATGCCGCCCCGCCGCTCACGATCTCGGGCCGCTGCAGCGCCTGCGTCGTGGCTGCCGCCGCCGGCTACCCCGGACCGGTGCGCAGCGGTGACGCGATCACCACCTGCCTCACGCCGGATCCGGATCTGCAGCTCTTCCATGCCGGTAGCCGGGCCGGCGCCGATGGTGTGTGCGTCACGGCAGGAGGTCGGGTGCTGGCGGTGGTGGCGCAGGCCGACGATTTCGATGCGGCCTTCGCCGCCGCTTACGGCGGCCTGGAGCAGGTGCACTTCGAAGGCCTCAGCTTCCGGCGTGACATCGGCCACCAGGTGCGCCGCCCCTAGGGTGCGTCTATCCGACGGTTCCGCGCGTGACCGCCGAGCTTCCGCCCTCTTCTGACCGGCCGGTGTCTGCCTCTCCAGCCTCCGCCCCGACCCCTCCGTCCCCTGCCCCCGCTCGCGGCGCCACCACTGGCGCGGCCGCCATCCCGCTCAGCTGGCAGCAGCGGCTCGGCCTGTGGTGGGCCGAATTCAGCCTGCAGACCAAGCTGCTGGCTGTGGCCACCCTGGTGGTGAGCCTGATGATGACCAGCATCACCTTCATCGCGCTCAACGGCATCCAACGCGATGCGCGTATGAGCGACACCCGCTTCGCCCGCGACCTGGGTCTGCTGCTGGCCGCGAACGTCACCCCGCTGGTGGCCGAAGCCAACGACCGCGAACTGGCGGCGGTGGCGGAGCGCTTCTGGCGCTCGAGCCGAAGCCTGCGTTACATCTTCTTCGCCGATCCCGATGGAGTGATCTACCTCGGCATCCCGATCGGCGGCAGCAACGGCAGCAGTGAACTGCTGCTCAGCCGCCGGCTTGAACTGCCCGCCGATCTGCAACGCCGTTCCCAGAATCCGCTGATCCGTCAGCACCTCAGCCCAGACGGCCAGGTGACCGATGTGTTCGTGCCGATGGTGAGCGAAGGGCGCTACCTCGGCGTGCTCGCGCTTGGTATCAATCCCAATGAAGCGGTGCTGGCCAGTGCGGCATTGACGCGGGAAGTCACCGTGGCGGTGTTCATCTCGATCTGGGTGCTGGTGATCCTCGGGGCAGTGTTCAACGCGCTCACGATCACCCGCCCGGTGAAGGAATTGCTGCGTGGCGTGCGGGCGATCGCCGGCGGTGATTTCCAGGCCCGCATCGCCCTGCCTGTGGGCGGCGAGCTGGGGGAACTGCTGAATGGTTTCAACGACATGGCCTCCCAGCTGGAGGTGTACGACGCCGCCAACATCGAGGAACTCACCGCCGCCCAGGTGAAACAGCAGACCCTGATCGCCAGCATGGCCGACGGCGCTGCCCTGCTCGATGGCGATGGTCAGATCGTGCTGGTGAATCCCACGGCCCGCCGCCTGTTCCGCTGGGAAGGCCGCAACCTGGAAGGCAGTGATCTCTGCAGCGAACTGCCAGATCTGCTGGCGATGGAACTGCAAGCCCCGCTTGATGGCTTGCTGGCCGGTGAGCGGGACAGCTGCGATGTGCGCTGCACGTTCGGCGAGCCGCCCCGCACCCTGCGCATCGTGCTGCAGAGCGTGCGTGATGCCAGCGGCGAAAGCCTGAAGGGGATTGCCATGACGATCCAGGACCTCACCCGGGAAGTGGAACTGAACGCCGCCCAGAGCCGCTTCATCAGCAATGTGTCGCATGAATTGCGCACGCCGCTGTTCAACATCAAGAGCTATGTGGAAACCCTCCACGACATGCGTGACCAGCTGAGTGAGGAGGAAACCCAGGAGTTCCTCGGCATCGCCAACGCTGAAACCGATCGTCTCACACGCCTCGTGAACGATGTGCTCGATCTGTCGAGGCTGGAATCCGACCGTACCTGGGTGCTGGAGCCGATTGAACTGCGCCCGGCGATCGAGCAGACCCTGCGCAATTACCGCCTCAATGCCGATGAGAAAGGGGTGACGCTGGCGATGGATGTGGACGCCCAGTTGCCCCGCGTACGTGGCAACTGGGACCTCCTGCTTCAGGTCTTCGACAACCTGGTGGGCAATGGGCTCAAGTTCACCCAGCCGGGTGGCTGCCTGAGGCTGCGCGCCTATCCGTGGCCTGATTCCTGCCACATCGACCTCTCCATCCCCGTCCATGACAAAGACAGCCTCAGCTGCGGTCTGTCCTCACCCCTGCCGCGGCTGCGGGTGGAGATCGCCGACACGGGAGCCGGCATCTCCCGCGAAGACCAGGCCCGGATCTTCGATCGCTTCTACCGGGTCGAGAATGCCGTGCACACCGAAGTGGGAACGGGTCTGGGGCTATCGATCGTGAGAGGCATCATTGAAAAGCACGGTAGCCGCATCCACATGGTGAGCGAACTGGGCGTTGGCACCACCTTCTGGTTCGATCTACCCCTGGAGCAAGCCGACAGCGATGAACTGGCGATTGCAGGCGAGCGAAGTAACGCAGCTGCCGCCACGTCTACATTCAGCGCTGCGTTCTCACAGCCATCACCACCCGCTGCCAGCGCTGCCTGAGATCTGGCTCAGAACGGAGATCCCGATCAGAAAGCGTCATCCTCCACACCGCGCACAATGCGGGAGAGTTCCACCCGTTCATCGGAGGTGACACGGTGGGGCACGCCGCTGATGATACGCTCGAAATTGGAGAAGGAATCGCGTATTTCTGGGCCGTTGCCTGTGATCACGAATTCACGGATGCCCTTGTCGTGCCAGGAGCCACGCATCTTGAACACGTTGATCGCGCGGGCCATCTCACCGCGGATCTCCACATACTGCAGCAGCAGAATCGTATCAGTGATCGTGGAGATGTGGGAATCCGTGATGGAGTGACTCCCCATGAATTCTTCGGAGGTGTTGGTGAAGAAGCCGGCAATCTCTTCCTGCTTCGCGTATCCCGTCACGCCGATCACAAACTGCCGGAAAGCGTTGTGGCTCACCCCACGGGAGAGGGCAGATAGCGAATCAATCGCCATTCTGGAGGGCTTGAACTCGGCAATCTCGGTTTTGATGATCTGGAGATGATCTTCCAGGCCGGTGGATTCTGGATAAGCACAGATGATCTTGAGCATGCCATCTTGCTCCATCTGCTCAAAGTCAATGCCCCAGCTGGTGGCATTGCGAAGCAATTGCGCCCTTGACTCTTCGTAGGCAAAGAGGATGGCCCGTTCTTTGTTTCTGTAGGCGTTTTCAATGAACTTGCTCACCAGCAGTGTCTTGCCAGTGCCGGTGGCACCGGTGGCGAGGATGATCGAATCCTTGAAGAAACCACCGCCACACATCTCATCGAGGCGCGGTACTCCCGAGCTCAGGCGCACATTTGAAGAACGCTGCGTGAGGCGCATCGCACCCAGCGGGAAAATCGCTACACCCTGTGGCCCCATGGTGAAGGGGAACTCTCCTTTCATGTGGGTGGTTCCCCTCAGCTTGAGGATCTCCACCGTGCGGCGGCGGCGCTCCACATCCAGGACATTGCGCAGAATGATCACGTTGTCGGAGACAAACTCTTCGACGCCGTATCTGGCGATCGGGCCGTACTCATCGATGCGTTCGGTGGTCATCACCGTGGTGACGCCGATTTCTTTGAGCCGGGCAATCAGGCGGAAAATCTCCCGACGCACCACCGACACAGCATCATATTGCTGGAAAACCGCCGTGATTGAATCGATGGCCACGCGCCGGGCCTTGTATTTTCTGATCGCGTAGTTGATTCGCTCAATCAATCCCGAGAGATCGAAGCTTCCAGCCACATCCTGGCCATCGGGGTCCGGGGAAGCATCAAGGATGAACAACTTGCCTTGATCCACCAGCTCCTGCAGATTCCAACCAAAGCTGGAAGCATTGCGGATGATGTCCCGGGGCGATTCCTCAAAGGTAACGAAGATGCCTGGCTCATCAAAATGATGAATGCCGTTGTAGAGAAAGTGCAGCGAGAAAACGGTCTTGCCCGTGCCGGATGTGCCGCTGATCAGCGTGGAACGCCCAATCGGCAGGCCGCCCTGGCAAATGTCATCAAGGCCTTCCACCCCGGTCGGAAGCTTCTGAACCTGCATCTGCGAATGGGGATGGGAAGGAGAATCCGTCATGGCTGGTCTGGTGCCTGCATCAACCTAAGGCCCAGCTGAACAAAGCCCGGAAATTACTAGGAGGATCTACAGAATCTGGCCCGTGCCTCCGGCATCATCAGCCTGGGGTTCAGGATTGAAGAGATCATTTTCGGTGAGCTCGTCGTAAAGCAAATCAAGGCCGATCAGCACCCGCTCCCGATCAGAGAGATCGCCGATGATGCGTCGCACCGGCGGTGGGAGGATCTTGGCGAGCGTCGGGGTGGCCAGAATCTTGTCGTCTTCGGCCAGCTGGGGATTCTTGAGCACATCAATCACCTTCAGGGCATACACCCCCTTGAACTCCTGCTCCAGAATGTTGCGCAGGGTCTTGAGGGCGCGCATGGAATTGGGAGTGTTCCCCGCCACATAGAGCTTGAGGATGTAGGTCTTGCGAATGCTCAAGGGTGCACCTCAGAAGGTTGGTTGGATCGAAGGTCCTGAAGCGTGGTAGCAGCGACGGCGCGCGGCCCTGGGGCCGGCTCGTTGACGGGCAGGGATCGACGGTACATCTCGCAGAGATGGGCCATCACGTCAAGGAGGGCCAGGCGGTAATCACGAAGAAAATCGTCTTTCTGTCCTTTGAGCTTGAGCAATTTCCAGAATTCGTCGATCAGATTTGCATGGATGGCCACGGTCTTGGTGATGGAGAGATCACTGAAAAATGCGGTGTTCACGAAGCTTTCCAATGCCTGATTCGCTGCGGCCTCGTCCTTGAAGTAGCTCACCAGCAGATCTCTGTACGTGCGCTCCAGGGAGAGAAACAACTCCTTCTGCTCCAGGGGAGGCAGATTGCGGAGAAACCGCGAAGGGTCCCTCTTATAGAAAACCCCCAGATAGCCAAGCCGCTCCTGCAGGCGGCTTGACAGCCTCCAGGAGCCATCGCCGCCGGGCTCGCTCGGTAGACCCCCCTCCACGTTGCCACGTCGCAGGAAGCGGGAGATCGCCGCATCCAGGCTGTAGCTGAGCTGTTCCAGTTGGTCGGCGGGCAGATGCACCTCGGCATCGTGGTAATCCAGCTGCCCACTCACCGGGCCCACCACCACGGCGGGAAGCAGCAAACCCTGATGGCGTAAACCATCGAGTGCCTCAGGCAGGGCACCCTGTTCCAGCAGCACCGCGTCAAAGTTCTCCCAGCTCTCGGCCAGCAACGCGCAGGGGTCAGGGGCCAGGCCGAGCGCCACCACGTCGTAGCGCCCCTCCTGCAGCCACTGCCCGCAGGCAGCATCAAGGCCGGGATCGCGAATCAGCGAGGCGATCGTGAAGGCCGGCTGGGACATGCGGCGCGTGGAACCACGTTTGGGAGACCTTAAGGTTGACGGGCGGGGCTCTGGGAGTGGAGGATGGACACTTGTCCATTCTTCAGGATGTGCGCCAGGCCTGAATGCCGAGCCGTCCGGTGATCCCCAACAGGGTCGCTGGCCAGGAGCGGGCAGCCTGTCCACGCCTTCGCACCCATGAGCACCACCCCCGCCACCGGCGCCTCAGCGCCGAGCACAGACTCTCCAGCGCCGGGCGCCGGCACCTACGTGATCGCCGAGGCCTCAGGCCAGCAGTTCTGGCTCCAGCCGAACCGCTACTACGACCTTGACCGCATCGCGGCAGAGGTCGACGAGAGCGTCACCCTGGAGAACGTGCTGCTCGTGCGTGACGCCAGCGGCGCCACCACACTGGGCCACCCTTATGTGAGCGGTGTCACCGTTCAGCTCAAGGTGCTTGAGCATCGCCGCGGCCCCAAGATCATCGTCTACAAAATGCGGCCCAAGAAGAAAACCCGCCGCAAAAACGGCCACCGCCAGGAGCTCACCCGTGTGCGGGTCGAGTCGATCACCGTGGCGGGCAAGGCGCTCGCCTGATCCCGGTTCCACTTCCTCCTTCTTTCGCCCACCCTTCGTTTTCTCGCCCCCATGGCCCACAAGAAAGGCACAGGCTCCACCCGCAACGGCCGCGATTCCAATTCCAAACGGCTGGGTGTCAAGCGCTATGGCGGTGAAACCGTGAGCGCCGGTTCGATCCTGATCCGTCAGCGCGGCACCTCCGTGCTGCCTGGCAACAACGTCGGCCGCGGCTCCGACGACACCCTCTTTGCCCTCATCGACGGCGTCGTGAACTTCGAGACCATCAAGCGCGGCCTCCGCAACCGCAAGCGCATCCACGTGGCCCTGGGCTGAACGCCAACGGCCAGCCTTGGCCTTGCACACGCCAGGGCTGGCTCAACCTCTCAGGGCTGGCTGGGCTCAACGCAAAAGGCCCATCTTTCCTGAAAGCCACAGGACTGCAGCTCAAGACCGGGACTGCTGGTTCTCCAGCCTCCCGGTCTTTTCGTTTGGGTGCGGGTGCCAGCCTGGTGCGTGTGCACACCCGGGTGCGACAGGATCTGGCTCCGCTGTGGTGTCTGGCTTCGCTCCGGGGTCAGTCTTTCGCCTCCGCCTCCGCGCATGCGGCGGTCACCAGGCTGGTCAATCGGCGAGGCGATAGGCCCTGGTGGTGATCAGGAAGGGGTGGAACACCTCGAGGAAGCGGCTCTGGAGTTTGCGGAAGAAACGCTCCACCAGTTGCGGGTCATCGAAGTGGAACGGATACTCGCCAGCGAAGCCCTTGAAGAAATACCAGTTGAGCAGGGCCACCGCCTCCTTCGACATGCGTGAGGCGAACACCTCCAGCTGATCGGCCGGATGGCTCAGGTGCTCCAGCACATCCAGGCAGACGATGGTGTCGAACGCGGCCGGCAGGGCCGGATCGCTCAGATCGCGGCAGAAGCCGAGGCGATGGGCGAGGCCCAGGGCTTCCGCCCGCTGGCGCACGAACGCCCGGTTGTCGGGGTTGAGGTCCACGAACCACACCCGCTCCACCTGGGGCAGCGCCGCCGCCGCCAGGGCATGGGTGCCGATGCCGCCGCCGAAGTCGAGCACCTGGCCCCGGGCCAGATGCTGCTGCAGGCGCAGAGTGTCGGCGATGTAATCGCCGCTGCCCAGGTGCCAGGCCGAAAGCTCGAGCAGGTGGCCGTGGCCCACCGTTTCCTCGTAGAAGGCCTCCACCCGTTCCGGGTCGAAGCCGGTGGCGCCGGGGTGCAGGGCGGCCAGGTCGCTGCGGCTGTGGGCCAGGCGCTGCTCCAGTTCGCCTGGGCTCAGCTGCACGTAGGCCGCCAGCTGGTCGAACAGGCCGAAGCCGTCCCGCAGGAACCGCTCCACATCGAGGCTGGGCAGCACCGATGGGGCCGTCATGGTCTGGGTTGACTCGGACACTCCTGGTCCCCTTGGCAGACCGTCAGGGTAAGGGGCCGCCGCTCACGGCTGGCTCAGCGCCCCGGCCGGGGGAGCGGGAGTGGGCGGGGGTCTTCATGGCCCAGTTCCACCCCGTCGCCGGGCACCTCAAGCCAGCGCCGCAGCCAGCCCACCAGGAGGTAGAAGGGCAGGGTGTCGAGCAGGGCGGCCAGAAACTTGAACAGGTAGCCGCTGAGGATGAACGCCCATAGCTGGGGCAGCACCGGCTCACCAGAGCGGATCGGCAGCACATGGGCGGCGTAGTGGCTGATCAACACCACCGCTGTGGTGTCCACCAGCTGGCTGACCAGGGTGGAGCCGTTGTTGCGCAGCCAGAGGGCCTTGCCGCCGCTGAAGCGCTTCCAGAAATGGAAAAGGCGCACGTCGGTGAACTGGGCCGCCAGGTACGCCACCATGGAGGCCCCCACGGCGCCGAAGGCCAGGCGCCGCATCTCGAAGAAGGTGCTGGAGTCGGTGCCGGCCAGGCCAGGTAGCACCCCTCCAAGCCAGAGGATGAGCACGATCCATCCGTTGAGCAGCAGCCCCACCCACACCACCTGTCCCGCCTTCTGCTCGCCCCAGATCTCGCTGATCAGATCGGTGCAGAGGAAGGTGACCGGATAGGGCAGTGCACCCACCGCCACCACGATCGGCCAGCCGCCGATCGAGCCCAGGCTCAGGAAGCGGGTGAGGCCGAGGATGTTGAGCATGCCCATGGTGCCGAGGAAGAGGCCGGCCAGCACCAGGAAGGCCAGATCACGGCGGTGTTGCACAGGCACAGACGCGGTACCGGGGGAACAGGCACCCCAGCCTGAAGCCCCGCCTGGCTCCTGCCACCCCCTGGCGGCGATGATGCACCGCCGCCGGCCTTCCCTTTCCCGGCGTTTGCCATCTGCAGCGATGTCGCGGTGACCGCCTCCCCTTCGCCCTGCGGCTTCCTGGTGCTCGACAAGCCGGCAGGTCTCACCTCCCACGCCTGCGTGGCCAGGGTGCGCCGCTGCTACGGGCTCAAGCGGGTCGGCCACGGCGGCACCCTCGATCCTGCCGTCACCGGCGTGTTGCCGCTGGCACTGGGCGCCGCCACGCGCCTGCTGCCCTACCTGCCGAGTGGCAAGGCCTACCGCGGCGTGATCCAGCTCGGCTGGCGCACCAGCAGTGACGACCTCAGCGGTGAGTTGCTGGAGCGCCGTCCGGTGCCCGCCCTCAGCCACGACGACCTGGACGCCTGCCTGGAGCGCTTCCGCGGTTCGATCCTGCAGCAACCGCCCCAGGTGTCGGCGGTGCACGTGGATGGGGAGCGGGCGTATGCGCGGGCGCGGCGGGGCGAAACGATGGAGCTGGCGGCGCGGCCGGTGCAGATCGATGCGCTTGAGCTGCTGAGCTGGGAGCCCGCCAGCCAGCAGCTGGAGCTGGCGGTGCGCTGTTCCGCTGGCACCTACATCCGCTCCCTGGCGAGGGACCTGGGCAACGCCCTGGGTTGCGGTGGCACCCTGGCCAGCCTGCGTCGCACCGAAGCGCTCGGCTTCTCTCTGAGTGGCAGCGTCAGCCTGGAGGCGCTCGAGAGCGGGGCGCCCCTGCCGGCTCTCGACAATCCACTCCAGCCGCTCAGGCACCTGCCCTCGCGACAGCTGGATGCGGCGGATCTGGCAGGCTGGCGCTGCGGCCGCAGCCTCTGCGCCAGCGCCGTATCCAGCCCCGATCGGCCCGGTTTCGATCCCAGCGTGCTCGACCAGCCCGTGGTGATCCTCGATCCGCAGGGCCACCTGGCCGGCATGGCCCGCACCGCCCCGGGCGGTCGCCTGCAACCGCGGCTGGTGTTCGACGCGGCCGGCTAAGGCCGCCGCGTCGGCGCTTCCCTCCCGATCCCGCACCCAGCACCCAGCCATGGCCGGCCACAGCAAATGGAGCCAGATCAAACGCCAGAAGGCGGTGGTCGATGCCAAACGCGGGGTGGTGTTCACCCGTCTGGCTCGGGAAATCAGCGTGGCCGCCCGCGCCGGGGCCGATCCGGCCGGCAACTTCCAGCTGCGGACGGCCCTGGAGAAGGCCAGAGCCGCCGGGCTGCCCAACACCAACATCGAGCGGGCAATCGCCAAGGGAGCTGGCCAGGGCAGCGGTGACGGCGATCAGTTTCAGGAGGTCCGCTACGAGGGCTATGGCCCCGGCGGGGTGGCCGTGCTGGTGGAGGCGCTCACCGACAACCGCAACCGCACGGCGGCGGACCTGCGCCTGGCCTTCAGCAAGCACGGGGGCAACCTGGGCGAGGTGGGCTGTGTGGGGTACCTGTTCGAGCACCGCGGCGTGGTGCGGATCGCGCAGCCCCACCTCGAGGAGAACGCCCTGCTGGAGAGCCTGCTGGCCTTGGAGATGGCAGGCGGTCCCGCCGCGCTCACCTACACGTTCGAGCCAGCGGCAGGGGGGACGGCAGCCGGCAAGGGCGAACCTGCTGGGGGGGGAGGTCGTGGTGGAGCTGGAGCTGGCGACGCCTCCGCGGAAGTGGTGTGCAGTTATGCCGACCTGGAGGGCCTGCAGGATGCCCTGCGGCACCAGGGCTGGAGCGTGCAGGGCTGGGAGCACCGCTGGATCCCATCCACCACCTGCCGCCTGGAGGAGTCCGAGGCGCTGCGCCACTGCCTGCGCATGCTCGATGCCCTCGACGACCTCGATGACGTCCGCAGCGTGACCGCCAACCTTGAGGCCGACGAGGCCCTGATCGAAGCGTTCCTGGCGTGATGGCTGGCCTGCCGTCGCTGGCGGGGAGGTGAGCCGGCAGGTGCTGGCTTCAGCCAGTGAGCGCAGCCCGGTCGACCATCAGCCGGAGCCGCGGGTGCTGCTGAAGCCAGCTGGCCGGCAGCTGGGCGTTGGGGGGCTCCTGCAGTAGCCGTCTCAGGATCGGCCCTTTGGAAGAGCCGCTCACCACCAGCAGGATCCGCTGCGCCGCCAGGATCTCCGCCAGACCGAGCGTGATCGCCCATCGCGGCACGGCCTCTGGATCACCGCCGAACGCCGGGGCGTTCTGGGCGCGGGTGGCGGCATCGAGCTCCACCACATGACAGCGCTGGCTGGCCTCACAGGGGGGTTCGTTGAAGCCCACATGGCCGTTGTTGCCGAGCCCCAGCAGCTGGAGGCCGATGCCGCCGGCCTCCTCCAGCGCGGTGCTGTAGCGGACGGCTTCGGCCTGAGCGTCGGCGGCCAGGCCATCAGGCAGGGCCGCCTGCTCCGGAGCGAGACCAAGCGGTGCGATCAGCCGGGCCTCCATCTCAGCAGCGAAGCTGCGGGGATCGTGCCGGGGCAGGCCCACGTAGGCATCGAGGTTGAAGCTGCGCCATCCGGCCAGCAGGCGGGCCCGCTCCGCAGGCGGCAGCGCCGCGATGCGCTGCCGCAGTGCGCCGTACACCGCCACCATCGTGCGGCCCGTGGCCAGCCCCAGCGGCAGGGCCTGAGGGCGTAGCAACTGGTCGAACAGGGCCTCTGCCACCGCCTCGCTCAGTTGCTCCCCATCCGGAAACACCTCCAGCCGGTGGTGCCAACCGGGGATCGGAGCGATGGATTCAGGGCAAAGAGCGGGTAAGGCCGGTGCGCTCAGAGGCGAGCGGAACGCAGGGCCGCGTGGCGGGGACTCCATGGTGAGGAGCCTGATGCAGAGCCCGCATCCGCCGCCAGACGTGGTGTGGCGATGTCACCGTACGGACGCAGTTGGGCGCCGCGGTAGTAGTGGCGGAGAATCTCCTGGAAGCTGCTGCCTCGCTGGGCCATAGCCAGGGCCCCCCACTGGCTCATGCCCACCCCGTGGCCGAAGCCCCGTCCCACTGCCACCAGTGTGGGGTTGCGGGGAGGTAGCAGCGGCGGCGGCGCAGGCAGCGAGAGCAGCACGCCCGTGGCCGACAACCAGGTGGACGGCGGCACCTGAGGCTCAGTGAAGCTGAAGGGGGCTGCCTCGAAACGCACCAGCGTGCTCTTCAGGCCCAGCCGGCTGCGCAGCTCCGCCCCACTCACCAGAAGCTGGCCACTGGGGCCCACCACGCGGGCCTGCCGCACCCTGCCACTGGCGGTGGTGGAGAGGATGTCGATGCGCTGCACCCCGCCCAGTTCGGCGAAGGCGCGGGCCAGCAGCGGCGGCGGCAGTTCCTGGCGCCAGCGGCTCACCGGTGAGGCCTCATCGAAGTCGGCGACGCTCACCAGATAGGGCATCTGGCGCTGCCACAGATCGCCGCTGTTTTCGGTGGTGCCACCGGCACTGCTGTGGAACACCGCATTGATCAGGGCGTTCTGGTGGGTCAGCACCAATCCGCGGGTGCCGCGCACCGCCTCCCTGGTGGACGCGGTCTCCGCCTCCACCCCTTTGTAGACCTGGCTGCTGACGGTGGCCTTGAGGTCGAACGGCTGGTCGGGGCGGCGCTGGCGGAGGGCGTAGGTGCGCGCCGCCACGGCCTGGGCCCGCAAGGCCTCCAGGGGCCAGCTGGCGGGCATCTCGCTTCCCACCACGCTGGGAAGGTAGGTCTCGAGGGCGACCACATTGACCACTCGCAACGCGGAGGCGGCCGGGCGCACCACCAGCCGTCCCCGGTAGGCGCGGTTCTTCAGCTGCAGCACGGCGTCGCCACCGGGGGACTGGCCGGCATCGATCCACAGCTCCGCCAGGCTCAGCGATGCAGGCGCCGTGCCCAGCCCCCGGGGCGCCACCACCTCCACCCGCACGCCGCTGCCGGCAGGGCGCAGGGCAATGGCTCCGCCTTCGGGGAGGCGCAGCCGTTCTCGGCCGCTGGCATCAAGCAGGCGCAGGCCGCTGGCGCCGCCCACCCGTACCTCCGCCGTCTCCAGCAGCAGCACCCGCAGGCTCGGATCGGGACTGGCGCTGGCCGTCTGGGGCACCGGCCGGATGGCCGGCTGCTGGGCATGGGCCGCTGGCAGGCCGGGCAGCATCGCCCAGGCCAGCGGCATTGCCAGGCCGGCAAGGCCAAGGCGTGGCGCCAGTGAAGGTGCAGCGGACCGATGGAAGGCCTTCGGCAGCGCCGAGCGGGCGAACATCCCAGCCATGGCGACCAGCAGCGGAGCTCACAAGGGGGTCATTGTCACGACGATCCGGGCACCGCGCCAGCCCTCCGCCGGCCAGTGATCGACGTGGCAGCATGCGGCAAAGCGCAACTGGCTTGCAGGTCACTTTCCTCGGAACGAGTTCGGGCGTTCCCACCCGGGCCCGCAACGTGTCGGCCGTGGCGCTGCGGCTGCCGCAACGCGCCGAGCTGTGGCTGTTCGACTGCGGCGAAGGTACCCAGCATCAATTCCTCCGCAGTGACCTGCGGGTGTCGCAGCTGCGGCGCATCTTCATCACCCACATGCACGGCGACCACATCTTCGGGTTGCCGGGTCTGCTCGCCAGCCTGGGCATGGCTGGCAGCTGCCAGGGCATCGATCTCTACGGCCCCGACCCCCTGCGCGATTACCTCGAAGGCGTGCTGCGAACCTCATCGACGCGCATCGGCTATCCCCTGGCCAGCCATCGGGTACGCGAGGCCGCCACTGCCGGCACGGTGCTGCTCGACGATGACGATCTGATCGTGCGCTGTGCCCCGCTCACCCATCGCATCCCCGCCTACGGCTACCGGGTGGAGCAGAAGCCCCGCCCCGGGCGCTTCGATGTGCAGCAGGCCCGTGCGCTGGGCATCCCGCCCGGCCCCATCTACGCCGAGCTCAAGGCGGGTCGGAGCGTCACGCTCGAGGACGGGCGGATCATCCATGGAGAGCGGCTGTGCGGCCCGGCGCGGCCCGGGAGCACCTTCGTGTACTGCACCGACACCGTGTTCTGCGAAGCGGCGGTGGAGCTGGCGCGCGGCGCCGATCTGCTCGTGCACGAATCCACCTTTGCTCACGGGGAAGCGGAGATGGCGTTCCAACGGCAGCACTCCACCAGCACCATGGCGGCCCAGACGGCGGCCCTCGCCGGGGTGAAAACCCTGGCGCTCACCCACCTGAGCCCCCGTTACGTGCAGGGCAACACGGTCACCCCCGATGATCTGCTCGACGAGGCAAGGGCGATCTTCCCGAACACGTTGGTGGCCAAGGATTTCCTCACCCTTGAGGTCAACCCCGACGAGGGTTGAGGCACAGGCTGCGGGTTGGCCGGGCCGCTTGTGCCTGCAACAGTTCTTGATCCCGCCCCGGAGTGCCCTTCGCCCGTGATACAAGGTCTCAGGTGCGGTGTCCACCGCCAATTCGCCAGCTCCCTCCATGGCCCTTTCCCTTCCCGCCGCCCTCCGGTCGATCGCCCGCCTTCTGCTGGTGCTGCCGCTGGGATTGCTGCTGACCTTCGGAGTCTGGGTGGCTCCTCTGCAGGCCGCCCAATGGGATGCAGAAACGCTCACGGTCAGCGGCACACCGGATGGTGGCCTGGTCACCTTCAGCGAATCGGAGATCAAGAGTGGTCGCAAGTTGTTCAACGACAGCTGCGGCACCTGTCACGCCGGCGGTGTCACCAAGACGAACTACAACGTGGGCCTCGACCCGGAAACCCTGGCCCTGGCCACCCCGCCGCGCAACTCGGTCGACTCCCTCGTTGACTACATCAAGGACCCCACCTCTTACGACGGTGAATACAGCATCGCCGACGTGCACCCGAGCATGCGCAGCAGCGATGTGTTCGTCAAAATGCGCGATCTCAGCGACGACGACCTCCGCCTGATCGCCGGCTACATCCTGGTGGCCCCCAAGGTGAGCGGCACCCAGTGGGGTGGCGGCAAGGTTTACTTCTGATCCAGGCCTCTATCCGTGCCAGGCGCACGTCTGAGCCTCGCCCACCGGCAGGCTCTACCCGCCAATCAACGCCACCGCCCCCTTGCCCAGGGGGCTTTTTTTTGGCAGCGGTGCAGCACTACTGCAGGCAGTTCATGCGCCGCTGCTCCCGCGGCTCATCTCAGAGGCCTGAAAGGGAGACGGGGGGCGAGGCTGCAGGGTCGTTGGGATCCGCACTACCGGCCGAGGCGGCAGGTGGTCGCTGGCAGGCGGGATCGAGCGAGGCGGGCTGCTTGCTGTACCACCACTCCTGGAGCGCCGGCGAGAGGCGCAGCGGAAACAGCGTGATCACGGTGCGGGTGGGGCGGGAGCCCGGCTCCAGCACCTCCACCGCATAGGAGGGGCAGCGCCGCGAGGCCAGATCGGCCACAAAGCGGCGGCCGATGCGACGCCAGCTGGGTTCCTTGCTGCGCCAGGCCAGGCGGCAGCAGGGCCACGGCAACTCTTCCCGGTCGAACAGGCGGCAGCACGCTCCGATCACGCGGTAGCTGTACTGGCCCCCGGGGCTGCAATGTTCGCTGCCGTGGTCTTGGAGATTGTCGACCTGCACGGCCATCAAAAAGCCACCCCGAAGGGTGGCAGAGAAGGAGAAAGGAAACAAGCGGGGCGCCGGATAGCGATCAGTTCCGCCTGCTGGATGTGGAGAGCGCCCGACAGTGCGCCGGGCTGGCGGCGGGTAAGGCCCGTCGGCTCAATAGAGCTCTTCTTCGGCGTGGGTGGTGATGGTGACGTCGGAGGTGGGGTAGGCAACGCAGGTGAGCACGAAGCCAGCTTCGATCTGGTCGTCGTCGAGGAAGCTCTGGTCCGACTGGTCAACGGTGCCGGAGGTCAGCTTGCCGGCGCAGGTGGAGCAGGCGCCAGCGCGGCAGGAATAGGGGAGGTCAATGCCCTGCTCTTCAGCAGCATCCAGGATGTACTGATCATCGGGAACCTCGATGGTCTTGTTGAGGCCCTCGCTCTCGTTGATGAGGGTGACCTTGTAGGAAGCCATGGAAGGGAAATTTGGGGCTCACAGGCTCCTGGAGGATCCGGGCCTGTAGGACCGCACCTTCCTACATCGGACAGGGGCGATGGCGGCGGTCTTGGGGTGGGAGCCCCGGAAGCGCAATCAAAGGGTGAGCACGGATAAGCGTGATTTATATGACAAGAGGCTGTTGCTGGATCCTTATCACCCCCCAGCCGCCCTCGTCGGCGATCAGCTCGGCCAACCAGCCCAGGGAGGAGAGGGTGCTCTCCAGCGCCGGCGCCTGATCCACCAGCAGCCCGCTCAGGAACCCCACGCCAGCGGGCGCCAGCACCGACGTGAATCCCACGGCCAGCTCCGCGATCACCGGCGCCAGGATGTTGCAGAGCAGGATGTCGGCCGGTTGCCCCGCCAGCAGCTCGGCCAGGCCCTCCACCGAGCCCAGCGCCACCTGCATCAGCCCGCCAGGCCCTTCGCTGAAGCCGTTGAGACGGCCGTTCTCACGGGTGGCTCTCACCGCCAGCGGATCGTTGTCAGTGGCGGCCAGGGAGGCGGCATCCAGGCGCAGGGCGCCGAAGCCGAGGATGCCGCTGCCGCAGCCGAGATCGGCCACCCGCCGGCCCGTCAGAGCGCCGCCGGCCTGCTGCGCCAGCTGATCCAGGGCCTCCAGGCAGAGACGGGTTGTGGGGTGGCTGCCGGTGCCGAACGCACTGCCGGGATCGATGCGGATCACCAGGCGGTGGGTCTGGTCGTCGGGCACCTCCAGCCAGGCAGGCAGGATCAGCAGCCGCTCCCCCACCGGATCGGCTTGCCAGTGCTGCTTCCAGCTGAGGCTCCAGTCCTCGTCGTCCTGCAGGGCCCAGGCCAGCGGGGGCAGGGGCAGATCGAAGGTGGCCGCCAGTGGCGCCAGCGCCTCAGGCAGACGAGCGCGTTCAGGGTCGGGCCAGTCGATCGCCGGCAGCCAGGCCACGAGCTGGTGCTGGTCGGGGGTGCTGGGGTGATGGCGCACAGCCACCCGGGAGATCCCCAGGCTCTGCAGTTTCCACAGCAGCGACTCCTCCAGCTCCGGCGGAGCCGCCATCTCCAGGCGCCACCAACGGTGGTCGCTCAGCCGTGCGGCCGTGGGGTCGCCGGTCACAGCGTGACCGGGTGCGCCTCCTGGATGCCGTTGATCTTGCCGATCGAGGCGAGCAGGCTTGGCGGAATGGGGTCGTCGAGGCTGAGCACCATCACCGCGTCGCCGCGCACGATCCGACGGCCCACCTGCATCGAGGCGATGTTCACGTTGTGCTCGCCGAGCAGGGATCCGAGGTGGCCGATGATGCCGGGCATGTCCCGGTGGCGGGTGAACAGCATGTGACGGCTGGGGGCCACGTTCACCGGGAACTCATCGATCGTGGTGATGCGCAGGTCGCCATCGGCGAACACCGCCCCGGTGACGGTGTGGCTGCCCTGGGAACCGCGCGAGGTGAGCTGCAGCGAACCACCGGCGAAATCACGGCTGGAGTCGTCTTTCACCTCCAGCACGTGCAGGCCACGCCCCTTCGCCTCGAGTGAGGCGTTCACGTAGTTGATGCGGTCGCCGAGGGCGCTGGAGAGCAGCCCCTTGAGCGCGGCCACCACCAGCGGCTGGGAGGGGTGGTTGGCGAATTCGCCCTGCAGCCGCACCTCCAGCTCCTGCACCGAGCCCCCGGCCATCTGACTGAGCAGCAGGCCCAGGGTTTCGGCCAGCTGCAGGTGGGGCTTGAGTCGCTCCATCACCTCCGGGGTCATGCCGGGGATGTTCACGGCGCTGCGGGCCGGCAGGCCCAGCAGCACATCGCGGATCTGCTCGGCCACATCGATCGCCACATTTTCCTGGGCCTCTTCGGTGGAGGCGCCCAGGTGGGGCGTGAGGATCAGGCGATCGCGCACGGCCAGCAGCGGCGAATCGGGCTTCAGCGGCTCGTTCGCGTACACATCCAGCGCCGCCCCGGCGATGGTGCCGGCTTCCAGCGCAGCTGCCAGGGCGGCCTCATCCACGATGCCGCCACGGGCACAGTTCACCAGCCGGGCGGTGGGTTTCATCGAACCCAGCAGTTCGGCGTTGACCAGATTCTCCGTGTCCGGGGTGCGGGGCAGGTGCAGGCTGATGTAATCGGCTTCGGCGAACAGGGGCGCGACCGCCATCAGCCGCACCTGGAGCATCTGGGCCCGCTCGGTGGAGATGAACGGGTCGTAGGCGAGCACCTCCATGCCGAGCGCCTTGGCCACCCGGGCCACATGGGAGCCGATCTTGCCGAGGCCCACCACGCCGAGCTTCTTCTTGTAGAGCTCGTTGCCGACGTATTTCTTGCGGTCCCAGCCACCGGCCATGGTGCTGGCGTGGGCCTGGGGCACGTGCCGCGAGAGCGACAGCATCATGGCGAGCGCATGTTCTGCGGCGGCGATCGTGTTGCCTTCGGGCGAGTTCACCACCAGCACCCCCTGCCGGGTGGCGGCGGGCACATCCACGTTGTCGACACCGACACCGGCACGACCGATGATGCGGAGGCGTGGAGCTGCTGCGATCAGCTCGGCGGTCACCTGAGTGCCTGAGCGGATCATCAGAGCGTCGTAGTCGCCGATGATGCTGAGTAACTGGTCGGGCGGTAGGCCGGTGCGCACATCCACCTGGGCCACCTGGGAGAGGATGTCGATGCCCGTCTGATCGATGGGATCGGAAACCAGAACCTTTGTCATGACCCGCGACGTTGGGGAAGGAGCGGTCCGGAACGCGCCAGACACCGCAGGGGGTGAAGTGTAGTGATCCGCCGCCACAGCTCCTGCGCTCAGCAAAGAGAATCGTGCTTTGGGACACCGGGCCTTGGGATTGTGCGTGGTGGTGGTGCTGGCGGATCGCAAGAGCCTGCAACGCCTGAAGGACAAGCTGGATGGGGTCCGTCCGGCGCCAGCCACCCTGCTGACCATCGGTGAGGGGGAAACCTCGATCGACAGCGTGGAGCTGCTCAACCCGGGGCTGGCCCGCCAACGCCGTCAACGGGGGATGGTGCGCTGGCTGATGCCGTTCGGGTTCTTCGCCGGCCTCACCTTCACCTTCATGACCGATCTGCAGACCTTCGCCTTCGCCGGTCCTTACGGCGAGCCGCTGATCGGCGGCCTGCTGGGCATGGGCTCGGGCTGGATGGGAAGCTTCGCCGCCGCCGCCAGCGTCACCTCCGATCCCGACGACCGCATCCGCAGCCTGCGCAACCGCCTCGAGGAGGGCAACTGGCTGTTGCTGGTGGAGAGCGCCCCAGGCCAGGAGATTCCCTGGACCCTGATTCAGGAAACCCGGCCCAAGGCGGTGGTGCGCCTGGCGGAGCGTTGAGCGCCGTCACCCTCCCGCGCGGCGAGCTGCTGCAGGGCAGCCACGCCCCCGAACGGCTGGCAGAGCTGATTGATCACGCGGAAGAGGCCCTGCGCACCTGGCAGCCGGTGTGGAGCTCCTTCGTGACGCCACTCCTGCGTGAGGAGGCCGCGGCGCGCCTCGGCAGCCTCAGCGAGCTCACCCTTCACGCCGAAGGGGGGCACCCCGGCGCCGAGCGCTGCCGGCTGCAACTGACGCGCGCCGAGCTGGACGCCCCGCCACCAGGCACCAGCCAGGCGACGGACACCGCCCTGCCGCTGATCGGACTGACGCTGAGTGGCAACTTCCTGTTCGATTCCGCCAGCGCCGGCGATTTCCGCCGCGGGCTGCTGCAGGCGGGAGCGCAGGAGGCGGAGCTGGGGGATCTTTGGCTGCGCGGCGACCGCGGCGCCCAGCTGGTGGTCACCCCGGAACTGGCCGGGCGTTTTGATGGGGGCACCGCCCTGGTGCGCAGCGTGGAGGTGCAGCTGGAGACCACGCCCCTGGAGCGCCTCCAGCCTCCGGCCCGGCCCCAGCCCCGTCGCTTTTCCACCGTGGAGGCTTCGCTGCGGCTCGATGCGGTGGGCTCGGCCGGTTTCGGCGTCCCGCGCAGCCGCATGGCCGAGCAGATCCGCAACGGGGCGGTCCGCGTCAACTGGGACGACGTGCGCAGCCCCAGCAGGGAGCTCAGGGCCGGCGATCGGGTGCGGCTGGAGAACCGGGGAGAGCTCACCGTGCTGGAGGTGGAGCTCACCAAGCGCGACCGCTGGCGGCTGGCCCTGCTGCGCAGCTGATGCGCCTGGCTGCGGTGAGGGGGGAGAGGCCGGCTGCTAAGTTTCGGCTCCGGGTGTCGTCTTCATGACTCCCGACCCGGGCGATTAGCTCAGAGGTAGAGCACTACCTTGACACGGTAGGAGTCACTGGTTCGATTCCAGTATCGCCCACTCCTTTACGTTCTCCCGTTGACCCAACCGCTGCCGCTGCGGGAAGTTTCACCGCCCTTCGGTGCCTTCACCGTGGTGATCGGCCTGGGTCGATCCGGCGCCGGGGCGGCACGCCTGCTGCAGGCACTTGGCAGCCAGGTGCTAGTGCTGGAAAGCTCCGGCACGCCGGCGCAGTATCTCCTGGCCAACGATCTGCAGGCCGGCGGCATTGAGGTGCAGCTCGACAGCCCCCTCTCGATCGAGCTGTTCGAGGCCCTTGAGCGGCTGCCGGCCACGGTGGTGGTCAGTCCGGGCGTCCGCTGGGACCACCCCACCCTGGTGGAGCTACGTAACCGGGGCGTGCGGCTCTGCGGCGAACCGTCGGTGGCCTGGGCCGCCAGTCGCGGCATTCCCTGGATCGGGATCACCGGCACCAACGGCAAGACCACCGTCACCCATCTGGTCAGCCATCTGCTTCAGGCCGCCGGCCTCGATGCGCCGATGGCCGGCAACATGGGCACCTCAGCAGCCGAGCTGCTGCTCGAGCGCCGCCTGCGGGGCGAGGCCAACCCTGACTGGGTGGTGATGGAGCTGAGCAGCTACCAGATCGAGGCCTCCCCCGAGCTGGCCCCCGCCTTCGGCCTGTGGACCACCCTCACCCCGGACCACCTGGAGCGGCACGGCACGCTCGGCAACTACCGCGCGATCAAGCGGCGGCTGCTGGAGAACGCCACCGTGCGGCTGCTCAACGCCGATGACGCCGATCTCAGGGCCCAGGCCCCCAGCTGGGACCGGGCCGACTGGGTATCGGCCGGCCCCCGCGCCGATCTTCCCGCCGGGATCGATCCGCTGATCTGGATCGAAAACGGCAGGCTCTTCAGCCGCGAAGGCGAGCTGTTCGACGCCGCCAGCCTGGCCCTGCCAGGGCAGCACAACCGACAGAACCTGGTGCTGGCCGCCGCCGTGGGGCTCAAGCTCGGCCTGAATGCTGCCGTGATGGCCGCTGCCTTTCGCAGCTTCCCCGGGGTTCCGCACCGCCTTGAGCGGATCTGCGACCGCGCCGGGATCACCTGGTACAACGACAGCAAAGCCACCAATTACGACGCCGCCGAGGTGGCACTCAAGGCCCTGCCGGGGCCGATGGTGGTGCTGGCGGGCGGGCAGGCGAAACAGGGTGATGCCTCAGCCTGGCTCGCGGCGCTGCAACGGCAGGCGGCGGCGGTAGTGGTTTACGGCGCCGCCCGCGACCACTTCGCCGGGCTGCTGCGCAACAGCGGCTTCAGCGGCGAGGTGCGCAATGTTGAAGATCTCGGAGCCGCGGTGCAGGAGGCCAACGCCCTGGCCACGGCCTCCGAATCACCGACCGTGCTGTTATCGCCGGCCTGCGCCAGCTTTGACCAGTACAGCAGTTTTGAAGCCCGTGGCGACCACTTCCGCGCGCTTGTCTCCGCGCTGAATGCCACACCTGCCGCCATAGAGTGAGCTCCTGTTCAGCTGAGCAAGGAGCCGGCGCTGCGATGGCCTTCTGGCTGATGAAGAGCGAGCCGGACGTCTACGGAATCGAGCATCTCGCCAGCGAGGGCACCACCCTCTGGGATGGGATTCGCAATTACCAGGCGCGCAATTATATGCGCAGCATGCAGGTGGGCGATCAGGCCTTCTTCTATCACTCGAATACCAAGCCCCCCGGGATCATCGGCCTGATGGAGGTGGTCGCCACCGGGCTCACCGATCCCACCCAGTTCGATCCAACCTCCTCCTATTTCGACCCTGCCTCGAAGCCCGAGGCGCCGCGTTGGGATTGCGTACGGCTGGCTTATCGCCGCACCTTCGATCAGCTGCTGAGCCTGGATGCCCTGCGGGAATCGTTCACGCCCGAAGAGCTGATGGTGGTGCGGCGCGGCAACCGGCTTTCGATCCTGCCCGTTGCCGATGCCATCGCAGCGCGCCTGATGGCATTGCTGCTGCAGGCCCCATGACAACCGCCGGCGGGTCCATGGCCCCGCTGGCGATCGGTTCCTGCCTACGGCGGGGCTGGCGCGCCTTTGGGCAGGCGCCGTTGCGGTTCATGGGTTTCACCTTGCTGGGCGGGGTGCTCAACCTGATCGGCCAGCTGGCGCAGAACCGTGGCAGTGACGGGCTCCAGCAGGGCGGGCCGGCGGGTTATCTGTTCCTGGCTTTGGCCGGGCTGGCCGCTGGGGGGGCCAGCAACATCTGGCTGAACGTGGGGCTCCTCCGCGGTAACCAGATCGCCCTGGCGGCAGGGCAACCAAGCTTCGCCGAGCTGGCTCGCTGGGAAGGTGCGGCCGTGCTACGCCTCCTGGGCATGGCGGTGCTGATGCTGCTGGTCAACGCGCTGGTGCTGATCACCTGCGGGCTGGTGGCAGGGGTGCTGAGTCTGCTCACTCCAGTCCTGGGCATGCTGGCGCTGGTGCTGGGGGGCGCCGCCCTGCTGATCCTCAATGCCAGCCAGGTGTTTCAGCTGCCATTGTTGGTGGTGGAAGGGCTGGGGCCGGTGCGGGCCTTTCAGCGCGGCTGGTCGAGGAAGACACGCCGCTGGGCGCCGCTGTATTTGCTGACGCTGGCCCTCCATGGCCTCCAGGTGGTGATGGTGCTGCTGGTGCCCACCCCCTTCGCCGCTCTGGCGGTGCTGCTGGCGGTGGGGCTGCTGATCGGTTGGCCGGTGATGATCGGCACCCTCATGGCCGGCTACAGCGACCTGTTCGGCCAAGGCTTCGTGCAGGGCGGGATCACCCGGATGCTCAGCGAGCGCTGAAGCAGCCGTCCTCTGAGGCGTTCCAGTTGAACATGTTGCCGACGTAGCAACGGGTCACGGCGCGGCTGTTGACCCCGTTCTGCACCAGGAAGCCCGCCAGAGCGGCCTGGAACAGGCGGTACTGGTCCCAGTTGGGGTGAGCATCGATGAAGGTGCGCATCGAGCCCAGCAAGGCCTCCGGCACCTCTGCCCTGATGCTCACCACCCCGGCGGCACCATCGCTGCCCTCGGCAGCGTCAGGCGGACGAACGCGGGACGGGCAACGCGGGTAGCTGTCGACAACGGAGGCAGGATCCATCGAGGCGCGGCAGGAGGGTGGTCGTCACCCAGTTCCCCACAAGCTTCCGATGGCGTCAAATCGAGGGCAGAGGGGCTGACATTGCCCATCCCAGCGTGAGATTGCGGGCCCAGCTGCGCTCCGGGGTGGTAACGAGCGCGTTAAGGGTCGCCCTTGAAGCGATCGACGCCGCGTGTCAAGGGGAGAACCTGCGGCGGGGCGGTTCTCCACAGGTGACTGCCAGGGCAGCCGGTCCGGGCAGTCCGGCCTGTGGAAAAGCTGGGCAAAACCCGCCGCGATCCGGGGGCTGGGCTGGGAACAGGTTGCTGATCAGCAGTGCTGATCAGCCGCCCAATCCCTCCGTGGTCTCACACCCTGCCGGCTCCAGCACCAGGGGTGCCAAGGCCTGCGCCAGAGCGGCGCTGGCGGCAGGCGTCCAGCTCCCTTCCAGGCCCCGCTGCCCATCGCTGGGCGCCAGCACGAAGCGCAGCGCCCAACAGCGGCGATCGCCACAGAGGCCGAGCCACCAAGGGCCACGCTCCAGCTCCAGCTCCAGGCTCTCTTCTGCCATCAGCTGGCCCGCAATGGCGGTGTGTTGCTCGATCAGCTCGAGCAGGCCCCGGCGCAGTTCGGCCGCTTCGGCCAGGCTCAGCTCCGCTGCCCAGCCATCACCGCCGATCAACACGCCAAAGGGATGGCGGCCAGCCTCAAGAGCCAGCCGCCATCCCTCCCCCTCAGCGGCAAATCCTGCCGGGTGCATCAGGTTGCAGGGGCCGCAATTGAGAGCACTGAACCAGCCGGCACGGCCAGCTCAGGTGCAACGACCCCAGCCGGCACTCCTGAGCCAGAAACATCGGCGCTGCCAGCGGCGGATCGATCAGCCGGGCAGCAGATCGGGCTGATCCTGCTCATCGGAGAGCTCCACGATGGCCCGCTGGACTGGCTTGATCATCGAATCCTCCAGGAGCCCGTCGAAATCATCGAAACGGCGCTGCTTGGCCCGAAAGGCGATCTTCACCGTGGTGAGGTAGCGGTTGCTCGACTGACGAATCAGGCTTTCGGCACGCTGGGCCAGTTCCTTCGGGTTCACCGTGGCGCCGGAATACATAGGTCATGTTGATTTCCCTGACCTTAGGCCAGCTCGGGCGGAAGGGTCAGCCGCCAAGCGGATGCCGGCGGCCATCCGCCAAGCTGCGCGGAGCCCTTCGCCCGCTCACGATGGCGACACCTGGCACCCTGGCGATTGACCTGGGCAGCACCACCACGGTGGTGGCCTTCCAGTCCGCCGAGGGCGGCGCGCCCCAGCTCGTGGAGATCCCCCCCTACAGCTGCGCTGACCCCTGCGTGGTCCCCAGCCTGCTGTGGCTTGCCAGCGCCACAGCGGAGCAGCCGTTGATCGGGCGCCAGGTGATCGAGGCCGGCCTCGCCGGCAGTGAAGGCCCTGAGCTCTGCCGCGATTTCAAGCGCGGCATCGGCGGCTGCGCCGATGCCGGCCGCGAAGAAGGAGCCGTTGGCGCCGCCGCTGCGTCTGTGCTGTCCCCGGAGCAGGCCGGAGCGATGCTGCTGCGCCAGCTCTGGCGCCACCTGCCAGCGCAGCTGGCCCCCACCCGTCTGGTGCTCACCGCGCCGATCGACGGCTACCGCGGCTATCGGGAATGGCTGCACGCCGTCAGCCAGGACCTGGCTGTTGAGGAGGTGGCCCTGGTGGATGAGCCCACCGCTGCGGCCATCGGCGCCGGACTGCCCCCCGGCAGCCGCGTGCTGGTGGTGGATCTTGGTGGCGGCACGATCGATCTTTCGCTGGTGGCGCTCGAAGGCGGCGAGGGGCGCGCCGCGCCGGTGGCCCAGCTGCTGCGCTTCGCCGGCCGCGACCTCAGAAACAGCAGCCAGAAACTGCGCTGCGCCAGGGTCGTGGGCAAGGCGGGCGTGGCCCTCGGCGGCCGGGACATCGACCGCTGGATCGCCGCGGCGCTCTGGGCGCAGGTAAACGGCCAGGGCCCGCCACCCGGCACCTTGCTGGAAGCTGCGGAATCCCTCAAGTGCCGGCTGAGCGATAGCGCCGAGGCGTCGGTGCTGACGATGCTGCCGGGGGGCACCAGCCGCCTGCTGCAGCTGAGCCGCCAGGAACTGGAAACCACTCTTCTGGAGCAGGGATTTCTCTCTCTGCTGGAGGAGCTGCTGGAGCGGGTGCTCGCCGCCGCCAGGGCCGAGGGGCTGGCGTTGGCAGACGTGGAGGCCATCCTGCCGGTGGGGGGCAGCAGCCGGATTCCGCTCGTGCGCCGCTGGCTGCAGGAGCGATGCCCCGGTGTGCCCCTGCGCGACGAACGGCCGATCGAGGCGGTGGCCCTGGGGGCGCTGGCGCTCACCCCGGGCGTGCGGATCAAGGATGTGCTCGCCCGGGGCGTATCCCTGCGCTGCTGGGACCAGCGCAGCGGCAGCCATCGCTGGCATCCGCTGTTTGTCGAAGGGCAGAACTGGCCCACCACCCAGCCGCTGGAGCTGCTGCTCGCCTGCAGCGACGACGGCCAGGAGCAGATCGACCTGGTGCTGGGGGAGCCCCGCGACGACGAACGCTCCGAGGTGGTGTTTCGCGATGGACTGCCCCAGCTGCGGCGGCGGCCCGCAGGGGAGGCGGAGGTGCAGCCCTGGGGGCAGCAACCCGCGCCGATCAGTCTCGATACTCCCGGAAAACGTGGCAGCGATTGCCTGCGGCTCCACTTTCAGATCGATGGGCAGGGCCAGCTGGTGCTGGAAAGCGAAGACCTGAGCACGTCGCGGCGCTCACCCCCTCAGCCGCTTGGCCCCGTGCGTTGAGACCGCTCGCTTCCACTGAGACGAAGCGCTTCCGCTGGCCCCACCCGCGGTGATCAATCAGCCCACGCGTAGGCAGTGGACGACAGCGCGGCTGACCCCGCCAGGCTGAAAGCCGCGGGTCGTGTTCATAGAAAGGGAGGATTGCCTGTTCCTTGCCTTGGCCATCCGCCGCCACAGGCTTCCGCGTTTCTGGTTGGCGCTCACTCTCGGCCTGGTGGCCGCTGTGATCGGTGCGGCACGCTGGTGGGAAGGCCAACTGCCCGGCCGGCTCGAGCGGGCGGCCAGCGAGGGGCGCTACGAGGCCTGCCTCGCCTACAGCGACCAGCTGGCTTCACTCCGCTGGATGACAGGGCGCGCACCGCGCGAACAAGGCCGCTGCCGCCGTGCGCGCGCCGAGCGGCTCTGGCAGGGGCAGCGCTGGCAGGAGGCACTTCAGCTGCAACTGCTGCTGGCCAATTCCGAAGCAGGCATCCACGCTGACCGCGACCGGTTGCGCTCCTGGCAGGAAGAGCTGCGCACCAAGGCGATGGCCCGTTTCGAGGCCGGAGATCTGGAGGGGGCGATGGTGTTCCTCAAACCGATGGGCGAAGACCGCCACCCCGCGGGTGACGCGCTCGGTGACAACCTCAGGGAGTTCTGGAGCCGTAACCGCTTTCAGCAGGAGAGGGCTACCCAGTTGGTGGAGCAGAAACGCTGGTGGGAAGCGCTTGAAGCCCTCAACCGGATCGATCATCCCTGGTGGAAATCGCAGTCAGCCGTGCTGCGCAGGCAGGTGGAAACCGCCATCTCCGGTCTGAAAACCCAGGAGCAGGAGCATCACAGCCATGGCGCTACGGCAGCCAACTCCGTGCCCGTGGCCGAGCTGGATGCGGCCATCAAGGGTCTGCTCGCCCAGGGGGTCGACGACTGGTCGGCCTTCACCCGGGCCTGCCGGCAACTCGGCGGGAAGGTGGTGGAGAGCGGCCCCGAAACCACCTGTCAACGCTGAAGGGCTGCCGTGACAGGATTGCCGCCGTCCGCCACCGCATCCTTCATGAAGCCGGGAGAACAGGTCAGGGTCTGCCAGAGCGTCGTGGTGTACACCCATCCAGAGCACCGCGGTCAGCCCTTCGACCTCCAGGGACTGGAAGGTGAGGTGTTCCAGGTGCTTGACGACTGGAAAGGTCGTCCGATCAGCCCGACCCTGCCGGTGGTGGTGGCGTTCGGTCGCTATCGCGCCCATTTCCGCCCGGACGAGCTCGAGCCGGTGGCCTGAAGAGACTGGCCTCAGGGCTTGAGCAGCACCACACCATCGCGCCCATCCACGGCCGCCAGCCAGAGCTGAATCGACTCCTGGCGGCTGGTGGGCACCACCCGACCACAGAAATCAGGCTGGATCGGCAGCTCCCGGTGCCCCCGGTCCACCATCACCAGCAAACGCACCACCGCCGGCCGGCCCCAGGCGTGCAACGCCTCCAGAGCGGCGCGCACCGTCCGTCCAGTGAAGATCACATCGTCCACCAGCACCACATGGCGGCCTTCGAGCGCTGCAGGCAGCTGGGTGGCCTGCACCATGCGGGTGCCCACCCGGGCCAGGTCGTCGCGGTGGAAGGTGGGATCAAGGCTGCCCTGATCCACTGGATGACCGCAGCTGGCTTCGAGCTGGGCGGCCAGCACCCGTGCCAGTTCCACGCCGCGGGTGGGGATGCCGAGCAGCAACAGCTGGCGGCTGTCCGGCGCACTCTCCAGCACCTGGGAGGCAAGGCGATGAACCGTGCGTGTCAGATCCTGGGCGGAGAGAATCTCCACGCAATGGTCACCGATTGACGACACCATGTGGGGATCCCGGGGGTGAAATGGTAAGGGAGTCTCCTTGCGCTTATGCCCATTAGCTGACGCTTACCGGCCTGCTTTCTGTGACGAAGAGATCACACTGTAATTTTGAGGGCGATCAGCCTGTATCAGGGCTTTGCGGAAGAATCGGTGACCGACATTCCTTCCACGAGCTCCAGCTCTCGCCCGAGCGGCTCTCTCCCCCCTCCCTCCTCCGGCCCCGTGGATCACCGCTACGTGCCACCGGTGGTATTGGCCATTCTCGATGGCTGGGGATACCGCGAAGCCAGCGATAACAATGCGATCCGCGCGGCCAGTACCCCGGTGATGGATGCGCTGTGGGAGGCGTACCCCCACACGCTGATCCAGGCGAGCGGCGGCGACGTGGGCCTGCCCGACGGCCAGATGGGCAACTCGGAAGTGGGCCACCTCACCATCGGCTCCGGGCGGATCATCCGGCAGGAGCTGGTGCGGATCGGCAAAGCGGTGAAGGACGGCAGCCTTGCCGCCAATCCCGCCCTCAATGCCCTGGCCGACACCCTGCTGGTGAATGGCGGCGCACTCCACCTGATCGGCCTCTGCTCCGACGGCGGCGTGCACAGCCACATCGATCACCTGGGCGGGCTGTTGCAGTGGGCCGCAGGCCGCGGACTCAGCGACGTCTGCATCCATGTGGTCACCGACGGGCGCGACACCCCGCCCCAGAGCGCGATCGCCTTCCTCGACCGCATCGATGCCCAGATCACAGCCGCCGGCGTGGGGCGGATCAGCACGATCTGCGGCCGCTACTGGAGCATGGACCGCGACAACCGCTGGGACCGCACCGAGAAGGCCTACCGATTGCTCACCGAGGCCAGACCGGCCGACGGCCCGCTCACGGCCCAGCAGGTGGTCCTGGCGGCCTATGAGAACGGCATCAACGATGAGTTCCTTGAGCCCTACCGCCTCAGCTCCGGCCACCTGAGCCCAGGCGATGGCCTGATCTGTTTCAACTTCCGCCCCGACCGGGTGCGTCAGTTGGTGCGCGCCCTTGTGCTCGAAGACTTCAGCGGTTTCTCCCGGGAGCGCATCGAGCCTCTGCACCTGGTCACATTCACCCAGTACGAGCAAGCCCTCGACGTGGCGGTGGCCTTCCCCCCCGAGTCACTCGATGGTCTGCTCGGCCAGGTGGTCTCCGAACACGGGCTGCGCCAGTTGCGCACCGCCGAAACGGAGAAGTATCCGCACGTCACCTATTTCCTCAACGGCGGCATCGAGCAGCCCTTCAACGGCGAAGACCGCCACCTGGTGCCCTCCCCGCGGGTGGCCACCTACGACCAGGCTCCCGAGATGTCCGCCGCTGCCCTCACCGACAGCTGCATCGCCTCCATCAATAAAGGCATCTACTCCCTGGTGGTGATCAACTACGCCAATCCCGACATGGTGGGCCATACGGGGCAGATGGAGGCCACGGCCGCCGCCATCGCCACCGTGGATCATTGCGTGGGCCGACTGATGGAAGCCACCAATCGGCAGGGGGGCACCCTGCTGATCACCGCCGATCACGGCAATGCCGAAGTGATGAAAGGGGAGGACGGGCGGCCCTGGACGGCCCACACCACCAACCCGGTTCCGGTGATCCTGGTGGAAGGGGAACGGCGCAAGCTGGCTGGCCACGGCACGGATGTGCGCCTGAGGGAAGGGGGCGGCCTGGCGGACATCGCCCCCACCCTGCTGGAGATCCTTGAGCTGCCTGTGCCCGCCAACATGACGGGGACCTCCCTGATCGAGCCATCGCCACTGCTGCCCACTCCTGAGCCCTTGCGGCCACGGGCGCTGCAGGTCTGAGCCCGGCGGGCCGTCAGGGCCGTCAGCCTGCCCGCACTCTGAAGGGCCGATCGGCCTGGCGTTCGGGCCTGGTGTTTGGGTAGGGTCTGAAGATGATCACCACGGTTCTTTCCTGGATCTGGGCCGCTCTCGGCGTGCTCCTGATCGCCAGCGTGTTGCTGCACAGCCCCAAGGGCGATGGCATGGGAGGCCTGGCCAGCAGCGGCGGGTCGATGTTCAGCAGCGCCCGCAGCGCCGAAGCCACGCTCAACCGCGTCACCTGGACCCTGCTTGCCCTGTTTCTCGGCCTCGCCGTGGTGCTGAGCGCCGGCTGGCTGCGCTGACCCTGCCGTGACACCAATCAAACGCCGTGGCTTGCTGGCCTCGCTGGCCCTCCTGCTCTCTCCCCTGTTGGGAGGCCGAAAAGCTGAGGCTGCGAGCAAGGCGGGCGATCCTGCCTGGCAACTCAGTGAGGCTGCCTGGAAGGAGCGCCTGAGTCCTGCCGCCTTTGCAGTGCTGCGCCGTGAGGGCACGGAGCGGCCGTTCTCCAGCCCGCTCAACAACGAAAAGCGAGCCGGCACCTACGTGTGTGCTGGCTGCCGTTTGCCGCTGTTCTCCTCCACCACGAAATTCGACAGTGGCACCGGCTGGCCCAGCTTCTGGCAGCCCCTGCCGAATGCGGTGGTCACCCAGCTGGATTTCAAATTGATCGTGCCCCGCACGGAATACCACTGCCGCCGCTGCGGCGGGCATCAGGGCCATGTGTTCAACGATGGACCCAGGCCCACCGGCAAGCGTTACTGCAACAACGGCGTCGCGCTTGCCTTCGTGCCCGGCAAGTAGGAACTTGCTGCGGCAGGGACGTTGAGCCCTTGCGCCGTTGCGGCATACCTCTGCGCATCCACCGTGGCGCCTCCCCGCCGGCCACATGGACAAAGGACAAAAAAAGAGCAGGCTTTTGGCCTGCTCCGGTGATGCACTGATCGGTCGCAACTGATCTGCTGCTGGTTGGCAGCTGATCGCTTGAAGTTGGCGGTTCGAAGCTGCTGGCTTGAAGCAGTGACGGTTGATCTGAGCTGGATTCGCAGGGTGACCCTGCGAATCCAGGGGCAGACGATCAGTAGTCGAAGTCGCCGCCCATGCCGCCACCGCCGCCGGCGGGAGCTGCTTCCTTCTTCTCGGGCAGATCGGCCACGATGCACTCGGTGGTGAGCACCATGCCGGCGATCGAGGCGGCGTTCTGCAGACCGGAGCGGGTCACCTTGGCGGGATCAACGATGCCGGCAGCCAGCATGTCGACGTATTCACCGGTGGCGGCGTTGTAGCCCTCGTTGAACGGCATGCCCTTGACATGCTCAGCGACGACGGCGCCATTGACGCCGGCGTTCTGGGCGATCCGCATCAGCGGAGCGGTGAGGGCGGAGGCCACGATGGTGGCACCGATCAGCTCTTCGCCGGTGAGGTTGGCAGCCGCCCACTCCTCGAGGGCAGGGGCCAGGTGGGCCAGGGTGGTGCCGCCACCAGGAACGATGCCTTCCTCAACAGCCGCCTTGGTGGCGTTGATGGCGTCTTCCAGGCGCAGCTTTTTGTCCTTCATCTCGGTTTCGGTGGCTGCACCCACCTTCACCACGGCCACACCGCCGCTCAGCTTGGCCAGACGCTCCTGCAGCTTCTCCTTGTCGTAGGAGGAGTCGGTTTCGTCGATCTGCTTGCGGATCTGCTCCACACGGGCCTTGACGGCCACTTCGTTGCCTTCGGCGACGATGGTGGTGGTGTCCTTGTTGATGGTGATGCGGCGGGCGGTGCCCAGCATCTCCAGCTTGGTGTTCTCCAGCTTGAGGCCGGCGTCTTCGGTGATCAGCTGACCGTTGGTGAGAACAGCGATGTCCTCAAGCATGGCCTTGCGGCGGTCACCGAAACCAGGGGCCTTGACGGCGGCCACGTTGAGCACACCGCGGAGGCGGTTCACCACCAGGGTGGCGAGGGCTTCCTTCTCGATGTCCTCGGCGATGATCAGCAGGGGCTTGCCGGTGCGGGCGATCTGCTCAAGCACGGGCACCAGGTCTTGCACCAGGCCGATCTTCTTGTCGGTGAGCAGGATGTAGGGCTCGTCGAGCACCGCTTCCATCCGCTCGGTGTCGGTGGCGAAGTAAGGGGAGATGTAGCCCTTGTCGAAGCGCATGCCCTCGGTGACCTCCAGTTCGGTGGTCATCGACTTCCCTTCTTCCAGGGAGATCACGCCTTCTTTGCCGACCTTGTCCATAGCGTCGGCGATCATGCGGCCCACCTCTTCGTCGTTGCCGGCGGAGATGGTGCCCACCTGGGCGATGGCGTTGCTGTCGGCGATCGGCTTGGCGTGCTCCTCAATCTTCTTGACGAGGAAATCGGCAGCCTTGTCGATGCCCTTCTTGAGGGTGATGGCGTTGGCGCCCGCAGCCACGTTGCGCAGACCGGCCTTGACCATGGCGTGAGCCAGGACGGTGGCGGTGGTGGTGCCGTCGCCGGCGGCGTCGTTGGTTTTGGAGGCGGCCTGACGGATCAGGGCCACACCGGTGTTCTCGATGTGGTCTTCCAGTTCGATCTCTTTGGCGATCGTGACGCCATCATTGATGATCTGGGGAGCGCCGAATTTCTTTTCCAGCACCACGTTGCGGCCCTTGGGGCCGAGGGTGACGGCAACGGCCTCAGCGAGGATGTCGATGCCTTTTTCGAGGGCCCGGCGGGCGTTCTCGTTGTAAATAATGCGCTTGGCCATGGAAGGGATGCTCCTTGAAGTAGTTGGTAAAGGGTTGACCGTCCGACGAGTCGTCGGGGGTCAGGACGTGATCAGTGAGGGCAGTTGAGGCTCACAGGAACCTCATGTGCCGGAGCGATCAGTCGACGATGGCGAGAATGTCTTTTTCGGAGAGCAGCACGAATTCATCGGTGCCGAGCTTGATGTCAGTACCGGCGTACTTGCTGTAGAGCACCTTGTCGCCCACGCTCACTTCAGGAGCCTGGCGGGAGCCGTCCTCATTGCGCTTGCCGGGGCCCACTTGGACCACTTCGCCCACCTGGGGCTTCTCCTTTGCAGTGTCGGGGAGCAGGATGCCGCCCGCGGTTTTTTCCTCCGATTCGGACACCTTGATGAAAATGCGATCTCCAAGGGGTTTGACAGTGGAGACGCTGAGGGAGACAGCAGCCATGGATCGTTTCAAATGCGGTGGTGCGGCGCCGTGGGCGCCACAGGGGAGAGCGAATTAGCACTCGCCCTGCCTGAGTGCCAACCTATGGCGGTGGAAGGGTGCAGTGCAATCGGTACGGTGTGCGGTTGACCGAACCCAGCACGCGGCACGGGCCTCTGGCTCTGAAGACCAGGCCATTCGCGGTGGTAAGGTGGCGCGGCTTCAGGCGGGCGCGCGTCCCGCTGCGCGATCTTCCTTCCTTTCCTATGGCTGCTGCTGCTCCCGTCAACACCGGCTCCAAGGGTGTTGTCCGTCAGGTGATCGGCCCCGTTCTCGACATTGAATTTCCGGCCGGCAAGCTGCCCCGCATCTTCAATGCTATTCGCGTTGAAGGCCGCAATTCCTCGGGTCAGGACATCGCCCTCACCGCCGAAGTCCAGCAGCTCCTCGGCGATCACCGGGTGCGTGCGGTTGCGATGAGCGGCACCGACGGCGTCGTGCGTGGCATGTCTGCCCTCGACACGGGCGCCCCGATCAGCGTCCCCGTGGGAGAGGCCACTCTTGGCCGCATCTTCAACGTGCTCGGCGAGCCGGTTGATGAGCGTGGGCCGGTCACCTCCACCCTCACATCTCCCATCCACAGGGATGCGCCGAAGCTGATCGAGCTCGAAACCAAGCCCAAGGTGTTTGAAACCGGCATCAAGGTGATCGACCTCCTGGCTCCTTACCGCCAGGGTGGCAAGGTCGGCCTGTTCGGTGGCGCCGGCGTGGGCAAAACCGTGCTGATCCAGGAGCTCATCAACAACATTGCCAAGGAGCACGGCGGTGTTTCCGTGTTCGGTGGCGTTGGCGAGCGCACCCGTGAGGGCAACGACCTCTACGAAGAGTTCAAGGAATCTGGAGTGATCAACTCCGAAGACCTCCCGAAATCCAAGGTGGCGCTCTGCTTCGGTCAGATGAACGAGCCCCCCGGCGCCCGCATGCGCGTGGGTCTGTCGGCACTCACCATGGCCGAGCATTTCCGTGATGTGAACAAGCAGGATGTGCTGCTGTTCATCGACAACATCTTCCGCTTCGTCCAAGCCGGCTCCGAAGTGAGCGCCCTGCTCGGCCGCATGCCCTCCGCTGTGGGCTATCAGCCCACCCTCGGCACCGACGTTGGTGAGCTTCAGGAACGCATCACCTCCACGCTCGAAGGTTCAATCACCTCGATCCAGGCTGTGTACGTGCCGGCCGACGACCTCACCGACCCCGCTCCCGCCACCACCTTTGCCCACCTCGATGCCACCACGGTGCTGAGCCGCGGCCTGGCTTCGAAGGGCATCTACCCGGCCGTCGACCCGCTCGACTCCACCAGCACCATGCTCCAGCCGGCCGTTGTGGGCGACGAGCACTACCGCACCGCCCGTGCCGTGCAATCCACCCTCCAGCGCTATAAAGAGCTGCAGGACATCATCGCCATCCTCGGCCTCGACGAACTCTCCGAAGACGACCGTCGCACCGTCGACCGCGCCCGCAAGATCGAGAAGTTCCTGTCTCAGCCCTTCTTTGTGGCCGAAATCTTCACTGGCCAGTCCGGCGAATACGTGAAGCTCGAAGACACCATCAGCGGCTTCAACATGATCCTCGCTGGTGAGCTGGATGATCTTCCCGAGGCTGCTTTCTACCTCGTGGGCAACATCGATCAGGTGAAGGCCAAGGCCGCCAAGATCCTCGCTGACGCCAAGTCCTGATTCGCGACGGACTGCCTCTGATCTCCCTGTCACCTTCTCGCCATGACTCTCAATCTCCGTGTTCTGGCACCTGACCAGAGCGTTTTCGACGGCAGCGCGGATGAGGTGATCCTGCCCAGCACCACTGGGCAGCTGGGGATCCTCCCCGGACACGTCTCCTTGCTCACCGCTCTTGATGTGGGCGTGATGCGCCTGCGCAGCGGCAAAGACTGGACCGCCATTGCCTTGATGGGTGGTTTTGCCGAAGTCGAAGCCGACGAAGTCACTGTGCTTGTGAACACCGCAGAGCTCGGAGACAAAATCGATGCCGCCGCCGCCGAGCAGCAGGTGGAAGAAGCCCAGCTGCGTGCAGCCAGCTTCGAAGGCCAGCCGCCCAGCACGGAAAAGGTGAAAGCCGTCCAGAACCTGGCTCGGGCCCGGGCCCGGCTTCAGGCCACCCGCAAGGCCTGATCCATCAACGGGGTCGTCCTTTCCGGGCAGCCCCAATCTTCATGGCCGCAATGCCATCAACAGTCTTGGATCGGCTCTACAAGCCCGGTCCAAGATTTTTTTATGAGGGCCCTGGATGTTTGCCAGCAGGCCCTTGAGCTCTGCCAGCTGGCCCTGGTTCTCGGCCAAGAGGCCTTGGATCTCCGCCAGCAGGCCCTGCAACGCTCAGCGCCGGCTCACTAGCGCTGAATTCGGGCACTTCAACTTCCCACGAACGTCATCATCAACGTGGCGAAGTGAGAGTGGAGAATCGCTGTCAATCGATCCATACCATTCGGCGATCAAGCCTGGTGAACTTGATCATGAATGCAATCTGATGGTGGCTGGAACTTTGCTGCGAATGACAATCGATGAAGGATGCAGCTCGACCGCGGATGCAACCCGATAGCGGATTCAACTCGACCGTGGATGGAACTTGACCGTCGACCCAACTTGTTGACGAATTCGAGTTGGCCGAGGGCGAGTGTGGCAATCGAACGCTTGATCGACAGAGAAAAGGCCCCTGCTTGGGGCCTTTAGCGTGCTAGAGGTTCTAGCGAGTGTCGGTGAGCGATTTGCTGAAGAGCGGCACCCATCGACCGTTCGCTTCAGCAGGTGTTGAGCCGTTCCGTTCTTGAACCTGGCCAGTGAAGCCAAGCCAAACGAAGCGTGAACGGTCTGGGGGCTCCGCGGTAGGCCGTAGGCCATTGCAGCGTGCCGCTGACAATCAGGCAGTTCCGCAGAAGGTCACGTCAGGGAACTTGAGCTTGGCTTCGTCGAGCGACTTGCCTTTGCCTTCCTCTTGCCAGTAGTTGATCACCTCGGTGGCCTTGTTGAGGATCTCCACCCGCTCATTGTCGGTGATCCAGGATTTGGCTTCCAGTTCACCTTTGAGGGTTTCCCAGGCATCTTCCCGCGGCCAGAAGAAGTAGGAGGTGAGGGGGCTGGGACCACCGCCCACGATCTGATCAACGGCCAAAGCGACGTTGTCGGGCAGCCAGAGGATCTTGAGCAGGAAGCGGCCTTCATCGGCTTTCGGCGTGTGGCCGGAAGGAACGCCATCTTCGTCGAGGGTGGCCGTGGCCAGTGCGGCGCTGGCGCCACGCAGCACGGGACGCCCTTCTCGGGCGCCACTTGGATCAGCGGCGGCGGGAAGGATCTCAGGCATGGCGGACACGGCGGGCATCGCAGAAACCGCCGCGTCAGGGCTATCGCTGGCCGTCATAGGTTCGGCGCTCAAGGACAACAATCAAACGAGTAACCTACCAGCCCCGGCCTCCCTGCCCTGAAGCCCCGCGCTGTTCTGCTGTTCGACATCGACGGGGTCATTCGCGACGTGAGCGGCAGCTACCGCCGCGCCCTGGCTGAAACCGTTCACCACTACAGCGGTTGGCGGCCCGGACAGACCGAGGTGGATGCGCTCAAGAGCGAAGGTCTGTGGAACAACGACTGGGAGGCATCGCTGGAGCTGCTGCGGCGCCACGGGCATGATCCGCTACCCAGCTTTGGCGCCCTGGTGGAGGTGTTCAGCCAGCTCTATTTCGGAGGGGACCCAGACGGCCCGCCAGAAGCGTGGCAGGGCTTCATCCGGGAAGAAACGCTGTTGGTACAGCCGCCTTTCTTCGAGCAGTTGAGCCAGCACGGCTTCGCCTGGGGGTTCGTGAGCGGCGCTGAACCGGCTTCCGCGCGCTTCGTGCTGCATCAGCGGCTCGGATTGCCGCAGCCTCCCCTGATCGCCATGGGCGACGCTCCGGACAAGCCCGATCCCACCGGCCTGCTCACGCTTGCCGCCCGCCTGGCCACCACCGACCTGGGCCATGAAGCCCCCTTGGTGGCCTATGTGGGCGACACCGTGGCGGATGTGGAAACGGTGCAGCGTGCTCGGGCGTGCCATCCCGATCAGGCCTTCGTCAGCCTGGCGGTGGCTCCGCCTCACCTGCAGGACGCGGGAGCCGTTGCGCAACGGCAGGTCTACGAACACCACCTGAGCCAGGCAGGCGCCAACCACATCCTGACCACCACGGCGGAGGCTCCCGCGCTGCTGAACCGCCTGCTCGGCTGAGCGGAACGGCCCGGACCGTGCAGCCGGTTTCACCGCTCCATGGCGTCTGCTGATTTGAGAGCAGCGGCTGTGAGCACCTCGTGCCCGCTGGGGGTCACGGCCACGTCGTCCTCGATGCGGATGCCGATCCCCTTCCAGCGCGCGTCGATGGCGGGCTGGCCATCCGGGATAGGCAGCCGATCGCTCACGTAGAGCCCAGGCTCCACTGTGAGCACCATGCCGGGCTCAAGCGGCACCGGATGCTCGCCGAGGCGGTAAGCACCCACGTCGTGGACATCGAGCCCCAGCCAGTGGCCGGTGCGGTGCATATAGAGGTGGCGGTAGGCGCCCTGCTCGATCAGGCCATCCACCTCCCCCTGCAGCAGACCCAGCTCCACCAGTCCCTCCACCAGCACCCGCACCGCGGCCGCATGCACCTGCTCGGCATCGGCCCCTGGCTTCACGCAGGCGATCGCCGCCTGCTGGGCAGCCAGCACCAGGTCGTAGAGGGCGCGCTGCTCCGCACTGAAGCGCCCGCCCACCGGGAAGGTGCGGGTGATGTCGCCGTTGTAGTAATCGCTGAGGCTGCAACCGGCGTCGATCAGCAGCAGATCGCCATCCAGCAAGGGTGCATTGTTGCTCGTGTAGTGCAGCACACAGGCGTTGTCGCCGCCGGCGACGATCGAGCCGTAGGCAGGACCACGGGCGCCCTGAAGCAGAAAGTGCTGCTCGATCGCAGCCTGCACCTGCCGCTCGTTCAGCCCGGGCCGCGCCACCTGCCGCGCCAGCTCATGGGCTTCGGCGGAGATCCGGGCGGCCTCGCGCAGGCGGTCCAGTTCGTCCTCGGTCTTGCGCAGGCGCAACTGGTGCAGCAGCGGGCAGGGTGCCACCAGGCCAAGCGCCGCCTGACCGGTGCGCGGTGCCCGGTCGAGCTGGGCGGCCCAGGCGGAAAGCACCAGCGGCTCCACGCTCGGATGACGACCCACCCGGAACGCGATGCCTTCGGCCCCTTGGAGGTACTCCGCCAGCCGTTCGGCCAGTTCCGCCCGCGGATGGGCCAGGTCGGCGCCGAACTGGGACACCGCGCCTTCACACCCCCAGCGGAAGCCGTTCCAGACCTCGGCCGCAGGGTCCTTGGGTTCTACGAACAGCACGAACCTGTGCTCACTGCGGTGCGGCAGGAACAGGGCCACGGCCCCCGGCTCATCGAACCCCGTGAGGTACCAGAAATCGCTGTGCTGGCGGAAGCCATGTTCCACATCGGCGTGATGGGTGACCAGTGGAGCAGCGGGAATCACGGCGGCCACGGCACCGAGCCGTTCCAGGAAAAGCGCGCGACGCTGCTGGAAGGTGGCAGCGGAAATCACCATGGAGGAACCACGAAACGGCGGGACAGAGACTTAGACGATTAAATAAGGGCATGGAATGCCCTGCCTTGATGAAGGCGCCGACATGAGCGAGCTGGGAAGGGCGCGCCACCATGAATGAGCTGTTCGGCCTGGCAGCGCTGGTGGTGGTGATTCTGGCGGGATCAGCGCTGTGCTCAGGCGTCGAGGCGGCCATCCTCACGGTCAATCCCCTCAAGGTGCACGAACTGGCGGGCCGTCCGGTGCCGCCGCGCGGTGCCAGGGCCCTGCAACGGCTGAAAAACCGTCTGGGCCGCGCCCTGGCGGTGCTGGTGATTCTCAACAACGGCTTCAACATCTTCGGCAGCCTGATGATCGGCAGCTATGCCGGCTGGGTGTTCGCGCAGCTGGGCGTCTCCGGCATGGCCCTGCCCCTCTTTTCGTTCGGCCTCACCGTGCTGGTGATCCTGCTGGGGGAAATCCTGCCCAAATCGATCGGCAGCAGCATGGCCATGCCGGTGTCCCTGGCGAGCGCCGCCACGGTCAACGTGCTGCTGCGGTTGATGTTGCCGCTGGTGCTGGTGCTCGAACGGCTGATGCCGGCGATCACCGCCGAGAGCGAGCTCAGCACCGACGAGGAGGAGATCCGCCTGCTGGCCAGGCTTGGCTCCCGCACCGGCCAGATCGAAGCCGACGAAGCCGCCATGATCGGCAAGGTGTTCCAACTCAACGACCTGACAGCGCGGGATCTGATGGTGCCCCGCGTGGCAGCCCCCACCCTGCCTGGGATGGCAAGCCTCCAGAGCGTGAAGCCTCAATTGCTTGCCCAGCACGCCCCGTGGTGGGTGGTGCTGGGCGAAGAGGTGGACGAAGTGCTGGGGGTGGCCAGCCAGGAAAGCCTTCTGCAGGCCCTGGTGGAAGGCCGCGGTGAGACCACGATCCAGAACCTCATCAGCCCGGTGGAGTTCGTGCCGGAGATGATCCGCGCTGACCGTCTGCTCACCGCCTTCCGGCGCAGCAGCCATTCCGTGCGGGTGGTGGTGGATGAATTCGGTGGCTTCGTCGGTGTGATCGGTGCCGACGCCGTACTGGCGGTGCTGGCCGGCTGGTGGCGGCGGCCGCAGTCGCCTGTGGAGGTCCCCGGCGAATGAGGCCCACGCCCGACACCCCCACCCGCTGCCGCCAGTTGCTCAGGCTTTGGCGCTCGGAGCTCAACCTCACCCCTCGCGAGTGTTCGGCCCTGGGTCCGGAGCTGGCGGCCCTGGATCGCCAGATTGAGCGGCTGGAGCAGGGGCGCCTGCGGCTGGCGGTGTTCGGCCGGGTGGGTGTGGGCAAATCCAGCCTGCTGAACGCCTTGCTCGGGCGTTCCCGCTTCGCCACCGACCTGGCCCACGGCAGCACCCGCCTGCAGGAACGAGAACGCTGGCAGCAGCCGATCGCGGGTCTGAACGGCGTGGAGCTGGTGGACACCCCCGGCATCGACGAGGTGGATGGCCCGGCCCGCCAGCGGCTGGCCGCCAGGGTGGCTCTTGGCGCCGACCTGCTGCTGTTTGTGCTCGACGGCGACCTCACCAGCCCGGAAGGCGAAGCCCTGGAGCAGGTGCTCGGCTGGGGCAAGCCCTTGCTGGTGGTGGTGAACCGGATCGACTGCTGGCCGGCCGGCGAACGCGTCCAGCTGCTCGACAGCATTCGCCGGCGGCTGCCGGCCGCCGCCGCCGGCCTGGATCTGGTGGCGGTGTCGGCGGCGCCAAGACAGGCCCAGCTGCTGGCTGACGGCCGTGTGCGCAGCGAAGCCCGGCCGCCCGCCATCGAGCCTCTGCAGGAGCGGCTGGTGGACCTGCTGACCAGTCACGGGGCCCTGTTCCTCGCCCTCAACAGCCTCAAGGCAGGGGATCGATTCGCTCAGCGGCTGCAGGCCCAGCGCCTGCACCAGCAGCAACGCCAGGCCCATGGGGTGATCGGGCGGTACGCCACCCTCAAAGCCGCCGGCGTTGCCGCCAATCCACTGGTGCTGCTGGATCTGGCTGGTTCGCTCGCCTGCGACACCGCCCTGGTGATGCAGCTCTGCCGGCTGTACGGACTCACGATCAATGGCGCTCAGGCGCGGCGGATGCTGGCCCGGCTGTCAGGCCACAGCGCCTTGCTGGGCGGCACCCAGATCGGCATCCAGCTGCTGCTGGGCGCCCTGCGCCAGGCGCTGCTGGTGGCAGCGCCATTCACCGGCGGGCTCTCGCTGGCCCCTGCCGCTCCCGTGGCCCTGGCCCAGGCGGCGCTGGCTGTTCACACCACCCGGCTCACCGGCCGGCTGACCGCCGCGGAACTGCTCAAAGCGGCCCATCAGGGCCCGGCCCGCCCCGGTGCCCTGCTGCGGCGCCTGGCCCGGCAGGATCCCCAGACCCAGGCCTGGCTGCAGCAATGGTCGCCGCGGGGCTGGGATCCGGCCCTGCAGGGGCTGCAGCCATGAGCGCGCCCGACCAGGTGGCCCTGTTCGGCACGAGCGCCGATCCGCCCACCCTCGGGCACCGCGCTCTGCTGCAGGCCCTGGGAGAGCGCTACCCGCTGGTGCGCACCTGGGCCAGCGACAACCCCTTCAAGCAGCATGGGGCCCCCATTGAGGTGCGCGCCGTGCTGCTGCGGGCGCTGGTCGAGGGGATCGGCAATCCTCGTATTCAGGTGGACCAGAGCCTCAGCCACAGCCGCGCCCTCCACACTCTGGAGCAGGCCCGCCGGCTCTGGCCTGAAGCCGACCTGATCTTCGTGGTGGGCAGCGATCTGCTGCCGCAGATTCCCCGCTGGTACGCGGCGGATGCCCTGCTCGCCGCCTGCCGGCTGGCCGTGGTGCCTCGCCTGGGCTGGCCGCTCGACGCGTTGCACATCGATGGCCTGGTGCAACGGGGAGGCCGGGTGGAGGTGCTGCCGCTGCAGATCCCGGCCACGGCCAGTTCCCAGTTGCGCCTCCATCCCGATCCCCAGCTGATCCCGGCGGAACTGTGGCCGGAGCTGCGCAAGCGCAACCTCTACGGCCTGGGCGACGTGGCGGCCAGCAGGCGGCCGGCCACCCCGCCGCTGCGCTGATGCGGCTCGCCCTCGCCCAGATCGACCCGCTGGTGGGAGACCTGCGCGGCAACGGTGCACTGCTTCTGGAACGTAGCCGTCAGGCCGCCGCTGCCGGGGCTGATCTGGTCGCCAGCCCCGAGCTGTCGCTGTGGGGGTACCCGCCACGGGATCTGCTGCTGCGGCCTGCGCTGCTGCGCCAGCAGGAGCGGGTGCTCGATGCGCTGGCCCATGAGCTGCCCGGCGGGCTGGCTCTGTTGGTGGGCGTCGCCGAGCCGGTGGCTGGCAACGGGCTGCCGGCGCTTCACAACGCCGTGGCCCTGGTGGAGCAGGGCGGCTGGAGCATCGTCGCCCGTAAGCGCCTGCTCCCTAGCTACGACGTCTTTGATGAACGCCGCTACTTTCAGCCGGCCGACGCGGCCTGCCTGATCGAACGCCAGTGGGGCGGGCGCCCGTGGCGCATCGGCCTGACCATCTGCGAGGACCTCTGGGTGGAGGAACGCCTGCAGGGGCATCGTCTGCGCGGGGCGGACCCGATCGCCGCCCTGATGCCGCTGCAGCCCGACCTGCTGCTCAACCTCTCGGCGTCCCCGTTCGTGCAGGGCAAAGGCGCCGTGCGCTGCCGGCTGGCCCAGGCGGCTGCCGCCCGGCTGCAGTGCCCGGTGGCGTACGTGAACCAGGTGGGCGGCAACGATGAGCTGGTGTTCGACGGCGGCAGCTTCGTGGTGGACGCAGCCGGTGCCATGCGGCTTCAGTTGCCCTGCGCCGCCGAGAGCCTGGCGGTGTGGGACAGCGACCCAGGGGCTGAACCCACGGGCCCCGTCGCCCCACCTCCGGATCCGATGGAGCAACTGTTCCGGGTGCTGGTGCTGGGGGTGCGCGACTACGCCGGCAAATGCGGCTTCCGGCAGGCGCTGCTCGGACTCAGCGGCGGCATCGATTCAGCGCTGGTGGCCGCCGTGGCCGTGGCGGCCTTGGGGGCTGACCAGCTGTTCGCGCTGCTGATGCCTTCCCCCTACAGCTCAGCAGGATCCCGCACCGATGCGATCGCGCTGGCGGATCGCCTCGGCGTCGCCCACGGCTGCGTGGCGATCGAGCCGCTGATGCGGGGATTTGATCAGGCCCTGGAAGCGCCGATCGGAGCCGCACCCAGAGGGCTGACGGCCGAGAACCTGCAATCCCGCATCCGCGGCACTCTGCTGATGGCCATGGCCAATACCCAGGGCCGGCTGTTGCTCTCCACCGGCAACAAATCGGAGCTGGCCGTGGGCTATTGCACCCTCTATGGCGACATGAACGGCGGCCTGGCGGTGATCGGCGACCTCTACAAGACCACCGTGTTCCGCCTCTGCGCCTGGCTGGACAGCCCCGCCGCCGCCGACTGCCGCCGCAGTTGCGGGCTGCCGGCCAAGGGGGAGCTGATCGGCGCGGCGATCCGCGAGAAGCCACCAAGCGCTGAGTTGCGGCCTGATCAGCGCGACACCGATTCCCTGCCCGACTACGCCGTGCTGGACCCCCTGCTGCGGCAGTTCATCGAAGAGCTGCGCAGCCCGGAGGAACTGGTGGCCGCCGGCACGGATGCCCAGGTGGCCCAGCGTGTATACCGCCTGCTGCGCCGGGCCGAGTTCAAACGGCGCCAGGCCGCGCCGCTGATCAAGGTGAGCGGCCGGGCCTTCGGCAGTGGCTGGCGCATGCCGATTGCTGCCGCCATCGACTGAATCGTCTGCCGATGCGGACCAATTCCTGGCAGTGCGGCCCCGCCGCCGCCAGTGTGTAAGCAGATTGAGAGTTGCATGGCCAGCCCCGGTCCCACCGCGCCGATCGCGAGCATCGGCGTGCCCACGGAAATCAAGCGGGACGAACAACGCGTGGCCCTCACCCCCGATGGTGTCAGGGAGCTGGTGTCCCATGGCCTGGAGGTGCGGGTGCAGAGCGGCGCCGGCAATGGTGCGGGTATCGACGATTCCAGCTACGCCGAAGCCGGGGCGCAGCTGGTGAGCCAGGAAGAGGCCTGGGCGGCCCATCTGGTGGTGAAGGTGAAGGAGCCCCAGGCCGAAGAGTTCCGCTTTCTGCGCAGCGACCTGGTGCTGTTCACCTACCTACACCTGGCGGCCTACCCGGATGTGGGCAGGGCGCTGCTGGAGGCCGGCACCACCGGGGTGGCCTACGAAACCGTTCAGCTCGACAACGGCAACCTGCCGTTGCTCGCGCCGATGAGTGAAATCGCCGGCCGGCTCGCCGCCCAGGTGGGCGCGCACCTGCTCGAAAAGCCCCATGGCGGACGCGGGGTTCTGATCGGCGGTTGCACCGGCGTCAGGCCGGCGCGGGTCGTGGTGCTTGGGGCCGGCACGGTGGGGTGGAATGCGGCCCGCCTGGCGGCGGCGATGGATGCGGAGGTGTTCCTGCTCGATCACTCCCCTCAGCGTCTGCGCAGCCTGGAATCCGACCGAAGCGGCCGGCTGGTGAGCCTGGTGAGCAGCCGGGGCCTGATCGAGCGCATGGTGCCCGGCGCCGATCTGCTGATCGGAGCGGTGCTCACCCCCGGCGGCCGGGCGCCCACCCTCGTCGACGAAGATCTGGTCCGACGCATGAAGCCCGGCTCCGTGATCGTCGATGTGGCGATCGACCAGGGCGGCTGCATCGCCACCAGCCGCGAAACCACCCACACGGATCCAGTGGTCACGATCCATGGCGTGCAGCATTACGCCGTCGGCAACATGCCCGGCGCCGTGCCTTTCACCTCCACCGAAGCGCTGGTCAGCGTCACCCTGCCCTACATCGTCGGCATTGCCGGCCGGGGGCTGGTGGAGGCGGTCACCGAGCGGCCCGAACTGCTCTCGGGACTGAACACGGTGGATGGCGCGGTGTGCCATCCCGGGGTGGCCAAGGCGCTGGGTGTGCCCACCCGCCACCCGATGGCCTGCCTGCGCTGATCGGGATCACTGCCAGCGCTGATCCGGATCAATCCGCCGCCGCGCCAACAGCCAGCGAGGGGAGAGGGCGTACCAGCGCTGACGGTGCGATCCCCTCGCGCAGAGCCAGCACCAAACCCGCCGCCTCGGCATAGGTGGCGGCCGGAAGCACCGGAATCCCGAGGGCGTCGCCGCTGACCTCGAGCACACAGGCATTGCTCTGAACGGCGATCACCGGCAGGCCGCGGGCGGCGCAGCGCAGCACCGTCTCCCCCCCCAGCGCGCCGGCGGGAGCCACCACGGCGCCAATCCGGGCGGGGTGGATCAGCTCGGCGGGCAGCGCCGCACCGACCAGGGGGGATGCCGGCTGCAGCGGCACCAGATCAGGGGCGCGGCTCAGGCCCACGAGCACGCAGGGCAGAAACGTGTGCCCCAGTTCTTCAGCTGCGGCGCGTGGATCAAGGCCCACCTCCAGCGGCAGTGGCGCCAGGGCGGGCGCGTGGGCGCAGGGGATCCCCAGGTGGCGTCCCAGCAGGTGACTGATCACCGCCTCGGCACCGGCCAGCCCGTCGACGCCAGCGCCGCCGCGGTAGGCCGCAAGCTCCTGCGGGCCGTTGTCGTCCGGGAAGCGGGTCACGATCGCAATGGCTGTGGCCCCCGCCTCTCGCAGGCGTTCCCCGGCCCGCAGCAGCTCGGCTGGATGCTCAAGCCCACCACCGCTCGCTCCGCTGCTGCTGCGGCTCAACGCCACCCCCAGGGGCCGCTCGGTGGTGAGCACCGGGCCAACGGCAAGGCCGAGCGTGGCCCTGCAGGCATCCGCCACCTGCAGGTGCCGCTGACGCAGTTCCGGCTCGATGCCGGCATCCAGCAACAGTCCCACCTGGCGCTGACGCACGGGTGCGAGCGCCAGATCCCCGGCGGCGAAGCGGTTCAACGCCCAGCCCTCCACGTAGTGGATCCTCGGGTCGCTCCAGTAGAGAGCGGCACCATTCATCACGTTCGGGTGGGTGATCAGGCAGCCGCTGGCCGCCGCCAGCAGGCGCGCGGCAGGCAGACCATCACCGGCATAGCCGCCGATGCAGCATCCGATCCCGGTCGGGATCACCAGCAGGAGCGGCAAGGGCGCCGCTGGGCCGATGGCAGGGGTCATGGCTCCACCAGCAGCACTGCTTCCAGCCGTGCGCGCCTGGCCCCGTGCTCCGCGCTCTCGACGGCCGTGATCGCCCAGCGCAGCGGCACGCCCTCCTCGCGATCGAGAGCCGCCAACACAGCGGCCAGTACCGAAGCGGAGGACGATGGCGCGACTGGTGCTGGGGTTGGCGACGACGCAGCGACTGGAAGCGGCACCCACACCTCCCTGGCGATCAACCGCACGGCATCTCTGGCTTCACGGGCCAGGCGCTCACTTCTGATACTGCCCGAACTGGGCTACGTACAACGCGTCTTCCTGGCCCGCCTTCAGCTGCAGATCACTGCGCGGATAGGCCACACAGAGCAGGGCATAGCCCTGAGTCTGCAGGTCGGCCTTGACACCCATGGCGTCGGGCTGATGCACCGTTCCCTCTGTGATCACAGCCGCACAGGTGGTGCAGACCCCCGAGCAGCAGGAACTGGGCAGTGGCACGCCAGCGGCTTCCGCCGCCGACAGCACCGTCTGATCGGCCGAGCAGGAAAAGGTATGGGTCGCGCCGTCGAGCGCAGCGACGATGGTGAAGGTTTCACTCATGGCAGAGGATGCAAGCAGCGGAGCAACTCCGCTCAGGGAGGGCAGCGGCCCCATCTTCCCGGACGGAGGGCCAGCACGGAGCTCTCAGTCTTCACCGAAGGGCCCGAAGCAGGGAGCGAAGCCCGTTGGCAAAGGAATCGGGGAAACGCCGCTGTTTGGCGCCGGGCGAAACCATGCGGGGAGCGAGGCAGCTGGCGGGAAGCTGCTGGCTGAAAGGTGCTTCCTGAAAGCTGCTGGCTGGAAGCTGTTGGTTCGGACTCTCAGGCCGTGCGCGCAAACGGTGTCCACGAGCCGGGGTGGGGAGCGAGAAACTCAGGGGGATGGCTGCTGGAGGACCGGGCCGAGAGGAAAAGGTCAAAGCTCACCGAGCAGCGCCGCTCGTCGTCCTCATTGGGCAGCACCGCGTGATCGGTGCTCGCAGGAAAAAGCACCAGAAGACCAGCCTGAGGAGCCACGTCCTGCCAGGGGGCGTTGAGGGGGTGATCAGGGGTGATCGGCCCGCTGTGACCGACGGCCAGGCCCGGCACCAGCTCGTTCACCTGACGGTGCGGGAAGAGCCGCAGGCAGCCGCAGCGACCACTGCCATCCCCCGTGATGTAGTACACCGCACTGAGATGGGCGTTGGGGTGATGGTGGCGGCCGACGGCTTGACCCGGCTCGCTCACCACGGGCCAGGCACGCTGCAGGTGCAAGTCAATCTGCTCGGTGTCAAAACCGAGCGCTCGGAGATAGGCCGGCGCAGCACGTTCAAGCTGCGTCACGAGCCAGCCAAAAGCAGGGCGGCGATGCACCTGCCAGGCGTCATTCAGGTCGCCCGTCCAGGCGCAACCTTCGGACGGATTGCCATTGGCTGCACCGCGAAGCTGCAGGGCCTCCTGCAGCATCACGGCTGAGTCGAGCGGGTCGGGGCGCAGTTGCTGGCGGCCGAGCGCCAGCGGGAACAGCGGCTGGATCTCGATGATGGCCTCAGCCCATCGCCGAGCCACCCACGATTTCCAGGATTTCCTGGGTGATCGCAGCCTGGCGGGCCTTGTTGTAATCGAGAGTGAGCGACTTGGCGAGCTCCTTGGCGTTATCGCTGGCGCTGTTCATGGCCGTCATGCGGCTGGCCAGCTCACTCGCGGCGGCTTCCTGGAGGGAACGAAGCAGTTGGTTGTCGAGGTAAAGCGGCAGCAGGGCATTGAGCAGCTGATCCGGGCTCTGCTCAAACACGAACTCCGACTCCAAAGGCGGAACGCTGTTGCCGGAAGGCACGCCCCGTTCAACCGCCAGCCGACCTTCCCGTGTGGTGAGACGGAAAATCTCATCATCCTGGGCGGCAATGCCCTGGGGGTCGAGCGGCAGCAGGGTCTGGGAGACAGGGCCGCTGCTCACGAGGTTGATGAACTTGGTGTAGATCATCTCCACCCGGTCTGTGCTGCCGGAGAGGAAGGCCGCCAGCACTTCGTCGCCGATCTTGCCCGCCTCATCCGCTGTAGGCACCTGCTCAAGGCCGGTGAACGTGGTGAGGATCGGATAGGAACGGTTCTTGAAGTATCCGGCGGCCTTGCGTCCGATCAGCACCAGTTCCACCGTGAAACCCTGGCCCTTGAGCTCTGCGAAACGCTGTTCCGTGCGCTTGATGATGTTGGCGTTGTAGCCACCACAGAGGCCACGGTCAGCACTCACCACCACAAGGGTGATGTGACGCACAGGCCGGGTCTGTTCAAGCAGCGGGGTGTTGGCCACATCCTCGAAACGCAGACGGGTCTGCAGGTTTTCGAGCATCCGGGCCAGGCGGTCGGCAAACGGCCTCGACCGCAGCACCTGTTCCTGGGCACGCCGCACCTTGGCTGCCGCGACCATCCCCATGGCCTCGGTGATCTTGCGGGTGTTCTTGACCGAACTGATGCGGTCGCGGGTTTCCTTGAGGTTGGCCATGGTTCAGGTGCTTCGCTTCAGGGAGATCAGGCCGAAGCCAGAAGGGTGGAGGTGACTTCGCTGATGGCCGCCTTGAGCATGGCCTCGGAGGATTCGCTCAACTGCTTCTCGGTTTGCACCTGCTCGATATAGGCAGCCGCATTGGTCTTGAGGTATTCCCGCAGCTCGCGAACGAACTGGGTCACCTGGTCGATGGCCACGTCATCGATCAGGCCCTTGACCCCGGCATAGACCACGGCCACCTGTTCGGCCAGAATCAGCGGGCTGTACTGGGGCTGTTTGAGCAGTTCACGCAGGCGCTTGCCCCGGCCAAGCTGCTTCTGTGTGGCGGCATCCAGGTCAGAAGCGAACTGGGAGAAGGCAGCGAGTTCGTCGAACTGGGCCAGTTCCAGTTTGAGGGTGCCGGCGATCTTCTTGATGGCCTTGGTCTGAGCTGCACCGCCCACGCGGCTCACCGAAATGCCCACGTTGATGGCGGGCCGCAGGCCGGAGTTGAAGAGGTCGGACGTGAGGAAGATCTGGCCATCCGTGATCGAGATCACGTTGGTGGGGATGTAGGCGGAAACGTCTCCAGCCTGGGTTTCGATGATGGGCAGGGCTGTCATGCTGCCTTTGCCCATGGCATCGGACAGCTTGGCGGCCCGCTCAAGCAGACGGCTGTGGCAATAGAAGACGTCGCCGGGGTAGGCCTCACGGCCGGGCGGGCGGCGCAGCAGCAGGGACATCTGGCGGTAAGCCTGGGCCTGCTTGGTGAGGTCGTCGTAGATCACCAGGGTGGCCTGGCCTTTGTACATGAAGTACTCAGCAATAGCCGCGCCGGCATAAGGGGCGAGGTACTGAAGGGCCGCCGGCTCGGAGGCACAGGCTGCCACAACGATCGTGTAATCGAGGGCTCCCTTCTCACGCAGCACATCAATGACGTTGGCCACTGAAGCCTGCTTCTGGCCGATCGCCACATAGACGCAAACAACACCCTCACCCTTCTGGTTGAGGATGGTGTCGATGGCGATGGCCGTCTTGCCGGTCTGGCGGTCACCGATGATCAGTTCGCGCTGGCCGCGGCCGATCGGAATCATGGCGTCGATCGCGGTGATGCCCGTCTGCATCGGCTCATGCACCGACTTGCGCTGGATGATTCCAGGTGCGGGCGATTCGATCAGGCGGGTTTCCGAGGTGGCAATCTCACCTTTGCCGTCGATGGGCCGGGCCAGCGGATCCACAACCCGGCCGAGCATGGCGTCGCCCACCGGCACTTCAGCGATGCGTCCGGTGGCTTTGACCGTGCTGCCTTCCTGAATGCTGATGCCTTCGCCCATCAGCACCACGCCGACGTTGTCGTCTTCCAGATTGAGAGCAATGCCCTCGGTGCCGTCTTCGAACTCGAGCAGTTCGCCAGCCATCACCTGCTCAAGGCCATAGACCCTGGCGATGCCGTCGCCCACCTGGAGCACCGTGCCGACGTTGCTGACCGATACGGACTTGTCGTAGTCCTCGATCTGCTGCTTGAGGATGGCGCTGATCTCGTCGGGACGGATGGAAACCATGGGTTCAGTTCCCCGCGCGGGGAGGCGATGGAAGGAAAGGAGGGGAGGGGAAGAAGGAGAAAGCCGGGAACCTTGGGGTTCAGCCGCTCTTGGCGAGCGCCAGTCCAAGCCTCCGGACCTGGCCGGAGAGGCTGGCGTCGATCACCTTGGATCCGAATCTGACGATCAGCCCGCCAATCAACGAGGGATCGACGTCGAGCTTGAACTCGACGTTTTCGGTACCAGCCAGCGCCTGCACCTTGGTGCGCAGGGCCTGTTGCTGCTCGTCGCTCAAAGGCGTGGCGGAAACCACGCTGGCCAGAGCGATGTGGCGCTGCTCACGGAAGAGTGTGAGGAAGCGCTCCAGGATCGAATCAAGGATTGAGATCCTCTGACGATCAGCGAGGAGCTTGAGGAGGTTCAGGAACGACGGAGTGAGCTGATCCTGGAAGAGGGCCACCACAATGGCTTTCTTCGTTTCCGGCTCAATCACAGGGGAAACGAAGGATTGGCGCAACTCAGCGGATTGGTGCCAGAGATCAAGCAACTGCTTGGCCTGCTCGGCAACGAGTTCACTCTCACCGGATTGATCGGTGATCTGGAGAAGGGCTTCGGCGTAGGGCGAAGCGATGGTATTGAGCAAGGGCATCAGACTTCACCCAGCGATTCGATGGAACGGTCGATCAGTGCGAGCTGGGCACCGGCATCGAGCTTAGAGGGGAGAGCTGCAAGAGCCTTTTCAACCGCCAGCCTGGCCGCCTCGCGGCGGAGCTTTTCGCTCACCCTGTCGGCTTCTGATTGAAGATCGTTGCTTGAGCCCTGTTTCAGCAGCGCCATGGCTTCCACCGTGCGACGCTCGCTTTCGAGCCGGATGGACTCAGCGCGCACTTTGCCGTCGGCCCTGATCTGATCCGCCTTGATCTGAGCCTCGGCCAGATCCTTCTGGGCAGTGGCAAGGGCGGCTGTGGCTGCGCCAAGCCGCTCCTCGGCGTCCTGGAGATCGCTCAGGATCACTTCGCGCCTTCGCTCCAAAGCGCTGCCGAGAACCTTGGGCAGAAACCACACCAGCGCGGCGATCACGATCGCCAGGTTGATGACGTTGGTTTCGAAAAGATTGAGATTGAGCCCGAAATGTCCCTCGCTGGCGAACAGCGGGGAATGGGGCGCCATCAGAAAGAGGGAAGGGGTCATTTCGCAGCCAGCAGACGGTTGACGATCAGTTCGCTGAGAAGATCGGATTCGCCTTCAAGGTGCTCCATGGCCTTCTGACGTTCAGCCTCGATGGTGCGGCGTGCGCTTTCCATGCTGGCGTTGACATCGGCCTGTGCAGCAGCAAGAGCCGAGCGATACAGCCGGTCCATCTCCTCCTCGGCTTCCACGATCAGCGTCTGGGACTTCTGTCGAGCGTCCTTCAGCTGGGCGGTGAGATCGGCGGCGAGGCGCTCGGCTTGTGCAAGCTTCTGCTTGGCATCCGCACGGCTCAGAGTGATGTAGCTGTCGCGCTCTTCAACCGTGCGACCAATTGGCCGGAAGAACAGCAGGTTGAGAACGTAGGTGAGGAGCACCACCTGCACCGCCATGAGCGGCAGGGTGGCATCGAGGTCGAAGAGACCTCCCTCTGGAGCACCGGCTGCGGCGAGCAGAAGCCAGCTGGTCATGGGGCAGGGACGCTGGAAGGATCAGGTACGGCTGCCGTGCAAAGCACGGCAGATGGGTCTGGACGGTTCAAACGAAGCCAGGGTCTGGATCGGGGCCGCACCAAATGAATGGGCTGGTCTCCCGATCCCGACGGACGGCGATCAGCCTGCGAAAGGGTTCGCGAACAGGAGCACCAGGGCCACAACAAGGCCGTAGATGGTCAGAGCTTCCATGAAGGCCAGCGACAGCAGCAGGGTGCCGCGGATCTTGCCTTCGGCTTCGGGCTGGCGGGCGATGCCCTCAACAGCGCCGCCGGCAGCGGTGCCCTGACCGATGCCGGGGCCGATGGCGCCGAGGCCGACGGCAAGACCGGCAGCCACGACGGAGGCGGCGGAAGTGATGGAATCCATTTTGGAACGGGGGGGATGGAAGGCGCCGGTGAAGCGCGGGTTGGACCTGGCGCTTGGGACATCCCCGGATCGGAGATGGGCCCGGCAATGGCCGGACCTACGCGCAGGAGGTTTAGCAGATCGCTGGGACGTGCCTGGGCGGCAGAGGTTCAGTGAGCTTCTTCGTGAACAGCCTCGCCGATGTAGTAGGCAGCAAGGGTGGCGAAGATCAGGGCCTGAATGGCGCTGGTGAACAGGCCAAGAAACATGGCAGGCAGCGGCACAATCAGGGGCACCAGGAAGGCCAGAACGGCCACCACAAGTTCGTCAGCAAGAATGTTGCCGAACAGACGGAAAGAAAGGGAGAGAGGCTTGGTGAAATCCTCAACGATCTTGAACGGAAGCATGATCGGAGTGGGCTCCACGTAGTACTCGAAATACCGGAAACCTTTCCGGCTGAGACCTGCGTAGAAATAGGCGAGAGAAACAAGCAGCGCCAAGGCGATGGTTGTGTTGATGTCGGCGGTGGGCGCACCGAGCTCTCCACTCGGAAGGTGGATCAACTTCCAGGGAACCAGGGCGCCGCCCCAGTTGCTGACGAAGATGAACAGAAACAGGGTGCCGATGAACGGCAACCAATCGCGGTAGGCCTTTTCGCCGATCTGCTCACGAGCCAGATCACGGACGTAGGACCAGAGGAACTCCAGCAGGTTCTGAACACCCCTGGGATCTCTCTCCAGCTTGCGGGTGCCCACCACGACCAGTGCCAGCAGGGCGCCGATCACAACCCAGGAACTGATGAACACCTGACCGTGGATCACCAGACCACCAATCTTCCAGTAGAGGTGTTTTCCAACCTCCAGTTCGGCCAGGGGCAGCAAGAGAGACAACGGTGCCATCGGTGTGCTGGGGTGACGCAGAAGCGACGAGAAAGGACAGGAGGCCCGGATCGACGGGACGGTGGCCGGGAATCAGCGGTCGGTGAGAGCCTGAAGAATCAAGGCCGGCTTGTAGAGAAGAAATCCAACAAGCGAAGGCACGATCTCCAGATATGGCAACCGGGAGGCTGCCAGCACAAGCACGATCGGCACAAGCAACTGGGACTTGCCGACCGCGCGTTTGTCGCCGCCGATGCGAGCGACACTGCGGGCAAGCATCCGCATGTAGAGCATGCCGGCCAGTGCGCCTACAGCGAGGCTCAAAGCCGTGGAACGATCGAACAGGAGGGCAGCAAGAACAACGGCAAACGCGGAAAGAATCAGCGTGGCCAGCTGAATGCGGCGCTGCAACCTGGCGTAGTCGTCCATACCGTTGGCCAGCGGGGCCTCGGTTGGGAGCGTTGCGTCAGGTTGAACCGGTTGGATCAGAAGCGGAACTTCCGAGGAACGCCCGGAGAGATCGCGCAGAAGCGCTGCCCGCAGATCATTGATTTCCTGAGGAGGAAAAACGTCTGTGGTGGGCTCGAGGCTCAGGGCCTGACGGGAGCCGCCCGAAACACCCCCGGCAGGCATGCCGGATGTGATCTTGGACGCGTCGGGAAGAGCCTGCAAACGCTCCAAATCCATTGGAAAGGCGGCCGGAATCTATCACGGAGCCCGCACAGCTCCCTTGACGTTTCAGGCTGGCACTGGTGCGCTCAGCAACAGCAAACGGTGCTGCCAGAGCCAGCGGGCAGTACCGGCGATGCGGGCGGGCTCCCAGTCGAGCGGCAGTGCCCTGAGCGCTGTGCCCGGTGGCGCCTGCTCGATCTGAGTGAGCAGCTCCACGGCATCCGGGGTGAGATCGCGTGGCCGCAGATCGGGGTCCAGCAGGCTGGCACCGGGCCAGCCCCAGAGGCAGGGGTTGCGGCAGCCGTGCGCAGCCAGCAGCGTGGAGTCGTCCTCCCAGGTCTGCCTGGCCAGCTCGCCACGGCTGAGGAAGAACTCGAAATGGCTGATGTCCGGGTCGAGGGCCTCCACCAACGCCCAACGCTCCCGCTCGGGCAGGGCACGAGCGCGTTCGAGCAGTTCTCCTGACAACAGCCGGGCCGGATCCCAGACCTGGGGATTGGAGAAGCCAGCGAAACTCAGGTCGGCCTGATCGACGAAATCGAACAGACGTTTGATGTCGTAACTGGTCTCCTGCGGGTGGAGATACATGTCCGCGAAGTTGACGTCGGCCGCCGTATCGAGCGCCCAACGCTGCTCATGGTGGAGACGCAGGCGGTTGGCTGGCGGCAGAGCATCGAACAGCTGGCGCCCCAGGCGCAGTCCTTCGCCATCGCCATTGACCCCCATCAGAGAGAGGGCGGCCTGAACACGGTGAATCTCCCAGCGCCCTCCATCGGCATAGAGGAAAAGGTGCAGGAGTCCGCCTGGGCGCAGCAACGCTGCCAGGGCCTTCAGGCCAGCTTCCGGTTGCCGCAGGTGGTGCAGCACTCCCACGGAATTGATCAGGTCGAAGGGGCCTTCGCCCTGGAGGTCCAGCAGGCTGCGTTGCTCGATCCGCAAGGAGCCGGCCACCCTGGTGCCGCCCGAGCGCTCCAACCGCCGGCGGGCCACCTCCAGCGTGCCAGGGCTGATGTCCACCGCGAGGATCTCGGCCCCAGGGTTGAGATGGGCGAGATAGTCGGTGCTCACGCCCGTACCGCAGCCGGCATCAAGCAGGCGCAAGGGCTCCGCCTGTTCCGGGAGCATCCCCGTGCAGGCGCTCACCACGCAGGGGTAGCACCAGCGCCAGTTGTACCCGGGCGGGGGGCCGTCCTGCAGGGGATCGCCGGGATAAGGGAAGCGGTCGTAGAAGGAGCGCACCGCCGGTGTGGCGGCATCGGCGACTGGCTCGGACACAGGCAAAGGAACGGAGAAGGGGAAAGGCGAGCTTTTCATGGCCGGGCCCAGCCTGTGCCCCTCGTGCCCTCAGGGCTGCAAACATTTGTCTATGGCGTTCAAAAGGGCCGGAAGCTGAGCCGTACCCTGGCCAGGCCTGGTACACGCCCCTCTCCATGACCGTGACCGCCAGCAGCGGCAGCAACAGGGTCAGCCCTCAGCGCTACGACACCCTGCCGCTCTCCAGCGTCCGTCAGGCGGAGCAGCAGGATCGCTTTCCCGAAAAGGGGGAGCTCGACACGCTCCTCACCTTCTTTCAGAGCGGCGCCACCCGCATGGAAGCGGCCCGCAGACTCTCGGCCAATGCGGATGCCATCGTCGCCAAGGCGGCCAACCGCATCTTCGCCGGCGGCACACCGCTCTCCTATCTCGATGAGCCGCTGACGCCCTTTGCGGTCACCGTGCCTGAAGAGGCCGTACTTGCCGCCGACCAGGCCGCCTTCAGCCGTTCGGTGCGCACCTTCGCCCAGGGAACCGGCGGAAGTGGCCTGCTCGGGCGGGTGCTCGAGGGTCTGCAAGCCGACGCCGACGTACGGGTGGTGCTGCCCACGGGCTTCACGCCGATCAGCGTGGCTCGCTACGGCACTGAGCGGATGCGCAAGTCCCTCCGGGACATGGGCTGGTTCCTGCGCTACGTGGGATACGCCGTCGTGGCGGGCGATCCCAGCATCCTGGCGGTGAACACCCGGGGCCTCCGCGACGTCCTGGAGAAAGCCTGTTCCCTGGCCGCCACCAATGTGGCGCTGCAGGAAATGCGAGCAGCAGCGGCCAATCTTTTCCGGCAGGAATCAGAGGCCCGTCAGCTGGTGATCGACTGCTTCAACGTCCTGCTCAAGGAACTGGACGTTCCCACGCCTTCACCGCGCCAGCGCCTCGGCAGCCCTGAGAACCAGGGCCTGCAGCTGCCGGCGATCTACGCCCTCGCAGCCGAATCCCCCCAGCGCTTCGTGATGAAGCCAGGCCTCTCCGGGCGTGAGAAGGCCGAGGTGATCCGGGCCGCCTATCGCCAGGTCTTCGAACGCGACATCGTCAAGGGCTACTCCCAGGTGGTGTGCCCGGTGGAAGACACCCAGCTGCGACAGGGCCAGCTGGCGATGCGCGATTTCATCCGCGCCCTCGGTCGCAGCAAGGAATACCGCCGCCAGTTTTACGGCAGATTCTCCAACAGCCGGGTGGTGGAGCTGGCCTTCCGTCATTTCCTCGGACGCGGTGTCAGTTCGATTGAGGAGTTCCGCCGCTACTTCGCGATTGTCAGCGCCCAGGGCCTGGCCGGCCTGGTCGACTCCCTGATCAATTCCATGGAGTACGCCCAGGTGTTCGGGGAGGAAACGGTTCCTTACCTGCGCGATCTCGGTGAAGAAGCTCAGGAGAGTGCCGGCTGGGGTTCCAACCGCAAACTCTTCCGGTTCAGCGCCCCGTTCGAAGGCGCGCCTCAATACATCACCCTCTACGCCGCTTACAGGCAGCCTCTGCCCGACCAGCACGTCTACGGCGGCGGCAACGACCCTCTGGGCCTCACGTACGGGGCAATCTTTCCGTCGTCCACGGCCTCGGTGGCCACCCGGCCAGCGCCCTTCGGCTACGACACCCGCCGCATCCTGGTGGGCAACGGCATGAAGCAGCCGGGTCAGATGGACAGCCCCCAATTCCGCGCGTCCACTCCGCGACGGGTGGGGCCGAAGGTGGTTCGCCTCCAGCAGATTTCCACCGGTGGCGCCTCCGTGCCCCGCCGAGGTGGAGAACCCAGCATTCGTGGCACCGAATCCAGCACCCAGGCGGTGATTCGTGCCGTCTACGTCCAGGTGCTCGGCACCGCTGGCTACCAGGGCGAACGACTCACTGTCGAAGAGATCAAGCTGGAGAACGGTGACATCTCCCTGAGGGAGTTCATTCGCCTGGTGGCGCGTTCGAATCCCTTCCGCCGCCGCTACTGGTCGGGTCTGTACATCACCAAAGCGATTGAGGTGATCCATCGACGTCTGCTCGGCCGGCCTACCTTCGGCCGCTGGGAGATCAACAGCTACTTCGACACAGCCGCTCGCAAGGGCTTCTACGGCGTCATCGACGCGATCCTTGAAAGCGCCGAATACAGCCAGTCCTTCGGTGAGGACACCGTTCCCTACGAGCGGTTTGTCACGCCGGCCGATCTCAACGCCCGTCGGGTGCCGAAGCTGAAGGTGCCTTACAACGCGGCAGCGGTTGTGGAGCTCACCCCTGTGCGCCGCCCCGAAACTGCCCGTAACGAGTCGTTCCGCGGTAGCGGCGACCTCACCCAACGCAACCTGCCAGACCGTCGCCTGCAGCGCGTTGTGGGCGGCTGGAGCCCCAAGATCGCCGATGGCGAGCAGCCTGCTGCCCGTCCTTCGGTGGAGGGACCCCAGAGCATCAAGCAGCCGCCGGAGCCCACCCGGCGCTGGAGTGCTGCACGTCAGCGCTTTGGCTACGCGGCTCCTGCCTGGTCACCCGCTCCCGCCCAGACCACGCGCCAGCTTTCTTCTCCGCCGGTGGGGGGCTGGTCTGCCCGCCTGAGCGGCAATGGCGCCAGCTTCACTCAGGTTCGCGAACCCCAGGCCGCGATGGCGAACGCCCTCCAGGGTGCCCGTCCTCAGGGCTTCAGCCGCCGACGTGGCATCGGCGCGCCGATCACCTGGCGGCCCGGAGCCAGCGAGTCTTCACTTCAGGCTGTGATTGCAGCCACCTACCGGCAACTGCTGAATCGCATGCCATTGGCAGCTGAACGGCTCGGTGACGCCGAATCCCAATTGCGTGATGGGCAGATCTCCCTGTCCGAGTTTGTCGGGATCGTCGCGTCCAGTGACCTGTTCCAGCAGCGCCTCAACCGCATGGCCCCGCTTCGCGCCGCCTCTGCGGCCTATCTCGCCCTGATGGGGCGGGCCGGTCAACCCAAAGAGGTGAGCGATTTCCTGGCCGTGCGCGGCAAGCAGGGCCAGACGACCGCCCTGAGCGCTCTGCTCACCAGTGAGGAGTATGCCGCCCGCTTCGGCCGCGACACTGTTCCTTATCTCTGGGGCCTCAACACCGAGGACGGCATCCCATTGCCCACTGTGAACCGAACCGCTGCGCTCTACGCCGGCAACGCCGGACTCACCCCACCCACCCGGGGCGCCATCTGAGCATCAAGCCCAGACACTGATTCAATCTCATCTGCGCCACCCTGCACCTCCTGGATCTCAATCCAGGAGGTTTTTTGTGCTTGGGTATCAATCTGGCCCAACCAAGTGCGCAGATCGAAGTGAAACCTTGGTCAAAGTTCAGGGGAGACCTCGCATGATCCTGACAAGTTGGGCGATCAACGTCCAACGGCAGCCAATGTTTTCCATGGAGTTTCCTGACAATGACCCCCAGGAACACGGCGTGATGGATCGGCGAAAATCGTTGCCCCACCTGGGATTTCGCGGTTCGCTCGCCGTGAAGAACTGTTACCGGGCCCAGGCCTGCGGTGGGTCTTGCCGCAGAATGATTCGGCGATCGGCAAGCACGATCGTCAGCCCACGCTTGCAACACCATTCGCTCTGGCCCTCAAAGCCATCGGACGTCGCAGGTCAGGGGGGCATCCCTTACCCACCGGATATCGGTCTCCATAACGGCGACCGCTTGTTTCGAGGCAGAACTGCATGAGCATCGTCTCCAACTCGATCATCAACGCGGACGCCGAAGCCCGCTATCTCAGCCCTGGCGAACTCGACCAGATCAAGTCTTTCGTAGCCGGCGGGCAGCGCCGTCTGCGGGTGGCTCAGGTCTTGAGCGAGAGCCGCGAGCGCATTGTGAAGCAGGCCGGCGGCGCCCTCTTTCAAAAGCGTCCCGACATCATCTCCCCGGGCGGCAACGCCTACGGAGAAGAGATGACAGCCACCTGTCTTCGGGACATCGACTACTACCTCCGTCTCGTGACCTACGGAATGGTCGCGGGAGACGTGACGCCCATCGAAGAGATCGGCATCATCGGTGCCCGCGAGATGTACAAGGCACTGGGCACACCGCTTGAGGCCATGGCCGAAGCCGTGCGGGAGCTCAAGAACGCCTCTCTCGGAATTCTCACGGGAGCCGATGCCGAAGAAGCTGGCTTCTACTTCGACTACGTCATCGGCGCCCTTTCCTGAGCGTTCGCCACACCCCCTGCCCACCGCCTCTTCCCCGGACACATGCAAGACGCGATCACCAACGTCATCAATCAGTCCGACGTTCAGGGCCTTTACCTGGACGATTCCTCCATCGGACGCCTTGAGCAGTATTTCGCCAGTGGCGAACTGCGTGTGAGGGCTGCTGCCACCATCAGCGCCAACGCCTCAGCGATCATCAAAGAAGCTGTGGCCAAGACGCTGCTGTATTCGGACATCACCCGTCCGGGCGGCAACATGTACACCACTCGGAGGTACGCCGCTTGCATCCGCGATCTCGACTACTACCTCCGTTACGCCACCTACGCCATGCTGGCTGGTGACACCTCCATCCTTGATGAGCGTGTCCTCAACGGCCTGAAGGAGACTTACAACTCTCTGGGTGTGCCCATCGGTGCCACGGTGCAGTCGATCCAGGCGATGAAGGAAACGGCAGCTTCTCTGGTCGGCGCTGATGCCGGTCGCGAGCTCGGCACCTACCTCGACTACATCAGTTCCGGCCTGGGCAACTGATCACCTCCCAAGGAACTCAGCGAGGGCTTCTTCATGCGTCTGTTCAAAATCACGGCCTGCATTCCATGCCCAGAAAAGGTGCGGAGTCAGAGGGAGTTGCAAAACACTTTCTTCACCAAGTGGGTGCCGTATGAAAGCTGGTTTGCTGAACAACAGCGAATCATGAAGCAGGGAGGCAAGATCCTCAAAGTCGAACTGGCTACCGGCCGTCGTCAGGTCAACGTCGGCAACTAAGCCTGAGTTTTGCTTCATCTGTAGTGGTCTTCACTGATCATTACCGTCACGTCCCGGCCCAGCCGGGCTTTTTTTTGTCCCTGTTGCACTGAAAAAGTCGCAGCGACACGGCTGAATAGGGAATGGTTTTCCCTTTCCACCCGTGCCAGGTTCTCTGACACCTCGCGCTAGGTCTGGCGCCCATGCGGCGGGATCCAAGGAGGGGACCCAGCGAACCGCTGGTTTCACCTGGGAACAGTGGCCTGCCGAAGCCCGTCTGCTGCTCGGCATGGTGGCGATCTGGAGCCTGGCGGGCCTGGTGATCCTGTCGTCTGCCAGTTGGTGGGTGGCGGAGCGTGAGATGGGCGACCCGGCCTTCTACCTCAAACGCCAGGCACTGTGGATGCTGGCGAGCTGGGTTCTGCTCTGGTTGTCGATTCGCACCCAGCTGAGACGCTGGTTGAGGCTGGCTGCCCCGGCCGTACTGATCGGTGGTGTGTTGATTTTCGCCACGCTGGTGGCGGGCAGCACCGTCAATGGGGCTAGTCGATGGTTGGTGTTGGGTCCCGTTCAGATCCAGCCATCTGAACTGATCAAACCGTTCATCGTGCTGCAGGGGGCCTCACTCTTCGCTCACTGGAGCCGCATCGGCAACGACCAGAAGATGTTCTGGCTGGGCATTTTCAGCGTGATTCTGTTCCTGATCCTTCGGCAGCCCAACCTCAGCACCGCGGCACTCACTGGGTTGTTGCTCTGGCTGATGGCCTTGGCGGCGGGGCTTCCGTTGCTGGGATTGCTGGCCACCGCAGCAGCCGGCGGCATCACGGGTGTAGCGAGCATCCTGATCAACGAGTACCAGCGAGTCCGCGTGGTGTCGTTCCTGGACCCCTGGCGGGATGCTCAAGGCGATGGCTATCAATTGGTGCAGAGCCTGCTGGCCATCGGCTCTGGCGGTGTTCTCGGCGAAGGATTCGGTCTCTCCACCCAGAAGCTCCAATACCTTCCGATCCAGTCCACCGATTTCATCTTCGCCGTCTTTGCTGAGGAATTCGGCTATGTGGGGTCGGTGGTGATGCTGCTGTTCCTGTTGCTGTTCGGCTTCGTGGGGCTGAGGGTGGCCCTGGGCTGCCGCAGCAACCAGCAGCGCCTCGTGGCGATTGGTGCCACCACCTTGCTGGTCGGTCAATCCATCCTCAACATCGCCGTGGCCAGTGGCTCGATGCCCACCACCGGCCTGCCGTTGCCAATGATCAGCTACGGCGGCAACTCACTGCTGGCCAGCTTGTTGACAGCCGGATTGTTGATCCGCTGTTCCCTGGAATCAGCCGGCTTGGACCAACCCACTGGCCGGCGGCGACGCCAGGGGACGGACCGGTCGGCTGGCGACCTGGCCCACCATGCCCCGATAGGCTGACCATCCTTATCAGTGCCAGGCCAACCCCCTGGCCTTGCCAGCAAGCGGATGGATGCGGTGGGGTTCCAAGTCGCAGATCTGGCCCGCTGGGCGGAGGATCTGATCATCGGTTCGCTCAACACACCAGGCCCTTCCACCCTGGTTCTGATCTTCGCCGCTGGTTTGCTCACAAGCCTGGGGCCCTGCTCCCTTTCGTTGCTGCCGGTCACGGTCGCCTACATGGCGGGGTTTTCAAGCAAAACCTCCAAGCCATGGCTGCTGAGTGCCTGCTTTGCCGGGGGGATCGTGCTCTCCCTCGTGATGCTGGGTCTCGCTAGTGCCGTTTTGGGGCGTCTCTATGGGCAGGTGCCAGGCTTCATCCCCACCGTGGTGGCTGTGCTCGCGGTGGTGATGGGGCTCAACCTGCTGGGCCTGCTGCGCCTTCCCCTGCCGGCTGGTCCTGACCCGGAACGTTGGCGCGGGCGCGTCCCGGCGCCGCTTGGCCCGGTGGCGGCCGGTGCGGCCTTTGGTCTGGCGGCCAGCCCCTGCACCACCCCTGTGTTGGCGGTGTTGCTGGGCTGGATGGCCCAGCAGGGCCGTCCGTTGGTGGGGATGGTGCTGCTCACCTGTTTTGGTGCCGGCCAGGTGCTCCCGTTGGTGCTGGCCGGCAGTGCCGCCGCCTCAATGCAGCGCCTGCTGGCGCTGCGCGCGCTCAGCCGTTGGGTGCCTCCGATCAGCGGCGTGGTGTTGATCACCAGCGGTGGACTGGCATTGTTGGCGCAGCTCTCGTGACTCCTTCTCCCGTTCAAACCCGCACACCGACCTGGCGGCGACTGCTCGCGTGGCTCTCCGACCTTCGCCTCGCCATCGGGCTGCTGCTGGTGATCGCCGCCACCAGCGCCATCGGCACGCTGATTCCCCAGCGTGAGGCCAGTGAGGCCTATCACCAGCTCTACGACCGCAAGCCCTGGTTGGGCGTGGTCACCGGCGACTGGATCCTGAAGCTGCAGCTCGACCACGTCTACGCCAGCAGCTGGTTCCTCGCTCTCCTGGCCTTGCTGGGCCTCTCGCTTGTGCTGTGCAGTTGGCGGAGACAATGGCCCGCCCTGCAGGCAGCGCTGCGCTGGGTTGACTATCACTCCCCGCGGCAGCTCAGCAAGCTCAGCCTGGCGGAAACCATCCCCAGCGCAGACCCGGACACCGACCTGCAGAACCTGCAACACCTGTTGCACACCAAGGGCTGGCAGTTGCAGGCGGCCAACGGTCGCCTGGCCGCCCGCAAAGGGGTGCTGGGCCGGGTGGGGCCCCTTCTGGTGCACGCCGGCTTGGTGGTGCTGATGGTGGGTTCGGCCTGGGGCGCACTGGCGGGCCAGCGGCTGGAGCGCTATCTGGCGCCTGGCCGCGAGCTCGAGCTGCTCAACTCCAGAGGGGATAACCAGCTGACCGTGGCGCTCGAGCATTTCGAGATTGATCGTGATTCGGTCGGCCGCCCGGAGCAGTTCCGCTCCCAGCTCAAGCTGCTGGATTCCACCGGGGCGCCTGTGGAAGAAACCGAGATCAGCGTCAACCACCCGCTGCGCTTTCGGGGCATGACCGTCTATCAGGCCGACTGGTCACTGGCGGCGATCACGATTCAGCTGGGTCGCAGCCCCCTGCTGCAATTTCCGCTGCGCGCACTGCCCGAACTGGGCGAGCAGGTCTGGGGCCTGGCCGTCCCGACCCGCCCGGATGGCAGCGAACCGGTCCTGCTCACCCTCAGCAGCGAGCAGGGCCCCGTGGAGGTTTACGCAGCTAACGCTCAACCCATCGGCCGGCTGAGCCCCGGCGGCGCTCCGATCGACATCAACGGGTTATCCCTGCGCGTGGCCGAGGTGATGCCTGCAAGCGGCCTGTTGCTCAAGAAAGATCCAGGTGTGCCACTGGTCTACGGCGGTTTTGCGATTGCCCTCGCCGGCGGCGCGCTGAGCCTGATCGCCACACGCCAGCTTTGGGGCATCTCCGACCCGGCACACGATCAGCTGCACGTGGGTGGCCTCTGCAACCGCAATCTCACGGCGCTGGCCGGGGAGCTGCCTGCCTTGCTCCTGGAGATTCGTCAGCTGCGCCCTTCCACCGGCGAAGCCAAGGAGCAGGGGCAACCGCAAACGGTCTGAAACTCAGGGCCGGGGGACGCCCAGGAGCTGGCCCTCAGGGCCGGCTCCGGATGAGAGCAGCGCTTCCAGCCGTCGGGTCAGCAGGGCAGCCGAACTCCGTGGCTGACCCGGATCACAGTGTGGACATTGCCTCGGGGATTGAAATCGGCTTCCAGCTGCATCCAGAGCGGATCGCTGGCAGCCACGAGGTCGTCAAGGATGCGGTTGGCCACTTCCTCATGGGAAATGCTGCGGTCACGCCAGCTGTTGACGTAGAGCTTGAGCGCCTTGAGCTCCAGCACCTTGGCGCCCGGCTGGTACAGCAGGCGCAGCACAGCGAAGTCGGGGTACCCGGAAAAGGGGCACTTGCAGGTGAACTCGGGCAGCTCGATCGCCACTTCGTAGGCGCGACCGGGCCGGGGATTGTCAAAACCGATCAACTGGGACTCGGCGATCACCCGCTCGCCGTAATGCGGAGTGGTGGTGGCCGGTGGGGTGGGCAGGGTCACGGCAGCAGGGCTGGGGAAAGGCCTGTCCCGGCTTTGCTTTAGGCAGCGCGGGCCCACCGGTAGGGGAGCACAGGGCCTGCAGGCATGGGGGAGCGGGTTGTGGGGGAATGCTACAAAGACAGACCGTTCGCAACGATTTACGAAGATGAAACGAAAATGTTCGTCACGAACAGCGCGAACTTGCTAGAAAGGCATCGAAGGACAAACCGTTGACCAGGTGAGGGGCGATCCGCTCTCCACCCCTGTCGGAAGTAGCCCCACCGCGAGGCGAAGCAACGCTCCTTCCCACGAAGCGGCACCAGCCAGCGGGCTGGTGATCCCCACCCTCTTCGAGGCCATCCATCATGACCAAGACCCAACTCGTCTACCGCGGCGTCGCCTACGACGGCACCCAACACGCTGAACTCCCGGCCCAGCCCGTTGAGCACGTCTATAGAGGCGTTCACTACCGCGAGGCCCTGCGTCACGAGCCCACCCAGCCCGACGAAGCACTTGAGCTTCACTACCGCGGCCATGCCTATCACCACAGGCGCGCCGAAGCCGCCCGCCAGGTGAACGCCGGCTGAACGCTGACACGGGGATCTCCCCGTAGCAACTGCTACACCGGAGCCCTGCAGGCTCGGGCCTAATGGCCTGAGTTGCAGGGTCTTTTCATGGATCTCGCTCTTACGTCCACCAGCGATGGGGGCTTCAGGCTGGGCCCTCAATCGGCCATCGGTATGTTGTGGTTGCAAACCCACTTCGAAATCGAGCACTGGTCGCTGTTGGCCGCTGGTCAAATCCAAGTGGACGGATCCTCTGCGGATCTGCTCTGCGAGGATGCCAGGGCCGCTGGGTTGCTTGTCTGTCGCACCCCTATCCTGCCTGTCTCGATCCAATCTTCAAACTAACCTTTTCGTTCTGAAATCTCAGGAGAATTCATGAAAAAAGTTGAGGCCATCATCCGTCCCTTCAAGCTCGAGGATGTCAAAGTTGCGTTGGTGAATGCGGGCATCGTTGGCATGACCGTGAGTGAGGTCAGGGGTTTTGGCCGTCAGAAGGGCCAGGTGGAGCGCTACCGCGGCTCCGAGTTCACAGTGGAGTTCCTACAGAAGTTGAAGCTGGAAGTGGTGGTTGAAGACGAAAATGTGGACACAGTGGTGACCGCCATTCAGGACGCCGCACGCACCGGAGAGATTGGCGATGGCAAGATCTTCATTAGCACCATTGGCACCGTGATCCGGATTCGCACCGGCGATCGCGACAGCACGGCAATCTGAAGCATCGCTTCAGCTGTTGGATTCAGCTGACCTGAAGCTCACCTTCAGGTCAGCACCGATGAAGGGCAAGCACTGAGTTCAGTGCAGTGTCGATTTCACGATCCTTTCAATAGCGGCAGCCTCAAGTGTTCCACCTGCCGCTGCGAGTTCCCTTTGCTGGCCAATCGCATCATCTGAGGGAGCATTCATCTGAGAACTCTCACCATCGCGCGTAAGCCAGTCGTCTGATGTCCGCTCAGCGTCGGGTGATTGCTCATCAACGGATGACTGTTCACCGCCATGCGGCGCTTCAGCAGCGTTTGGAGACTCTGCCGTGGAAACAAGCTGAGCCTCCCTTCCACTCGCAGCCGAATTGACACCCGCAGCCAGCTTTGCACTCTCAGCGAGCTCTGCAATCTCGGCGGCCCTTGCACGCTCAGCGGGCACTGCATTCCCAGCCTTGATCCTTGGCTCTCCGTGTTCTGAGCGCTCTAGGTGCTGTGGGTGACCACACTCTTCTGAGAGCACTCCCGTTTGTGAGCACTCGGCAGTTCCCATCAGCCCAGTGTTCCTGAGGGGTTCGTCCCCTGCAGCGCTGCTCCCGAGGGATTGAGGGCGAAGCCAGAGCAGGTATTCGTGATTGCCGGCGGGCCCCGTGAGCGGCGAGGCCACCAGCCCCGCTGCCCTCCACCCACAGGGGAGCGCCGCCGCAATCACCGCTGAAATTGCATCCACGTGGGCGCGGGGATCGCGCACCACCCCACCTTTGCCGACCCGCTCACGCCCCACTTCGAACTGGGGTTTCACCAGCACCACCGCTTCAGCCGCATCGCTGCGCAGCAAGCCGCGCAGTGCGGGCAGCACCCGCGCCAACGCAATAAAGGAAAGATCCGCCACACCAAGGTCGGGCCAGGGATCCGCCGGTCGATAGAGGTCGGCGGGATCGAGGTGCCTCAGGTTTGTGCGCTCCCGCAGCACCACGCGTTCATCGCTGCGCAGCGACCAGGCGGTCTGTCCGTAGCCCACATCGATGCCGTAGACCCTGGCGGCACCGTTCTGCAGCAAGCAATCGGTGAAACCACCTGTGGAGATGCCTGCATCGAGGCAGATGCGGCCACGCAATGCCAGCGGGAAAGCCTGGAGCGCCGCTGCCAGCTTCTCGCCGCCGCGGGACACAAAGCGGGGCGGGGCTTCGAGCTCAGGCACCAGCTCCTTGTCGACTTCCTGCCCCGGCTTGTCGAGCACGTGGCCCTGCAGCCGCACCCGGCCGGCGCGGATCAGCTGCTGGGCCTGATGGCGGCTGGTCACCAGACCCAGCTCGACCAGCAGCAGATCAAGGCGTTGTTTTCTGCCCATGACGCCTTGGCTCTGGGTATATCCGACTGGGATCCCTGGCGGATCTGAGGCCATCCAACCACGCCGGGACCAGCTGGCCAGCGCCCGCAAGAGTGTTGAAGCGCCACCGGACGCTGCGGCACGGAGGCCAGAGGACTGCCCCATAGATTGGCCAGGTGTGCCTGCGCCGTGGAGCCTTGATCGAGCGTTACACCCTGCCCGAAATGGGCGCTCTGTGGAGCGAAGAGGCCAAGTTCCAGGGATGGCTGGATGTGGAGCTGGCCGCCTGCGAAGCCAACTGCACCCTCGGCCGGGTGCCCGCTGAGGCCATGGCCGAAATCCGTGCCAAGGCCCGCTTTGAGGTGCCGCGCATCCTGGAGATCGAGGCAGAGGTGCGTCACGACGTGATCGCCTTTCTCACCAACGTGAATGAGCACGTGGGGCCTGCGGGGCGCTACATCCACGTGGGCATGACCAGCTCGGACGTGCTTGATACCGGGCTCGCCCTGCAGATGAAGCGCTCGGTACGCGTGCTGCTGCAAGAGATGGAGGCCTTGGTGGAAGCGCTGCGGCAGCTTGCGTGCGCCCATAAGGACACCGTGATGATCGGGCGCTCCCATGCCATCCACGGCGAACCGATCACCTTCGGCTTCAAGGTGGCGGGTTGGCTGGCCGAAAGCCTGCGCAACCGCCAGCGCCTGCAGCAGCTGGAGACCACGGTGTCCGTGGGCCAGGTGAGCGGGGCGATGGGCACCTATGCCAACACTGATCCCCAGGTGGAGGCTCTGGCCTGCGCCAGCCTGGGGCTGGAGCCGGATACGGCCAGCACGCAGGTGATCAGCCGGGATCGCCATGCGGAGTATGTGCAGACCCTGGCACTGGTGGGGGCTTCCCTGGAGCGTTTCAGCACCGAGATCAGGAATCTGCAGCGCACTGATGTGCTTGAGGTGGAAGAGAACTTCGCCAAGGGGCAGAAAGGCAGTTCAGCGATGCCCCATAAGCGCAACCCGATTCGCAGCGAACGCATCAGCGGGCTGGCCCGCGTGCTGAGGAGCTACACGGTGGCGGCGTTGGAAAACGTGGCGCTTTGGCATGAACGTGACATCAGTCATAGCTCTGTGGAGCGAATGATGCTGCCGGATTGTTCCTGCACCCTGCATTTCATGTTGCGTGAAATGACGGAGGTAGTCAAAGGGCTGGGTGTCTATCCCGACAACATGACCCGCAATCTTCACATCTATGGAGGCGTTGTGTTCAGCCAACGGGTGCTGCTGGCACTGGTGGAGCATGGGCTCAGCCGTGAGCAGGCCTATCAGCTGGTGCAGCGCCACGCCCACAGCGCCTGGAACACCGAGGGCGGGAATTTTCGCGCCAACCTGCTGGCCGACCCCGAGGTGACAGGCGTGTTGAGCACTGCCGAACTGGACATGTGCTTCTCCACCGATCTGCACCGCGCCCAGCTCGGGGTGATCTGGGCCCGACTAGGCCTGGACGACTGAGGCGTGCGCCCGTTCTTGCAAGCGGGGGCAGACACGCAGAATTGCTCACGGAAACCCAAAAGGAGACGCCCGGACGTCGGTATCGTTGTATTGGCGTCGTAGTATTGCTCCACTGACGACCAGTCAACCACTATGTGTCAACGCTTTGTCTCAATGACTTCGCTATTGCTGGTTTCCGCCAGCAATTTTGTTGACCGCGGGGATGCATTCAGCAACTGATCGGGCGACCAGTCGCCCGGGATTGAGGTGGAGACCACAGTCGCTCATGTTCATGACCTCATGCCAGCGCCTGAGTTGCGCCAAGCTAAGCCAGATGCTGCCGATACCGGCGATGGTAAGCAAGGTATTGAACATCGTCCTGATTTGAGGGCAAGTTCATCCCCTTCCGAGCTCTCCTGAGACTAAGCAGGTGGCGAGGCCTGCCATTGCTGTGGATGGACCATTGGATGATCCAGGTTGGCTGCGCCAAGTCGTAGGCGCCTGCCTGTAACCGTCTCACTTCCTGCTAAAGGGTGAACATCCTTTTCGTGCAATCAAGTGGTCTTTCGGCTTTGGGAGGATCTACGTGCGGTTGCTCAAAACCAGCTGCCAGTTGAGCGCGTTGGCCGCCTTGATCAATCTGCGTTTGGTGCGTCCCAGGTTTCTGGGCAGGTCATTCTCGGTCAAATGGTGTGTCCATCAGTGCTGATAATGGCAAGAAAAAAGGGGCATTCGTTCGAAGAGGCTGGCATCACTACAGTCAACTCTTGGCCTGCAACGTGAAGGGCCGACGCGAGCATTGTTGGGTTACAAGCATTGCTTGCAGACTTGATTGCCTGGATTTTTCTTGGCCGGTGCCTTGATTGCCACTCTCAAAGCCGCGCGTGTCAGTCAGTATTTGCCTGCTGTGCCAGAACGAGCCCCAGAGCGATCCAGAGCAGCACAAGCACCAGGCAGAGGGAGGTCCAGGCCGGCAGTCCCCAGCCCACCACCACCAGCGGGGCCACCACGGTGATCACGCCGCCGGCCAGCAGGGGCTGCAGCAGCAACTGCTTGATCGAAAAGGCCGTCACCGCTTCGCTGCGATCGTCCGGGTCGGCCATGCGCAGCAGCAACAGGCCGCTGGCGGCCACGCCGGTGGCCTGGCCGAATTCCAGAATCGCTCGCTCAAACCAGTCGGCCGGCAGGATCCGCGGGGCCAGCAGCAGCACCACCGCCAGGTTCCAGAGCAGGCCCGCCAGCGCCAGCACCGTCAGCGGCAGCCAGTCGGCGGCCAGCAGCCGCAGGTCGAGGCAGGCCGTGGCCGCTGTGATCAGCAGATCCGCCGCCAGCGTGCCGGTCTGGCTCTGGATCGGTGTGGACACCCAGCGCTCCTGGCCGCTTTTCTCCAAAGCCAGCCGCACCAGCAGCGATCCCACCAGCGCCAGCGGGAACACCGGCAGCGCGTCGATCACCATGGCGAACACCCCACCGCTGCGATCGGCGCCCCAGCGGAGTGCTGCCAGCAGACCGCAGCCGATCGCCACGGCGATGCCCGCTAGGGCCATGTTCACCGCCCAGTCCGCCCCCTGCCGCCACCAGGCCGGCAGTTCCAACGTGCCTTCCTCAAGGGGTTGGTCGGCAGGGATCGCCTCCAGCGGTGGGGTCTGCTCCACCACGATCTCCATCGCCTCCTGCAACGGGATCGCGGCGCCGAAGCTGAGCCAGCCCCGTGCCCGCGCCAGCACCACCACCAGCCCGCCGACCACGGTGGAGGCCAGCAGCCCCACCGTGGCCATCGCCAGCCCCAAGGCCTGGCCGCCCTCCAGCCCCAGGCGCTCGTAGGTGGGGCCCATCGCCGCCGCCGAGCCATGCCCACCCTCGTAGGCCACCTCGATCAGCAGCGCCATCACCGGACTCGTGCCCAGCAGGGGCTGCAGCACCAGCAGCACCGCCAGCCCGCCCACCAGGAACTGGCCGAAGGCGAGCGTGAGGGCCATCAGCACCTGCCCGGAAAGCGGCCGCCACAGCCCACCCAGCTTTGGCAACGGCTTGCCCAGCAGCAGGCTGGCGAACACCAGCGTGAGCAGTGGCAGCGGCAACTGGTTCCAGAGGTCGATCACCGGCTGTGGCACCAGCGGCAGCAGCCCTGCCGGGGCCAGCAGCAGCCCGAGGCCGCCGGCCAGCAGCGCCTCCGGCAGACCCCAGCGCTTCATCCCGAGCCGGTTGCCGATCAGGCGCCCCAGCAGCAGCAGCACCACCAGCACCACCAACGCCAGCAACGGCCAGTGCCAGCCCCGCAGCAGCGATTCCACAGCGTCCGGAAGCCTCACAGGCCGAACTGCCGGCGAAAGAAGGCCTCGGTGGCCTCCAGCACCTCGATGCGCACCTCCGGGCGGCGAAAGCCATGGCCTTCACCGGCGAACCGACGCACCTCCACCGCCAGGCCGTTGGCCGCGAGGGCCGCAGCCATGGCGTCGGTCTGCTCGGGTGGCACCACCTCGTCGTCGAGGCCCTGGAAAAAGATCACCGGGCAGCGCATCCGGCCGGCATGGTGCAACGGCGAGCGCTGCGCATAGAGCGCCTGGGCCGCCGGCCACGGGCCCACTAGGCCCTCGAGATAGCCGGCCTCGAAGCGATGGGTGCTGCGCACCAGCGCCGCCAGATCGGCCACCCCGTAGCGGCAGGCCCCGGCGCGGAACACGTCGGTGAAGCAGAGCGCCGCCAGGGTGGTGAATCCGCCGGCGCTGCCGCCCTCGATCGCGAGGCGCTCCGGGCTCGCCGCACCCGCCGCCACCAGCGCGGTGGCCGCCGCGGCGCAGTCGCTCACGTCCACCACACCCCATTGGCCGGCGAGACGATCGCGGTAGGCCCTGCCGAAGCCCGTGGACCCGCCGTAGTTCACGTCCACCACGCCCCAGCCGCGGCTGGTCCAGAACTGAACCGCCAGATTCAGCCCCGTGCCGGCCATGGCGGTGGGCCCGCTGTGACTCTTCACAAGCAAGGGGGCCAGCGGCTGGGCGCCGCCGATCGGCGGGTAGTACCAGGCGTGGGTGGGCAGGCCGCCGTGCCCCTTGAACCAGAGCGCCTGCGGGGTGCTGATCGCTTCCGCCGTCAGGGGTGTTGTCCTCGCCGGCGCTCCTGCTGATCCGGCCCCACCCGCCGGGGTGTGGCTCCAGCTGCCGTGGTGAAGATCGATCTCCAGCAGGCCCTGTGGGGTGACGGCATCGGCGGCCACGGCCACCACCCGGCCGCCGCCGGCACTGAGGCCATCGAGTGCGTCAAAGGGCTGGGCGAGCGGCTGCCAGCGCCCCTCGGCGGCGCCTGGCTCCGGCAGAGCGATGGTGCCGAGTTCCCAGCGGCCGGCCCGGCAGACCGCCGCCACCAGTTGCTGGCCATCCCAGCCCGTGGTGCGCCGCCCGTACACCCAGGCCGGGAGACCGAATTCCGCCTCCATCGGCAACAGCGGCTGCCAGTGCAAGGCAGTGGTGGGGGGTGGGGAGGCCACTGTTAGGGGCAGCGGCCCGGCCGCCACCGAGGGCTCCACCGCCGTCAGGCGCTCTGCCGCCGGCAGGCGCTCCAGGTTCCACCAGCCGCTGCGGTCCGTGGCCACCACCAGGTCGCCAGTCGGCAGCCAGAGCGGTTGCACCACCGACACATCGGCGGCGGTGGGCCCGGTGGCGGCGCCCCCGGCCAGCGGCCGGCAGTCGTGCAGCACCCCGCGGGCGTCAAAGCGGCCCAGCCACAGCTGACTGCGGTCCCAGGGCATGAACGGCTGCTGCCATTCCACCCAGGCCAGATGGCTGCCATGGGGGCTGAGCACGGCGTTGCCGCAGAAGTCGGTGGGCTGGTGCAGGAACACGGGCTCTCCGCCCGCGAGCGGCACGGCCACCAGTTGATCGACGCCATCGCACTCCATGACGCCGATCCAGCGCCGGCGCGGGCCGTCGATCAGGCCGTCGGCGAAAGCCCGGGCCGCTGGTGCGGTGAGCCGCCTCGGCTCCGGCAAGGGCGGCTGCGGCAGGGACGGCTCCGGCATCACGGGGGCCTCCGCCGGCAACTCCAGCGCCCACAGGCAGCGGTCGCCGTCGTTGACGAACACCACGGTGGTGCCGCCGGCCACGCTTCCCACCGCCACCACGCCGCCGCCATAGGTGTGCACCCGGCTGCGCAGGTTCCAGGGGGCGGGGGTGAGCTCCTGGCTGGGGCCACCGGGCCGCTGGCGCCACAGCAGGGTGACGCGGCCCTGCTCCAGGGGCCGCTGCTCCAGCCAGAACAGCTCCTGTCCGTGCAGCAGCGGCTCCTTCACCGTGGGTGCCGCCTCCACCGCCACCCGGGCCGGCAACGCTGCGGGCTCGGCCGGGCTCCAGTTCCCCCCCACACGCACCTTCTAGAATTCACCCATCGTTTCAGGTGATGCCTTGGCCAGCAGCTTCGCCAAAATGGCCCGCCAGGCGGAGCTCACCAGCCGTGGGGTTCACGTCTCCAAGGAGGTGCTGGATCACCCCCCGCTGACCATTCACACCCTCGGCGATGCCGCGCTGCGCCAACCGGCCAAACGCATCAGCAAGGTGGATGAAGCGGTGCGGGATCTCGCCCGCGACATGCTCCGCAGCATGTATGCCGCCCATGGCATCGGCCTGGCCGCGCCCCAGGTGGGTGTCCACAAGCAGCTCGTGGTGATCGATCTCGATCCCGAGAACCCGGCCACCCCGCCCCAGGTGTTCATCAACCCCGAGATTGGCGCCACCAGCGGCTCGCTCACCACCTATGAAGAAGGTTGCCTGAGCATTCCCGGCGTGTATCTGCAGGTGGTTCGTCCCACCACCGCCGAGGTGAGCTTCCGTGACGAGCACGGCAGGCCCCGGCGGATCAAGGCCGATGGCCTGCTGGCCCGCTGCCTGCTCCATGAGATGGACCATCTCCATGGAGTGCTGTTCGTCGACCGCGTCACCGATGAACTGAGCCTCAACGATGGGCTCAAGGAGCACGGGTTCGAGCGCGCCGCCGTCCACTCCCTGCGCTGACGCCCAATGCCGATGAAACCGTTTGCCGGGGTGTTCCTGGCGCTCGCCTGCCTGCTGGGCATCGCCGCCACAGGCTCGGTGTTTGAGCTCTCCTATGGCGACCCAGATCTCGGGGTCGCCACCACCCGTCTGATCCTGGCGGCTTGCCTGCCCGGCACGGTCCTCAGCCTGCTGGTCGCAATTCGTCTCAACAAGCCGGCCTAAGGGGGGCTGGCACCCTCGGGCCTCACTTCTACCATCGGCACCTCCTGCCGCTGGGCACCTCCGATGCGACATCTCCGGCCGATCCGCGCCCTGCCATTCCTGTCCGCGCTCGGCGTCGTTGCGGTGGGCGGGTCCCTTGCACCCCTCCATGCCCAAGGGGCGCTGTTCGGTGCCCGAGATGTGGCGCAGGAGCGCTTCGTGCTGGTGGCCGCGCCGATCGGGGACGGCAGTCGCGCCCAGCTCAACATCTATGAACAGGTCACCAACCGCCGTCCCTGCTTCGCTGTGTCCGGCGCCAATCCGGCCCGCGTCGATCCGTTGCTGGGCACCTTCGACTTCACCGGCATCTGCACCCGCTACATCGACGCCAACGGCTATTCGCTGCGGGTGGGTGACAACGATCTGGCCACCGTGTATCGGATCAGTGTGGTGCGCAGCGGCAACGACAACATCCTGCTGGCCACGCCGCACCGTGGCAAAACCGGCCCCGAGATGATCCTGGCTCGTACCAACGGCCAGGCCGCCGGCTTCCTTCAGTTCACACCGGAGCCGGGGTGGCGCCTGAAGCGCCGTCACTTCGGCACCCGTGCCCTCGGCCACGTCTACATCTATCGCGATAACTGGCCGGGCGAAACAACGGCCGCCCCGGCCGGATCGGGTGCACCAGGGGGCACAGCTCCTGGCAGCACCGCTCCCGCCCCTGCGGGCCGTGGAACACCAGGGGCCACAACACCACAGCCCACGACCCCAGCCGCCCGCCCCACTTCCGCGCCTGCGGTCCCCGGCAGCAGCACTCCTCGAAGCACTACCCCCAGCACCACCGCTCCACGCACGGCGGTTCCCGGTGCAACGGCACCCGGTACCACGGCCCCTGCCTCCACAGGGCCCAGCACCACAGCGCCCAGCACCACCGTCCCGCGGCCCTCATCGCCAGCGGGTGCTGCAGCACCGACCGGCTCAGCGCCCGCTACCGGTGCCACGCGCACCGCTGTTCCCCTGTCGCCGCCCCCGGTGGTTCCGCCGGCGCCAACCTCAGCACCGCGCACTCGGTGAAGCCAGGGCGGAGGCAGTTGCTACATTGAGCAATCTCCAGCCCCACTGCGTGGTTCATGACCCAGGTCACCGTCGGCGAAAATGAAGGCATCGAATCGGCGCTGCGCCGGTTCAAGCGTCAGGTGTCCAAGGCAGGGATCTTTGCCGACCTCAAGCGCCTGCGTCACCACGAAACCCCCACCGAGAAGTACAAGCGCAAGGCCCAGCAGCGCCGCCGCCGCCGCTGATCCAGCCGACCGCTCGGAACGCTCACTGCCGCATTCCCAGCACCACGCCGGCTCAACCCTGCGGAACCTCTGTTCCGTGGGGTTTTCGTGTTTCCAGGAAACCTGGCCATCGGCTCGGTAGGTCCGGCTTCGTCGGTCCCGCGTCCTCAGCCCTGTGTCGTCAGCCCGGCTTTGTCAGCCGTGTGTTGTCCGTTCGGCGGCAGGTCCTATCCGGTCTCCGTCCCATCCGCCCCGCGGCGGGGGCAGGGGTTCAGCCCGTTGGCCCGCTGAACCGGCTGGCCCGCTCCTCTCTGACTCGCCGCCTCATCCAGCCGATCGCCTGGCTGCCTGCGCTTGAGCGTGTAGTCCGCGGCGCTTCCCGACTGCCCATGGTTCAACCCGTGTCTCCCCGGACCTGCTGCTTGCCTCCACTCAGCAGCTGGTCGGTGCCGGTTTGTAGCTGATCGAAGGAGCGATAGGTGAGGGCTTCCGCCAGGTGGGAGGCCTGCACCTCGTTGCTGGCTTCGAGATCAGCGATCGTGCGCGCCACCCGCACCAGCCGTTCGGCTGAACGGGCCGAGAGCCGCCGCTGCCGGATCGCGCCGCGCCAGCGCTCCAGCGCCGCCGCCGACAACGCCAGATGCTGCCGAAGAGCCTCGCCCGTCAAGGCGCTGTTCGCTTGCCCTGCCGGGTTTCGCCGCGTCATCCGTTCGCGCGCCTGCCGCACCCGCTCCGCCACCGCCCCGCTGCTGGGCGGTGGGCTATGGCCGCCGCCCTCGCCGCTGGCGGCGGGAAGCCCCACCAGCTCATCAGCCTCCAGGCGCCGCATCACCACCTGAAGATCGATCCGATCCAGCAGTGGCCCCGACAGGCGCGCCCAGTAACGCTGGCGCACCCCTTCCGGGCATTGGCAGCTGCGCAGCGGATCGCCGAACCAGCCGCACGGGCAGGGATTGGTGGCCGCCACCAGCGCTATCCGGCAGGGGAAGCGGGTTCGCTGGCGCTGGCGGCTGATCCAGACCTCCCCCTCCTCCAGCGGCTCGCGCAGCTGATCGAGCACGGCCCGCTGGAATTCAGCCAGCTCGTCGAGAAACAGCACGCCGTGATGGGCCAGCGACAGTTCACCTGGCCGCGGCAACGCCCCGCCTCCCACCAGGGCCGTGGCGGTGCAGCTGTGGTGGGGGGCGCGGAAGGGCCGCTGGCGGATCAGGCCCGCCTCGCCGCTCAGCAGACCTGCCACGGAGACCACCTGGGTGAGCTCGAGTGCTTCCTCCGGCGGCAGCGGTGGCAGCAGTCCCGGCAGGCGGCGGGCCAGCATCGTCTTGCCGCTGCCCGGAGGGCCCACCAGCAGCAGGTGATGGTGTCCGGCTGCGGCGATCTCCAGCGCCCGCCGGCCGTGGTGCTGCCCCCGCACATCGGCCAGATCCGCCGCTGCCCCCTCGCCTGCTCCTACCGGCTTACCTGCGGCGGGCCGGCAGGGGCAGGCGAGGGCTGGATCCAAGAGCAGCTGGGCCACCTGCTGCAGCGTTTCGGCCGGCCATACCGTGAGCCCCTCCACCAGGGACGCCTCAGCGCCGTTGGCGGCCGGCACCACCAGGGCCCGCGCGCCGGCCTGCCTGGCGGCCAGGGCCAGGGCCAGCGTCCCGCGCCCAGGCCGCAGGGTGCCATCGAGGCCCAGCTCGCCGGTGCTCCAGACGCCGATCAGCCGCTGGGGATCGAGCTGGCCGCTGGCCAGCAGCACGCCCAGGGCGATCGGCAGATCGAAGGCGGGCCCCTCCTTGCGCAGGTCGGCTGGAGCCAGGCTCACGATCACCCGGGTGAGCGGGGGCCGGAAGCCGCTGTTGCGCAGCGCCGCCCGCACCCGCTCGCGGGATTCGCGGCCGGCGGTGTCGGAGAGGCCCACCAGCTGCAGGGCCGGCAGGCCCGGGGCGATGTCCACCTCCACCACCACCGGCGCCGCCTCCAGTCCCAGCAGGGCGGCGCTGTTGCAGCGTGCCAACATCGATCGGAAACCAGGGTCACCTCACCGGTTCCCGCCCTGTCCTGCCCTGTGGCGTCATGGCCTCCAGCACCCCACCCGCGGCCGACACGATCTTCGGGCGGATCCTGCGCGGTGAGATCCCCTGCGATCAGGTCCACGCCGACGACCTCTGCCTGGCCTTCCGCGATGTGAACCCCCAGGCGCCGGTGCACGTGCTGGTGATCCCACGTGAACCCCTGGTGAATCTCAATGCCGCAGGGGAGGAACACGAGGCCCTGCTGGGGCATCTGCTGCTGGTGGCCGCCAGGGTGGCCCGCCAGGAGGGGCTCAAGGGGTGGCGCACCGTCATCAACAACGGCGCCGAAGCCGGCCAGACCGTCTTTCACCTGCATGTGCATGTGATCGGTGGCCGTCCGCTGCACTGGCCACCGGGCTGACCGCCCCCTCCCACCGCTCCCTGCCAGCGGCGACAATGGGCGGACCTGTCACGGTCCATGAGCTTCTTCAAGGCGTTCCGCGAGCAGCTCGGCAAGCTGCAGCGCCTGGCCCAGCCTTACTTCCTCCCGCTGGAGGAGAGCAGTTCCTGGCAATTCCTGCTGCTGGTGCTGTCCCTGCTTGCGGTGGTGGTGGGCGTCACCCTGCTGCTGCTCACCGGCTCGGTGGCCGCCGCGGGTGTGCTCATCCCCGATCTGCGCAGCCGCTTCTTGCCAGGGGTGCCCGAGCAGGTGGCCGCGCTCTGGAGCGGCCCGATCGGTCCGGTAGTGATGGCCCTGTTCGCCGGCGGCCTGGCTGTGTTCAGCAGCTTCCGGGCGAAGCTGCGCCAGGGCCGCTGGCTTCCCTGGCTGTTGATCGGCGTGATCACGTTGTTGATCCTGGTGATCAACGGCATCAACGTGGGCATCAGCTTTGTGGCCCGCAACGTTGATAACGCCCTGGTGGCCTACGACCAGGACGGCTTCTGGAAGATCGTGGCGATTTATGCCTTCTGCCTGGTGCTGGCTCTGCCGATCCGCGCCACGCAGAGCTACCTGATCCCCAAGCTTGGCCTGCTGTGGCGCGAGTGGTTGAGCGGTCGCCTGCTCACCCGCTACCTCTCGAACCGCGCCTATTACATCCTCAATCCCAACGACGAATCCCTGCAGGAGATCGATAACCCTGACCAGCGGATTTCTCAGGACACTGCCAGCTTCACTGGCACCAGCTTGAGCGTCACGGTGGAGATCCTCTCCGCGCTGCTCACCTTCGTGAGCTTCATCATTGTGCTGTGGAGCATCAGCGTGAATCTCGCGCTGCTCCTGCTGGCCTATTCATTGGGCGGCACCGCACTGATCGTGTTCGCCAGCCGCAAGCTGGTGGCGTTGAACTATCAGCAGCTGAAGCTGGAGGCCGATTTCCGCTATGGCCTCGTTCACATCCGCGACAACGCCGAGTCGATTGCCTTCTATCGCGGTGAGCAGCAGGAAGGCAAAGAGGCGGAGCGCCGGCTGAGTGGTGCGATCGTGAACTACAACAAGCTGATCGTGTGGGAGGCGCTGATCCAGGTGATCCAGCGCTCCTACGACTACTTCTCGCGCTTTCTGCCCTGGCTGGTGATCGCTCCGGTCTATTTCGCAAAGGAAGTTGATTTCGGCGTGTTCGGGCAGGCCAGCATCGCCTTCAGTCAGGTGTTGTTCTCGGTCAGTTACATCGTCAACAACATCGATCGCCTGGCGGCCTTTTCCGCGAGCATCAGCCGCCTGGAGGGCTTCCAGCTCAAGGTGGATGAGATCGGCAGCCAGGCCCGCGAACGCAGCTACCAGGATTCACTGCTGGCAGATGCCTCACACCAGACCATCCTCGTGAAGCATGCGGATCTGGTGCCACCCCACACAGACCGCCGCCTGATTCACGACATCAGCCTGGAGGTGGGCCCTGCTCAGCGGTTGCTGGTGGTGGGCCCCAGCGGCTGCGGCAAAACCTCGTTTCTGCGCATGGTGAGTGGCCTGTGGCCGGCTGCGGCCGGCACGGTGGAGCGGCCACCGCTGGCGGAGTTGTTGTTCATTCCCCAGAAGCCCTACATGATCCTGGGCAGCCTGCGGGAACAGCTCTGCTACCCCCAGCAGCCCGAGCGCTTCAGCGACGACCACCTGCGCAGCGTCCTGGAAGAGGTGCGGCTGCCGGAGCTGGTGCGCCGCTACCCCGACCTCGACATCAAGCAGGACTGGCCCCGCCTCCTCTCCCTCGGCGAGCAGCAGCGCCTGGCCTTCGCCCGGTTGCTGCTCAACTCGCCGCGGTTCGTGGTGCTCGATGAGGCCACCAGTGCCCTCGATGTGAACACCGAGAAGCATCTCTACAAGTTGCTCACCGAGCGGGACATGGCCTTTGTGAGCGTGGGCCACCGCCCCACCCTGGCCGCCTTCCACGACACCGTGCTCGAACTGGACGGCCAGGGCGGCTGGCGCCTGCTGCCGGCCACCGGCTATGACTTCACTCGCACCTGAACGCCCCATGCCCACCGATCCGGAACCCGCCACCGACCAAGCCACTGCTCCAGCGGCAGATCTCGCCGTGCCAGCTCCCACAAGCGCCACCACGGCCGATGCCCCTGCCTTCGGCTGGAGCGGTTATGCCGAACGGGTCAATGGCCGCTTCGCGATGATCGGCTTTGCCTCCGTGCTGCTGATCGAAGCCCTCAGCGGTGACACCTTCCTGCACTGGGCTGGCCTGGTGCCCTGAGCCTGGCTTGGGGCGGGGTTGTCATGAGAACACATCCACCGATTTGAGCACCGATGGTGACCAGGGCAGGGGGCGATTGGTGCGAAAGAGCATGAAATCAGGAGATTGGTAGATCATGCGGAAGGATTGATCGGCCTTGAGTCGCCGTTGCAGCACGCGATCCTTCTTCGAATCGGAGCCATTCAGCAGAATGTAGTCGTAGTGCTGCATGAACTTTGATGTCATGTACCGCTCGCCATCACTGTGCAGGCGCTTGCTGATCACTCTTCGATGGGAGAGGTGGGGAGCGATGTCGATGGGAGCCAGGACTGCCGAGTCTGGCTGAATCAACGACACAACGCGATGGGCCTCTTCAATCCGCTCGAAAGACGAATGGTTCGTCATGATCCTGATGAACTTCGTTAACCCGAACATGCACAGGACAGCCCACGCAAGCAAAAGGCTGGATCGGATCTTGGGAAAGCCGTAGGTTCGCGAGGAAATCGCAAACAGAATGATGAACGGAACAATCGGCAAACTGTAATGGAGCATGAGCCCCTTGTGATTGGGGTGATCGCTCAGCAGATTCAGCAACAGCGCAGGAATGGCACCCGTCAGTTCAGGAAATGCCTTGATGTTGCTGGTGAAGATGACAGGGAGAATCAGCAGGAACAGGTAGAAGGCATTCTCAACGGAGAACAGATGGCGAATCAGAACCATCGGGTTGAACAGGATGGTAGTGACCACCTCTTGGTGGGAATTACCGAGATAGCTGAAAAACCGGCCAATCCAGTCGTGCTTAATCACCCCACCCCCGAATGATGGGGTAACGACCGAAATGATCAGGGCGAGGTAGAAGGTGGACAGGCCCATCACCAACAGGCCTGTCCTGCGGTCCCGCCTGATCAGGAAGTAGGCACCAAGCCCGATGCATGTGAGCGCCAGGGCCTGCTTGCAGGCCAACACCACTCCGATCGCCAGAAGGGTCATCCAGAGATGGCCTCTCCGCTGGCTGTAGATGGCCAGGAAGAGAAATGGAATGGCAATGATTTCGGGATGGAAGTCGGAAACACTTGCATTGATCACCACCGGATAGAGGAAGTAGATGAAGGCCATCAGCCTTGCGTCCTGATCGCTCAGTCGAAAATCTTTCGCGATCAGATAGACGATTGGCCCACTGATTGCCAGGCTGAATGCCTGAACGGCGAACAGCCACTGAACCGATGGATGAATCCTGTACAGCAAACTCAGGGGGTAGAAGATCCATGAGGCATGATCGCCAAGAATGTGAAAGCCCAGGTAGGAGGAGATCGGTGGCAATCCCTGGCTGATCAGGTACACAGCCTGATCAAAGATGCCGAGGTCGAAGGCACTGGAAGAAAGGGTGTAATGGCGGTAGGAGGCGCTCAGGAAGAACACCACGAAGAGGGCCAGAGAGGCCAGCCACAGGCCACGCGGAACCTTCCGATCGGCACCGTTGACGCCAGCGGCGGTTCCGACCTTGTTGCCCGGCGAGGGCGTTGATTCCATTCTTCGTGATTCGGTCATGCCGTGCCCATCTCCTGCCTCAGCCATGCTTCCACAGCAGGCTGTGAGGGCCCCCACTCCGCCGTCGCACCTGCCTGATGACCCATGCCGGGGCCGGCCATCGCGCCGGGTTTCCGGTTCATGGCAGCTCCAGCAGGTCCACCTGCCAGATCCCGCCGCGGCTCACCTCCACCGCCAGCTGGCGCCCATCGCCGCTGAGGCTCACCTGGCGCGGCACCCCCGCTGGATCCAGCGGCAGAGGCTGAAACCCCTGGATCGAGCGCCGGTACAGCCCCAGCTCGGTGCGGCCGTCCCGCTGCCGCACCACCGCCAGCCGCTCGCCGCTCCCATCCACGCTGGCGCTCACCGGTTGGGCATCGGGGCGGTTCAGTCCCGGCACGGGAACCGGCCGGTTGGTCCGCAGATCGACCAGAACCACCTGCTCCCGGCCCTGGCGGCCGCTGATCAGGGCCAGCCACCCGCTGGCCAGGGACGGCTCACGCCCAGTGGCGCCGGCTTGCTCCAGGGCCTGGTTGATCGGTACCAGCGGCCGCAGGGGGGAGGCACTGCAGCCGGCCAGACCGACCAGCAGCAATCCAACAACCAGGGTCGGCGGCTCCCTCATCGCCCCGGCACTGCCAGCCCGGGCGGCAGATCGGGTTCGAGCAGACCACTGAGATCGAACAGTTCCACCTGCCGCTGGCCGCCGCGCACCAACTGCATGGCGAGGCGCCGGCCGTCCGGGGCCAGGCTGAGTCGCTCGGGCTCCTGGCCTCCCGGCAGGGGCAGGGGAGTGCCACGGCCGTTGGCACGGTCCTCGATCACCGCCAGGCGCCGCTCACCCCGCTGCACGATCACGGCCAGGTAGCGACCGTTCCAGCTCAACGACGGGGAGCTGTGGGGCTGCTGCCGCTGCAGGTGGCGCAGGGGAATCACTCTGCCGCTGAGCCGATCCTGGAGCAGCACGGTGGTGCGCCCGCCGCGCTCCACCAGGGTGGCCAGCAGCCGGCCATCCCCGCTCAATGCCGGCTCCTGGCGCGCCTCGGGTCCGAGGCCGGTGGAGGGGGCCGGCCGGCTGCTCGGGCCCAGCCCGCAGCCTGAGAGCCAGACCACCAGCTGCAGGGCCAACAGCCAGGGCACCCAGCGCAGGGGGCATGGCTGGCCCCAGCCCAGAGCTCTCACCGGTGGCTGGGGGTCAGTCGTCGAAACGGGAGCTGTTGTCGCGGCTGGAGCCAGGGCGAGCGCTGCTGGAGGCATTGCGGGCACCGGCAGGACCGGACTCATTTCGAGCACTGGCGCTGCTGCTGGAGCGCAACGGTGTGTAATCCGCGTCGCTGGCCGGATCAGGGGTGCTGCCGGAGGCTGGTGCACCGCCAAGACCGCCGCGCAGCGGTGAACCCATGGGTACCCCGGCTGCGGGCCGTGACGAGGGCTCAGCGCCGCCGGGCAGTGGACCGGCACCCGGAACAGGGGCGTTGCCGGTGCGCCGGCTGGAGCGGGGAACAGACTCGCTGCTGGCGGTAGGGCGGGTGCCTCGCCGCGGCTCCGCAGCCACATCCCGATCACGACGGCGAGCGCCGAAGGCGGGGCCTGAGCTGGGGGCTGCAGTGCTGCGGGGGGATGAGCCTGCGCGGAAGCCGGGATCCACAGCGGCCGGGCGGTCGTCCACGCGGGGGGAGCGGGGGGCAGGATCCCAGTCGTCGGTGTCGGCGGGGCGGCGGCTGGCGGCCCGCTCGGGGATGGCAGGGCGCGCGGTGCGGCGCGGACGGTAGAAGTCGTCGTCTTCGGGTTCCGCTTCGCGTGAACGGATCCTGCGGCGCAGGGGCTGGGGTTCTTCCAGGCGGTCGACATCGGGGTTCCAGTCGCCGCCACCCATGCGGCCACGGGCGGGAGGTGGCAGGGGTTCGTCGTCGTCGAAGAAGGAGGAGCGCCGGGCCTGCTCGGTGGTGACGCCCCTCAGGCGCACGCTCTCGTAGGCGAAAAAGACGGTGGTGCCGGCCAGCAGAAACTGACCGAACTGGAGGATCGGATCGAGGCGCCAGCCCTGGAAGAAGAGGATCCCACCGCAGAGGAGGCCGATCGCCGCGAAGAAAACGTCGTAGTCGCGAGCGAGGGCGGGCTTGAAGCTCCTCATGAAATAGAGAAAGGCTCCGCCGACGGCCAACACGATGCCGACGATGCTCGCCCAGTTCAGGCTGGCATTAACCACGTCTGGAAGACCTCAGGCAGAACGGACGTCCGCATCCTCCGACTGGAGAACCCGTTCAAGCACTTTAGGGACATCTCCAGAGCGCGGCCGGGAAGACCCATTCACCGTTGCCGCACCAACGGTGAGCAGCAATCAAGCCAGTGACGGGAGCCTGCCGGTTGCGTTCTGCAGGCCGATCCTGTGGAGCTCTGCGGCGGATCTTTGCAACGCACTGCTACTGGAGACCGGCGTGGCCTCCAGTAGCTCAAGGCCGTGCTGCTTCTCGACGCTTGGGTCTGCCTGTGCGAGCGCTGGCCGTGTTGGTCAAGCGGATCAGAGCTTGCGGTCGACCTGATCGGTTTGGCTGATCAGCACGAGCGCGATGCTGATGGGGATCACCACGATCACCGCTCCCCAGACGAGGCTGCTCAGGAAGTTGGCGAGGGAAGGGGTCATGGTGGCGCTGGTGGAGGCTGGGATCCTAGTCAAGGGCCACCGCTTCCTACGATCAATGGCCTTTCTGCTTAGAGCTTTGTGACGGCTGCAACCTTGCTGCGTTCGCTGCCGGCGCTGAACCTGCTGCTGGGTCTGGTGCTGGGCGCCTGGACCCTGCTGTTTCTGTTCCGCATCGTGCTCACCTGGTACCCCCAGATCGATCTGCAGCGGGGCGCCATGCGGTTGATCGGCTGGCCCACGGAGTCGCTGCTGGCCACCACCCGCCGCGTGGTGCCGCCGATCGGTGGCGTCGACGTGACACCGGTGATCTGGGTGGGGTTGATCAGCCTGGTGCGCGAGTTGCTGCTGGGCCAGCAGGGCCTGCTCACCCTTGTGGCGCGGCATGGATCCACCCTGGGGGCCGGCTGAACCGTTTCGCCCAGGGCGAACAGGACAGCCTCAGAGTGCTGGCCGGACCACCACCCACAATCCGCCCGTCACAGAATGGTGGCTGAATCGCGCCGGACCCGAACCAGCAGCCAGAACTGCCAGCCTCGGCAAACCACTGGCTGATCTGCCGGCATCAGCCCGGCAGCATCTCCTGCTCCACGAACTTGGTGTGGATGTCGCCGCGCTGAAACTCGGGCCGGTCCAGCAGGCTGAGGTGGAAGTCGATCGTGGTGGAGATGCCTGTGATGGCGCATTCCATCAACGCGCGCCGCATGCGCCGGATGGCGCCCTCACGATCGGGTGCCCACACGATCAGCTTGCCGATCAGGGAGTCGTAGAAAACCGGAATCTCGTAGCCCGTGTAGACGTGGCTGTCGACCCGCACTCCAGGCCCGCCCGGAGGCAGCCAGCCGGAGATGCGCCCCGGCGCTGGCCGGAAATTCTTCTGTGGATCCTCGGCGTTGATGCGGCATTCAATGGCGTGCCCGCGCAGCTGCACATCGGCCTGCCGCATGCGGAGGGGCTCACCACCGGCGATATGCAGCTGCTCGGCGATCAGGTCGATGCCGGTCACCATCTCCGTGACCGGGTGCTCCACCTGGATGCGGGTGTTCATCTCCATGAAGTAGAAGGCACCGCTCTTGTCGAGCAGGAACTCCACGGTGCCGGCGCCCTCGTAGGTGATGCTGCGGGCCGCTGCCACCGCCGCTTCCCCCATGCGCTGACGCAGGTCAGCATCAAGCGCCGGGCTGGGCGCTTCCTCCAGCAGCTTCTGGTGACGGCGTTGGATCGAGCAGTCGCGCTCCCCAAGATGCACCACGTTGCCGTGGCGGTCGGCCAGCACCTGCACTTCCACGTGCCGGGGCCGGTCGATGAACTTTTCCATGTAGAGGCCAGGATTGCCGAAGGCAGCCTCGGCCTCGCCCTGGGCCGCTTTGAACAGGCTCTCGAGCTGGTCGGCATCGGGCACCAGCCGCATGCCCCGCCCGCCGCCACCGGCGGTGGCTTTGATCATGACCGGATAGCCCATGGCCGCGGCGACTGCCGCTGCCGTCTCGGCATCGGCCAGCAGGCCCTCGCTGCCCGGCACGGTGGGAACACCCACCCGCTGCATGGTGGCCTTGGCGGTGGATTTGTCGCCCATCGCCCGGATCGCCTCCGCCGAAGGACCCACGAAGGTGAGGCCGTGTGCGGCGCAGATCTCAGCAAACCGGTCGTTTTCGGCCAGGAAGCCATAGCCGGGATGGATGGCGTCAGCGCCGCGGGAGATGGCCGCCGCGATGATGTTGGGAATGTTGAGATAGCTCTTTCTGCTGGGCGCCTCGCCCACGCACACCGCTTCATCGGCGAGCTGCACGTGCAGGGCGTTGCGATCCACAGTGCTGTAGATGGCCACTGTGGCAATGCCCAGTTCTCGGCAGGAACGCAGGATTCGCAGCGCGATTTCGCCCCGGTTGGCGATCAGCAGCTTGCCGATGGGCATCCCATATGCATCTAGGCGCAGCGGACTGTATCAGCGCTCAATCAAGCGCCTGCCGCCCGCTGCCATCCCGGCAGCCTGCCCGGTGGAAGCGGCCCACCAGTTAAGCGCTGATGGTTGGTGCTGACCCATCTGCGCTGTGCCATCGCGCGAGGTGTGGGGCGCAGCGGAAGGGTGGGCCGGGCGATCGGTATATTGACGAGTCGAAGGGGGTTCGCCCTTGACGGCCACGCGGATGTGGTGGAATTGGTAGACACGCACGTTTGAGGGGCGTGTGGCTTCGGCCTTGCGAGTTCAAGTCTCGCCATCCGCATTTCTCTTCCCCAACTTGACCGGCCCGCCGTCCGCCACAGCGATCGTGCTGGTCTGCAACGGCCCCGGTGAACTCACCACCTGGGTTCGGCCTCTGGCCGAACGGTTGCATGCGTCCCTGGCCTTGCGTCCCCGCCAGCCTCAGGCGGCCACAGAGCTGCGGCTGGTGCTGGTTCCCTGCCCGAATGCCACCGGCCATGAGCGCCAGGCCGCCGAAAGGCTTGGCCTGTTCAACTCGATAGTGCCAGCCGACAGGTTCTGGAAGCTGCTGCTGCGTCCCCGCCGCTATGGCCCTTGGCCGGCCAGGGGTGTGGTGGTGTTCCTGGGCGGCGATCAGTTCTGGACGGTGCTGCTCAAGGCCCGCCTCGGCTATCGCCACCTCACCTACGCGGAGTGGGTGGCGCGCTGGCCTCGCTGGAACGACCGGATTGCTGCGATGGGCACGGAGGCTGAGCGCCGCCTGCCCGCCCGCTGGCGCCACCGCTGCACCATCGTGGGCGATCTGATGGCTGACCTCTCCGAGACGGCCCGTGCTGAGGCGCCCTTGCCGGCCGGCCAGTGGGTGGCCCTGCTGCCAGGTTCGAAGCGCGCCAAGTTGCTGGTGGGGGTGCCCTTTCTGCTCGACACCGCCGACCGGCTCGCCGCTCTGAGGCCCGACTGCCGCTTTCTGTTACCCGTGGCGCCCACCACCACCGTGGCCGAACTGCTCGCACTGGCCGGACCCGCCAATCCGTTGCAACGGCACTACGGCAGCAGCGAGCCCCGCTTGCTAGAGCCCTCCGCCGAGGCGCCATCCCGCTGGCTGGAAACCGCCGCCGGCACGCGCATCCTGCTGGTGGAGCAGCATCCCGCCCACGGGGCGCTGAGCCAGTGCGCCCTTGCCCTCACCACCGTGGGCGCCAACACTGCCGAGCTCGGCGCCCTCGGGGTGCCGATGATCGTGCTGGTGCCCACCCAGCATCTTCAGGTGATGCAGGCCTGGGACGGATGGCTGGGGCTGGTGGCACGCCTGCCGCTGCTGCGCTGGTTGCTGGGGGTGGCGCTTACCGCCTGGCGGATGCGCCAGCGCGGCTTCCTTGCCTGGCCGAACATCTCCGCCGGGCGGGCTGTGGTGCCCGAGCGGGTGGGGCCGATCCTTCCCCAGGAGATCGCCGCTGAAGCCGCTGACTGGCTGTCCCATCCGGACCGTCTGGCGGGGCAGCGGGAGGACCTGCGCAGCTTGCGGGGGCAGCCCGGAGCTGTGGCCGCTCTGGCCGCGATGGTGACTGATCTGCTTCCCACTGCGTAGGTTGAGGGCTGCCTTCTCGCCGCTCGTCGCCTCCGGCCATGGCCCCTTCCGATTCAGCTGCCGCTTCCTCCCCCGCTCCCACCCCGGCGGAAGCGGATCAGATCTGGCAGCAGAAGCTCACGCCTGAGCAATACCAGGTGGCGCGCCTCGGGGGCACGGAGCGGGCCTTCACCGGTGCCTATTGGAACAACAAGCAGGCCGGGCACTACAACTGCGTCTGCTGTGGCACCCGGCTGTTCACCTCCGACGCCAAGTACGACTCCGGCTCCGGTTGGCCCAGCTTCTGGAGCGGCCTCGATCCCAAGGCGATCACCACCGTCGAAGACCGCAGCCACGGCATGGTGCGCACGGAAATCCGCTGTGCCAACTGTGAGGCGCACCTTGGACACCTGTTCACCGACGGTCCAGCGCCCACCGGTCTGCGTTACTGCGTGAACTCGGCTTCGCTCGACTTTGAACCGAAGGAAGGGGCAGGATGAAAATCGCTCCACGAGCGCTGTGATCAGCCCAGGCAATGATCAGCGACGGGCGCAATCAGTCTTGGCCCCCAAAACCTACAGTCCGCATCACTTCAGGCCGCGCGGTGACAGTGGACCTTCATCACAGAAGGCCGTGATCACCAGGGATCTTCAAAATCGTTACGGCGGCGCCGAGCGGCCTGATCGGTCACATCCTCATCTGTGTACGGCTCCACGTCCACATCGACGGGATCCTCGGCGATGGGTGGGCGCCGACGGCTGTCCGGGCGCGCCTGAAGAGGGCGCTCGCGCAGGGGCAGCGTGCGCTCTGAGCGTGGCGGGAGAGGATCAAGGGGTTCCAGTGGTTCACGGCCGGGCTGGTCATTGCCGTAGCCGCTCTCCTCGCCGCGGATGAAGTCCCGGTCTTGAGGACGACCGAGGCCGCGGACCTCGTCGTTGCCATAGCCACGGCCCTCTTCCCGGTTGAAGCCCCGGTCGTCGTCGCGGTCGAAGCGGCGCGACTCGCCACGGCCATAAGATTCCTCCTCGCCGTCGTCGAGGTAGCGGCGCTGACGCAGCGGCTCCTGCCGCCGCCGCTCCAGCTCCACGTATTCGAGCTCCTGATCGACGCTGGGCTCCACAGCCCGGTTGGTGGCGGGCTGGATCCGGCGCTGCTCCTGGACGCTGGGCTGCCCGGAGGCCAGTTGGTTCTCCACCGGCACCATCGTCTGGCGGAAGCGATCGCGCTCTTCCTGCTCCCAACTGGGGCCGCCGATGCCGAGCTTCTCGAGCAGGCCCGTGCCCAGTTGCTTGAGTTTTTCTTCCGCCCCCTCATACACAATGATGCGGTCGGGGCCGCTGCTGACGACCTCCTCCACCGCCAGTTCCCAGGTGCTCAGCACCCCCTCGCCCAGCAGGGGCACGCCGAGGGCCCCCAGCACCAGGGTGGTGAGCTCACCGGTCTCGATGTCGAAGCTGAAGCCGAGCACCCGGCCGAGCTGCTCGCCCGACTCGCTGATCACCTGGCAGTTGATCACCTTGCTGTAGCGCTCGGGATTGAACCCCTGCGCCAGCGAATCGACGGAATCCACCAGGATCACATCGCCCACCTGACGGATGCGGTCGAGCGGCATCCAGCGGGGCAGGCCCGGCAGGAAGCGTGTGAGGGGGTTGTCGCGCAGGCCGAGGGCCACCACCTCACGCCGGTCAATGTCCACCACCACCTCGCCCACCACCCCAAGGCGGCGCCCCGTGTCACGGGTGATCACCTGGGTGCCCATCAGCTCCGACCGCAGCCAGAGACGGTCGCTGGGTGCGGCGGCGGCGGGATCGGCGGAAGGAGGAATGGAAGAGGTCAACGGCCAGATCCCGCGGGGTGTCGGCGACATTGGGGCTGGGGGTCATTGTGACCCACGACCCCGGTGCTGGGGGTTCGGTCTAGGCGGCAGTGGGCAGACCCACCACCTGAGTGTGGGCGCCACGGGCCTGGGTGACGCCGATCGTGCGGGTGGCGGCCGCGATCATCGGGCGGCGGTGGCTGACCACCAGGAACTGGGCCTGGTCCGCCTGGCTGGCGATCAGGGCGGCCAGCCGCTCCACGTTCACCCCATCGAGGAAGCTGTCCACCTCGTCGAGGGCATAGAAGGGAGAAGGGCGAAAGCGCTGCAGGGCAAACAGGAAACTCAGCGCCGTGAGCGATTTCTCCCCCCCTGACATCGAGGCCAGCCGCCGCACCGCCTTGCCCTTGGGGTGGGCCACCAGGGTGAGTCCCCCTTCCAGCGGTTGCTCCGGGTTTTCCAACTGCAGGTGTCCTTCGCCATCGGAGAGCCCGGCGAAGATCGTGCGGAAGTGCCCGTCCACAGCCTGGAAGGCCTCCAGGAAGGCCTCCTGACGCAGCGTGGCCACGGTTTCAATTCGCAGCAGCAGCTCCTCCCGTTCCTTGCTGAGCACCTCGAGGCGCTCCTCCAGTTCGGCAATCCGCCGCTCCAGCACCTCCAGCTCCTCAAGGGCAAGCATGTTCACCGGCTCCAGCGCTTCCATCCGCTGCTGCAGCCGCAGCTGCGACTGCTCCAGTGCCGCCAGCCCCGCCTCGCGCACGCCCGCCGGCAGCTCCGGCAGGGGATCGGGCAGCTCGCGCTGCATCGCCTCCAGCCGCAGCCCCAGCCCCCGCTCCTGCTCAGCCAGAGCAGCGAGTTCCTCCTGCAGCCGCTGCAGATCCCACTGCTGCTGCTGCAGGGCGAGGCGTGCGGCCGCCAGGCGGGCTTCGGCCTCATCGCGCGCGCGCCGCCGCTCCCCGAAGCGTTCCTGCAGCGCACTTTGCTGGGCTTCCAGGGCGGCACGGCGCTGTAGGGCCTCGCTCTGCCGCTCCCGCCACTGGCCATGGGCTTCAGACAAGGCGAGCACGGCCTGACGCAGCCGCTGCTCCTCGCTGGCCAGGGCGTCGAGCTGATGGCCGAGCCGCTCCGCCGCCAGGGTGCGTTCCCGGCGCGCCGTCAGCAGGGCGTCGCGGTGCTGGCGGGCCTCGTGCAAGGCGGCATCGGCGCTTTCGAGCTCCTGCTGCAGCCCCTGCCAGCGGTCGCTGTCACCGCTGCCCTGGGCGGCGGCCTCCTCCTGCTCCAGGGCCGCCAGCTGCTGCTGCGGAGCTTCCAGCAGCGCCACCACCTCACTGTGGCGTTGCTGATCGGCAGCTTCGGCGGCGCGGGTGTGCGCGAGGCGCTCGTTGAGCTGCCGCAGACGCTCCAGCTGGGGGCCGGCAGCCCGCTCAGTGGCAGCGCGCTCGGCTTCAAGGCCGGCCAGCCGTTGCTGATGTCCCTGCAGCAGCGGCCGCAACTGCTCCAGCTGGCGCCCCAGCTCAGCCTCCTGGCGGCGGCAGGCCACCAGGCTTTCGCCCAGTTCCAGCAGGCGCCGCCGCAACGGTTCGGCCTCGTCGTGCTCGCCGCTGCTGCCGAAGCTGAGCCTGTCGCTGCGTTGCTGCAGGCTGCCGCCGGTCATGGCGCCACTGCGCTCCAGCAACTCGCCCTCCAGGGTGACGGCACGGCAACGCCCCAGCTCCTTGCGGGCGCTGGAGAGGTCTTCGAACACCAGCGTGTCGCCGAACACGTAGCGGAACACCTCGCCGTAGACGGGCTCGTAGCGGATCAGATCCACCGCCCGCCCCACCAGCCCACCGGGGTTGCTCCAGCTGCTGGACGCCGCCTGGCTGCTGCCGCCGCGGATGCGGTTCAGGGGCAGGAAGGTGAGCCGGCCGGCCCGGCGGCTCTTGAGCAGCTCGATCGCCCGGGCGGCGATGCGATCGTCGTCGACCACCACCTGGCCCAGGCGCGCCCCGGCCGCCACCTCCAGCGCCAGCCGTACCCGTTCCTCCACATCGCCCAGCTGGGCGACAGGGCCGTGGATGCCCTCCAGGCCGGATTCGAGCAGCAAGCGCAGCGCGCCGGTGCCCCGGCTTTCCTGCAGGGTTTCGCGGCGGCTTTCCAGGCGTGCGATGTCACGCTCCAGGCCGATCTGTTCCTGCTCCAGCCGGGCGCGGGTGCGTTGCTGCAGCGCCAGGGCTTCGGCCAACTGCTGGGCCTGTTGCTGCTGCCCGGCCAGGGTGCGCTGCAGCGCGAGGGTTTCCGTCTCCAGACCGGCCCGCCGTTGCTGCAGCTCCTGGTCGTCGCCGCTGCCACCCTCCAGCTCGGCGCCCAGTTCCAGCAGGCGCTCCTGCTGCTGGCGCAACCGTTCGGCCAACTGCTGCCGCTCCTCCAGCAACGGGGCGATCACGCTCTGCAGCTGGCTGCGCTGCTGGCTGCGTCGCTTCTGCGCGTCCAGCCAGCTGCCGGAACGCCCGGCCACCTCGCCCAGCCGACGCCGCGAGAGGTTGACGGCTGCTTCAGCGTTGTGGCAGGCCTGCTCGGCCGCCTCCAGCTCCTGGCGATCGTCGTCGCCCGTGAGGGCGTGCTGCTGCTGCCGCAGTTCCCCTTGCTGGCGGCTGAGCGCCTGGCGCTGCTGCTGCAATTGCTCGGCTTCCTGCTGATTCCGCTCGCCCTGACGGGCCAGTTCCCGGTTGCTGGAGTCGAGGCCGGCCAGTTCGGCCTGAACGCCGAGCAGCTGGTCTTCGCCGAGGGCCTTCACTTCCGCTTGCAGGGCTTCAAGCTGCTGCGCGTTCTGCTCCAGAGCCTCCTGGGCGGCAGCGATGGCCAGCCGGTCGGCGTCCTGCTGCGCCGTGAGCGCCGTTTGGCGGCGCGTCACGTCGGCGCGTTGCGCCTGGGCCTGCTCAAAGCGCAGCAGCTGTTCCTGCAGGCGGCCGTCGTGGTGCTGCTGGCGCAGGTCCTGGTACAAGCGGGCCTTGGCGCAATCGCGCTCGAGTTTCTGGCGGCTAGCCAGCAGCTCCTGCTCAACGATGCGGCAGCGTTCCTGTCGCTCCTGCACCTCGTCGAGCTTGGCGCGGGTCTGCTCGATGCGGCAGTCGAACAGGGCCACGCCCGCCAGTTCGTCGATCAGGCCCCGCCGCTCACGTGCGCTCATCGACACGATGCGGGTGACGTCGCCCTGCATGACCACGTTGCTGCCCTCCGGATCCACCCGCAGGCGCCGCAGCTGGGTCTGCAGTTGCTGCAGGTTGCAGGGCACGCCATCGGCGCTGTAGCTGCTGCTGTAGGTGCCGCCTGGCGCCACCCTCAGGCGCCGGCTCACGGTCCATTCGCGCTGGCCGGCCTGGATCCAGGGACCCTCTGCCGGGGCCTCAAGGCCCTCTTCGGCGCCATCCGGCTGCCAGTCGCCGAGATCAAAGCGCACACTCACCACCGTTTCGGCGGCCTTGCCCTGGCGCAACACGGCGCTGTTGATCAGATCCGGCAGGCGCTCGGCCCGCATGCCGCGGCTGGAAGCCAGGCCCAGGCAGAAGAGCACTGCATCCAGGATGTTGCTCTTGCCCGAACCGTTCGGCCCGGTGACCACGGTGAAATTGGGTTCGAGGCTGATCGCCAGCGATCCGCCGAACGACTTGAAATGTTTGAACTCGACCTGATTGATGTGAACCAACAGGCCCGCGCTTCGAGCAGGCCGAATCTATCGGACTCCGACACAATCTCAACCCCCACCCGCGAGGCGCTGCTTAGCCTGGAACCGCAAGCGTCACCCCCGGGCAGCCCCATGGATCAGCACACCCCGACGCTCAGCGCCGAACGGTTCCGCGAGCGGTTCGAGGCCCTGCTGCCCACCATCCAGCAGGAATGGCCCCAGGTGGCTAAGGAAACCCTAGAAGCCACCCGCGGCAGCTTCGACGAGGTGGCCTCCCTGATCGCCGAGCACACCGGCCGCACCGTCAGCGGAGTGCGTGGCCAGCTGCTGGATCTGCTTCATGGCGCCTCCGATCAGACCCGCCAGTTGGCCGATCGCATCGGTCCCCTGGAGGAGCAGCTGGAGAACCTGCTCGACGACCTGAACACCAGCCTGCGGCCCCGCCTTGAGAAGCCAGTGCGTGAGCGCCCCCTGCTGGCCGTGAGCGTGGCGGCGGCCGTCGGGGTCGTGGTCGGCCTGCTGCTCTCCACCGGGCGGCGCTCCGAATGAGTGGCGACAACCACCGCCGCAACGACGACGGCGCCGGCGTGGGCCGCATGGCAGCGGGCCGCATCACCGCCCTGGTGGCTTCTGTGATGGACCTGCACGTGCGCATCGCCCTGCAGGAGGCCGACAAGGAAAAGCGCCGCCTGATCAGCGGCGGCCTGCTGCTCGGTGCGGGCATCAGCATGGTGATACTGGCCACGGTGGCCAGCCAGCTGGCCCTGGTGCTCTGGCTGCAGCTGGGGCTGGCCTGGGGCTGGATCCGGTCGGTGCTGGCCGTGATGGCCCTCGATCTGGTGCTGGCCGGGCTGTTCCTGCGCATCGGCGGGCAGCTCACCAAGGGGCCCTACCTGCCCCAGACCACCGCTGGCCTGACCAAGACCACGCGAGCGATTCTGGGCCGCTGAGGCACGCGCCAGGCGGTCGCGATCAGCGGAGGTGTTCAGCGGAAGAGTTCAGCGGATCGTGTAATTCAGCCAGCGGCAATCGATTCCGCCGTTGCTCACCGGAACGCGCCGGTTGGCCTTCATGCGCAGGGCGCCGGTGTGGGCGGCGTTGCCGCTCAGCAGCCACAACGACCAGCCGGAGCAGCGCTCCTTGAGCAGGCGGCCGAGATCGCTGTAGAGCGCCTCCAGATCGTCGTCGGCGCCGAGGCGCTCGCCATAGGGAGGGTTGCAGACCAGCACGCCGGGGGTTTCCGGGGGCTGGAAGTCCCGCACATCACCGGCCTGCAGGTCGATCCAGGGGGCCACACCGGCCGCGGCGGCATTGTGGCGTGCCTGCTCCAGCACGTCCGCGTTCTGCTCGCGTCCCACGATCGGCGCCAACGGGCTGCCGTCGGCCAGACCGGTGCGGCGGCGGCAGGCGGCAGCAGCCACCGCCTGCCGCCACAGCTCCGGGTCGAAGTCGGGCCAGCCCTCGATCGCGAAACGGCGCGGCTGGGGCTGACCGTTGGCGTCATCCAGCAGCCCCGGAGCCCGCGCCAGCGCCAGACAGGCCGCCTCGATCAGCAGGGTGCCGGAACCGCACAGCGGATCCGCCAGCGGCACCCGGCCATCCCAGCCCGTGCAGGCGATCAGGCCGGCGGCCAGGTTCTCCTTGAGCGGCGCCAGGCCCACCGCCGCCCGCCAGCCGCGGCGGTGCAGGCTGCTGCCGGCGGCTTCCACGCTCAGTTGCGCCTGGCCGCCGCCCAGGTGCAGTTGCAGGCTGAGATCGGGATGGTCCAGGTCGATGCCGGAGCGGCGGCCGTGGCGCTGGCGCTGCAGATCCACAAGAGCGTTCTTCACCTGCAGGGCCGTGAAGTGGCTGTGGTTGAGGCCCGGGGCCGAGCCGGTCACATCGACGCGGAAGCTGGCGTCCGGCGGCAGCCAGCGGTCCCAGTCGGCTGCCCGTTGGATGCCGTCGTAGAGCGCATCGGCGCCCGCACAGGGAAAGACCGCCAGGCGCCGCAGCAGGCGAAAGGGCAGACGCGCCTCCAGCAGCACGCGATAGAAGCCCGCCGGCTCGATCCGAAAGCTGGCCGCCCGCCGTAAGGGCCGCACATCGCTGGCACCGAGCTGGGCCAGCTCCTCAGCGCCCTGCTGTTCCAGGCCCTGGGGCAGCACCGCCACGGCAGCGACAGGTTCGGTCATGCCCACCGGCTTTCCCCCATGCCCTGTGCCTTCACTGCTGCCACAATGACAAGGTCCGTCCTCGGGCGGACTAGGTGGCTCACACCGGTGCTTCGGACAGCGGTTCGATTCCGCTCAGCTCCATTCCCGCCTCTGCGGGCCTCCAGGGGCTGCAATGGTTTCGACGGGGTATGAGGAGGGTGACTGAAGCCTGCTCGGTAAGAGCAAACCCGTAACAGCGAACAACATCGTTCGTTTCTCCCGTCAGACCGCCCCTGTGGCTGCCTGACTCCTATAGGGAGATGGGGTAAGTCAGCCTTATCACCCAAATGACTCACGGGGGCTGGAAGGCCCCCATTTCATTGGCGCCTGCAGCGGACCTTCCTGAGCGGTTCTGTTGGTCTTCCGAGGGGAAGATCGCTGCACCCAACGCCTGCCTTGCGGTGGTGTCCATCACCGTCCGATCTGTGCGGCCAGGCCCGGCAGGATGAACAGCGGGCCTGGCATCATCGTTCACCCGTGCCAGGTGGACGCACGTCAGGAAAAGCGCTCTTGATCGCGTTCATTTGCCATGCTGCGCTGCTGCCCCATGGGTTGGGGTCCGGCATGTCTGTGTTCTGCGGCCTTGGCGCCATGAGCGCCAGTTCCTTGGCGGCGGCACTTACAGAAACGCTGGGGTGGCAAAGATCTGCTCAACACATTCGAAGAAGCACGCTATCGATCCCTCCCAATCGATCACCTCACAGGGATCACTCTGATGTGGGCTGATCTCGATCGATGCTGAACCGGGTCGGCATGCCCGACCAATGACTGTGCTGAAGACATTCGTCTGGCTTGAGCAGCAGCCGAGCAGATGCACGGCAAGGGTGCGGGCCATTGTTGGCGCGGCGATCTCGCGGTCGCCGAGGCTGCCATGGGCTCTGGGCCGCTGCCGCGGCCATCGGCGCATAGCTTCGCTGCCGCTCCGGCGGCCCCTTGGCAAGCCGATCAGCGCCGATACGTTGAGCCGGCTTGTGTGGCATGGCGGACATGAAGCGGGCAGCTGACACTTGCGTGCGGCGCAGCCGGCAGCGGCCTGGCCGGAGGCGCGCCGAAGCCGGTGGGGGCAAGGCGCTGGCCTTGCTGCTGGCGCTGTGTTGCCTGACCTGGGCGACCTGCGGTGCTGTGGCTGCCTACGAGAGCGCTCTGCCGCCGCGGCCGCTGGACGTGCCTGCCGAAACTCCGGTGGCGGACTTGGGCGCCAACGAGGCGTTGCCAGAGCACCTGCTGGCCGTGCTGCAGCCCGGCCCTCAGCCCCACCCGGAGCCGCTGCCCCTGGCCGCCGGCACTCTGCCGCTGCCACCACCCCCACCGCCACCACTGCTGGTGCCGCTGGGAAACAGCCCCGTGCTGGCCTATCCCCTGGCCGTGCCGGCCACCGAGCTCGACCCTTACGGCTGGCGTTACTCAGAGTCGCGTGGTCGCTGGCGGATGCATGCCGGTGTGGACCTGATCGTGCCCGCTGAATCGGCCGTGCTGGCGGCCCTGCCCGGCACCACCAGGCTGGTGGATGACGTGAGCGGGTACGGCCTCACGGTGGTGATCGATCACGGCGATGGCTGGCTCACGCTTTATGCGCATCTTTTGGATGTGGCCGTGGTGCCCGGGCAGGGTGTGAGCAGCGGTGAACGCATCGGCCGGGTGGGCCAGACAGGCAGAGCCACCACGCCCCACCTGCACTTCGAGCTGCGGCGACAACGGGACGGCCGCACCGTGGCCATGGATCCATGGCCGGTGATGGCGGAGCCGCTGCTGGCTGGCGCGGCGGCTGTAGGCCGCTGAACCGCGATGGCTGCAGAAGGCGGATGCCGCAGCCCCGGTCCTCAGGGCTGCAGTGGTTTCATGATGGCGTCCTCCCGTTGCGTCTCCAGCTGGGTTTGCTGGCGTGCCGCTTCCTGGGCGCGGCGCAGGCTGCCGTCCATCGCCGCAGGGCCGGTCGGAGCGGCACCTGTGGGTGGAGCGGGGGCGCCCATGCGTGTCCACCACAGGCCGCCCAGCAGCAGAGCGGCGATCAACAGCGTGAGGAGTCCCATGGCGGCGCAAGGGTGTGGACTGAGCATGGCGCGGCAGGGCGCCGGCGGCAGCAGCCGGGGCCGACCGGTGGCACGCTGGGACCCGCCGCCCCGGGGAGGGCCATGCCTGCCTTGAACCGCTGCGCTGTGAGCGTCGTGCCGCGCCAGCCCCTGCTCGACTGGGCCGTAGGGCTCGGCCTGGAGCTGCCGGGAGAAGCCGCGCGTGAAGCCGGGCTGTATCTGCTCCCTCCCTATGCCACCGATGCGGAGGCGGAAGGCTTGCTGCGCCGCGCCCACGCTGTGATCTTTGAAACGGAACTGGCGGTGTGGTGCCCCGTGCAGCACCTCTGGCCCCAGGACCGCAGCTACGGGGTGTTCCGCCGTTGGTTCGAGCCCCGTTTCCATCCGCTGGTGCAGGATCTCGTCGCAGGCGGCAGCCTCACCGCCGACTCCTCCAAGGCGGCCGTCCTGGCCGCCGTTGCTGCCCGTGCTCCGCTGGCGGGCGATGACGCAATGCCAGAGCGGACGGGCATGCCGCTGCCGCTGCGAATCCTGGCCGGGGTCGGTGCGCTGTCGTTTCTGCTGATTGGCCTCAACAGCCTGCTGCTGCCGCCGGCCGCCCCACCGGCCGCCCCGCCCCAGCCATCGGCCGGTCAGGCGACCTGAGCGCGATGGCGGCCGCTGCGTCAACAACCCTCTCTGCAGCAGCCGTGCTGGCGGCGGTGCTGCCACTGGCAGTGGGTGCGGCGATGAGTCCGCTGGTGCTGGTGCTGCAGGTGCGCCAGTTGCTGGCACCTGCTCTGGGGCTGGCGCGGGCCTGGGCGTTCCTGTTGGGCGCTGCCGTGATCACCCTCGTTTGGCTGGGGCTCGGCCTGGCCGTCGGCGATCTGCTGCCGCCCCGCCCCACGGGGCCGGATCCGGTGGCGGCGACCCTGCATCTGGCCGTGGCGGCGTTGCTGGTGTCGCTGGGCGCGGCCAATCTGCTGCGTGCACAGCCTGGTCTCGCGGTTGCCCCACCACCCCCGACACCTGCAAGGGCCGCCGCGCCGTGGTCGGCGTTTCGGCTCGGTCTGGGGGCGATGGCGGCCAACCTCAGTTCTCTGGCGCTGTTTCTTCCGGCGGTGCAGGATCTTGCCCGCGCCTCGCTCGACGCCGCTGAACGCGCCGGCCTGTCGGCATTGCTGGTGGGCTTCACCCTCCTGCCTGCCCTGTTGCCGCCGTGTCTGGTGCTGGCCAGTGGCCGCCGCGGTGAGCAGCTGCTGGAGCGGCTCTGGCGCTGGCTGAACAGCCATCAGCGCCAGGTGAGTGCCACGCTCTGCTTTGTGTTCGCCGCTCTGCTCACCGTCAACGGGCTGGCTCGGCTGTAGGGCTGCGGAAGCCGCTCCAGGCCTTGAGCTGCTCGAGGGTCTGCAGGCCTTCCCGCCGCTCCCCTTTGAGGGTCCAGGTGGGGTAGGCCCGCACGCCGGCGCTGCTGCAGCGCTGCCGCCCCGCGTCGTCCTTGTCGCATTCCACGTAGGGGAGGCGGCGGCCCGCCTCGGTGCCGAACAGGTTCTTCTGCTCGAAGCAGTAGGGGCACCACCAGGCGCCGTAGAACACCGCCCCCTGCTGGATCAGAAAGTCGACCAGTGCCAGTTGTTCGGCGTTGGAGGGCTTGAGGGCTTCACCGAGCGTGCCGGTGCTGGAGGTTGCTGGCCTGGAGCCGGAGGCCACAGCGGGCGCAGCTGCCAGCGCTGCCGGGCCTGGCTGGGCACCAAGGGCACTGAGGGCGAGAACCACGGCGAGCAAAGGCATCGGCAGCGCCAATCACGACCTGCAGCGTAGGCAGAGCCCCAACGGCGGCGTTCGGGCTTCCGCCCTCCGCCGGCCTTCCACCACGACGCTCCGGCTGGGAAACTGGAGGGGCTGAACGTTCTTGCTGACGTGCCGATGAGCCTGCCTCGATGAGCGCCAACGGCTATCGCGACTACTACAAAGTGCTGGGCCTTGAACGGGGAGCCGACGCGGACGCCATCAAGCGTTCCTTCCGCAAGCTGGCCCGTCAGCACCATCCGGATGTGAACCCCGGCGACGCGGCGGCAGAAGCACGCTTCAAGGAGATCAGTGAGGCCTATGAGGTGCTCTCCGATCCTGACAAGCGCCGCAAGTATGAACAGTTCGGCCAGTACTGGAGCCAGATGGGCGGTGGCGGCGCACCGGGTGTCGATGTGGATTTCAGCCGCTACGGCAACTTCGACGACTTCATCAACGACCTGCTCGGTCGCTTCGGCGGGGCCGCCGGCCCCGGTGGCTTCGCGGGTGCACCGGGCGGGTTCGGCTTCTCGGGAGGCTTTCCGGCCGGGTTCGGCGGTGGCTTCACTCCAGGCACCGGCCGCGCTAGCGGCGCCCAGCTGGATGCGGAAGCCACGATCACCATCACCTTTGCCGATGCCTTTCGCGGCTGCGAGCGCACCCTGGCCGTCAACGAAGAGCGGGTTCAGGTGCGCGTGCCCGCTGGGGTGAAGAACGGCAGCCGCCTGCGCCTCAAGGGCAAAGGCAACCTTCAGCCCGGCACCGGCCGGCGCGGCGACCTCTACCTCAACCTCACCCTGCAGGAGCATCCAGTCTGGAAGCTGGAGGGGGATCAGCTACGGGCCGATCTGCCACTCAGCCTCGACGAGCTCGCCCTTGGCGGGGATATCCGGGTGATCACCCCGGACGGCGATGCCACCGTTCAGGTACCCCCCGGTGTGCCCCTGGGGCGCAGCCTGCGCTTGAAGGGCAAGGGCTGGCCCCAGAAAGATGGCCGCGGCGATCTGTTGCTCACCCTCACCCTTGCTCTGCCTGATACCTACAGCCAGCAGGAGCGAAAGCTGCTCGAGCAGCTGCGCGATGCGCGCAGCACCGACCCAAGGCGGGAGTGGCGCAAAGCCGCCATTCTCTGAACCCCTGCCACAGGAGGGCCTCCGAGGCGGGGAGCGCTGATCCGTAGGATCCGGCCAGCAGGTCTGCCCGTATGGAACTCACCTATCGACCCCGTCGGTTGCGCCGCACCCCGGCTCTTCGAGCGATGGTGCGCGAGTTTCACCTCGACCCCGCCGATTTCATCTACCCCCTGTTCGTGCACGAAGGGGCCAGCAATGAGCCGATTGAGGCCATGCCCGGCTGCCAGCGCTGGAGCCTGGAAGGGCTCGTGGAAGAAGTGGGCCGCGCCTGGGATCTGGGCATCCGCTGCGTGGTGCTCTTCCCCAAGGTGGCCGATGGCCTCAAAACGGAAGATGGCGCTGAATGCTTCAACGAGGGCGGGCTGATTCCTCGTGCCATTCGCCGCCTGAAACAGGAACACCCGGCCATGGCGATCATGACCGACGTCGCTCTTGATCCCTATTCCTGCGATGGCCATGACGGCATCGTCAACAGCGAAGGTGTGGTGCTGAACGATGAAACCGTGGCCCAGCTGTGCCGTCAGGCGGTGGCTCAGGCCCGCGCCGGCGCCGATCTGCTCGGCCCCAGCGACATGATGGATGGCCGGGTGGGAGCGATCCGGGAGGCGCTCGATGAAGAAGGCTTTGAGCACATCGGCATCATCAGCTACACCGCTAAGTACGCCTCCGCTTACTACGGCCCCTTCCGGGAGGCACTCGATTCCGCCCCGCGTCCGGTGGGGAACAAGCCGATCCCCAAAGACAAGTCCACGTATCAGATGGATCCGGGCAACGGCCGCGAGGCGCTCACCGAAGCCTTGCTGGATGAGCAGGAAGGGGCTGACATCCTGATGGTCAAGCCTGGCCTGGCTTATCTCGACATCATCCATCGCCTGCGCGAGGAATCGGAACTGCCGATTGCGGCTTACAACGTGAGTGGTGAGTACGCCATGGTGAAGGCAGCTGCCCAGCGCGGCTGGATCGACGAGCGCGCCGTGGTGCTCGAAACGCTGCTCTGTTTCAAGCGCGCCGGTGCCGATCTGATCCTCACCTACCACGCCTGCGATGCGGCCCGATGGCTGAGCGAACGGTGACCTCCTCCGAGCCGGCGGCACCTCGCCCCACTCGTCAGGCCCGGCGGCGCCCCTCCCCATTGATGGTGTGGGTGCTGGCCCCCTGGCTGGTGGCTCTGTTGCTCGTGCTGCTCGCCCTGCGCCTGCTCGCCCTTGAGGATTTCAACCTTCAGGCCTCCGGCTGGGGCCTGCTGGGCAGCGCCGCCATCTGCTTCTCGATCGGCTGCGTCTGCCGGGTGTCGCTGCTGCTGGCCGACCGGCGCTGAGCTCCGCCTCACCGCGGGGCCTGCGGCGGCTCAGAATGGACTCAAGACCAGGACACTGTCGATGCCGGTGCGAAGACTGGGCCACGTGGCCCTGCGGGTGCAGGACATGGCCCGCGCCAAGGCGTTTTATCAGGCCCTCGGCCTGCGCCTCACCTGGGAAGCCGACGATTGGTCCTATCTGCAGGCCCCCGACGGCGGTGACGGGGTGGCCCTGCTGAGCCCGGCCTACACCGCCGCCGGGCCCCACTTCGCCTTTCACTTCAGCGAGCGCGCCGAGGTGGATGTTGTTCACGGCGAGCTGCGCGCCGCTGGCCATCCGGTGGGCCCGCTGCATGATCACCGCGACGGCACCGCTTCCTTTTACCTCCAGGATTCGGAAGGAAACTGGCTGGAGATGCTCTACGAGCCTCCCGAAGGCATCCCCTCCAACCAGGGCGAGGAGCCGATCGCTGCGGCTCTGCCTGATGTCTCCTCAGCCGCCATGGCCGGCGCCGGAGCCACCGGAGCCGCTGCCCTAGCCGGACAGGTGCAGGGGCTGGCTTGAACCCGATCGAGGCGGAAGCCCTTGACCTGCTGGAGTGGCCTCGCCTGGCGGAGCACCTGGCCAGCTTCGCCAGCACGCGCGCCGGTGCCCGCCACTGCCGCTCCATGCTGCCCGCCGCCAGCTGCGCCGAGAGCGAGCGCCTGCTCTGTGAAACCACGGAGTTGCTGGGCCTCGATGGCGTGCTGGAGGGGGGGCTGAGCTTTCAGGGCGTCGCCGATCTCGGTGGCACCCTCCAGCACTGCAGCAAGGGGGGCACCGCCTCCGGTGAGGCCCTGCTGGAGGTGGCCACCACACTGGCGGCCGGCCGCCGCCTGCGCCGCCAGATCGAGGACGAGGACCTGCGGCCCGTCACCAGTGGCCTGGTGCAGAACCTGCGCACCCTGCCGGAGCTGGAGCAGCGTCTGCGCTTCTGTATCGAGGACGGCGGGCGTGTGGCCGACCGCGCCAGCCCGGCGCTGGCCGCGCTGCGGCTGCAGCTCTCGGCTCTGCGCCAGCAGCGGCGTGAGCGGCTGCAGGAGCTGATGCGGCGTTGTGCGCCCCTGCTGCAGGACAACGTGATCGCCGAACGCAACGGACGGCCGGTGCTGGCGGTGAAGGCCGGAGCGGCCTCCCAGCTCAGCGGCCTGGTGCACGACAGTTCGGCCTCCGGCAACACCGTGTTCATCGAGCCCCAGGCAGTGATCACCCTGGGCAACCGGCTGCGGGAGCTGGAAGGTCAGGAGCGCGAGCTTGAGCTGCAGGTGCTGGCAGAGCTCAGCAGCCTGGTGGCGGCGGACGCTGACGCCCTCCACACCCTGCAGACGGTGTTGGTGCAGCTGGATGGGGCCGTGGCCCGCGCTCGCTACGGCCAGGACCTCGGCGGCGTGCGCCCCGAGCTGTCCGCCGCTCCCGAGGCCCCCTTCCAGCTCGTGGATCTCTGCCATCCGCTGCTGCTCTGGCAGGAGCGGCGCGAGGGCGGCAGGGCGGTGGTGCCGGTCACGGTCACCGTGGGCAGCGACCTGCGGGTGGTGGCGATCACCGGCCCGAACACCGGCGGCAAGACGGTCACGCTCAAAAGTGTGGGGTTGGCGGCCCTGATGGCGCGCGCCGGCTTGTTCCTGCCTTGCCGCGGTACGCCGCGACTGCCCTGGTGCGGCTCTGTCCTGGCCGACATCGGCGATGAGCAGTCGCTGCAGCAGAACCTCTCCACCTTCAGCGGCCACGTGCGCCGCATCGCGCGCATCCTCGAAGCGCTGCCACCGCCGGCAACGCCTGGCGGCGCCTCCCTGGTGCTGCTCGATGAGGTTGGCGCCGGCACCGACCCCACCGAGGGCACCTCGCTGGCCATCGCCCTGCTGCGCCATCTCGCCGGCCGCGCCCGCCTCACCATTGCCACCACCCACTTCGGTGAGCTGAAGGCGCTCAAGTACGAGGATGCCCGCTTCGAGAATGCCTCGGTGGGCTTTGACGTCGAAACCCTCTCGCCCACGTATCAACTGCAGTGGGGCATTCCGGGCCGCAGCAACGCCCTGGCCATTGCCAGCCGCCTCGGCCTGGAGCCGGCCGTGATCGCGGGCGCCACCGCCCTGCTGGCGCCGAAGGGGGAAGGGGAGCTGAACCAGGTGATCCGTGGCCTGGAGGATCAGCGGCGCCGCCAGCAGGAGGCTGCCGAAGAGGCGGCTGTGCTGCTGGTGCGCACTGAACTGCTTCACGAGGAACTGCTGCAGCGTTGGCAGCACCAACAGGAGCAGTCTGCGGAACTGCAGGAGCAGCGGCGCCGCCAGCTGGAACACTCGATCCGCGATGGCCAGCGGGAAGTGCGCCGCATCATCCGCCGTCTTCGCCAGGGCGACACCGATGGGGAGGAGGCGCGTCAGGCGGGCCAACGGCTCAAGCGCCTGCAGCAGGAGCATCAGCCTCAGCCGGAACGCCGCCAGCACCGCGGCTGGCGGCCCTCTTTGGGGGAGCGGATTCGCGTGCTCTCGCTCGGCAAGGCGGCGGAAGTGCTGGAGATTGCCACCGACGGCCAGGAGCTCACGGTGCGCTGCGGCGTGCTGCGGCTCACCGTGCCGCTCGACGGGGTGGAATCCCTCAGTGGCGAGAAGCCGGCGCCACCGGAGCCGCCTGTGGTGCAGGTGCGCCGCCAGCCCGGCCGCAGCGGCGGCAGCGCCCAGGTGCGCACCGAACGCAACACCGTGGACGTGCGCGGCCTGCGGGTGCACGAAGCGGAGGCAGCCGTGGAGGAACGGCTGCGCGCGGCGGAAGGGCCGGTGTGGGTGATCCACGGCATCGGCAGCGGCAAGCTCAAGCGTGGCCTGCGCCAGTGGCTGGACACCGTGCCCTACGTGGAGCGGGTGAGCGATGCGGAGCAGGGTGACGGCGGCCCAGGCTGCAGTGTGGTCTGGGTGGCATGAAGCCTCAGATCATTACAACACCGGTGATGGTGAGTGCCAGACCGGGGCTGAGAGTGTGCAGGGTGGGAACGACCCGGGGGCATTTCACTCTTGAAGTGGCTGACCCGTTAACGAGGTGGTCTTCCCCTTATGCACCTCCGCCCTGCTGGGCTCAGAGATCGAGCACGGGCAGTTGAGGTTCCGGCCCCGTGCGCTCGGGGCCGGCGGTGGTGGTCGGTGGCAGTGCCAGTGCCTCCCCGGCGGCATCGAACAGCCGCCAGCCGCTGGGGTCCACGTCGATGTGGATCCGCTGCCCCGGCACCACCCGCTGGGAGGGGTCGGCCCGCAGCTGCACCAGATGGCCGCCCTCCAGCAGCCGGGCGCTGATCAGCAGTTCATTGCCGAGCGCCTCCACATGGGTGACGTCGCCCGGCAGATTCCGGTTGGTGGCCGGTGCCAGCTTCAGATGCTCCGGCCGGAGCCCGCCTGTAAGGGGCGTGGAAACTCCACGGGCGGCATGGGAGGCCAGGGCGGCGGCCATCGGGCCTTCCACCAGGAAGCGACGGGCATCGAGCTGAATCTGATCGCCACCTGCGGCCTGCACCGGCAGCAGATTCATCGGTGGGCTGCCGATGAACTGGGCCACGAACAGATTCGAAGGCCAGGTGTAGAGCTCCATCGGCGTGCCCAGCTGCTGCAGCCGGCCTTGGTTGAGCACGGCGATGCGATGCCCCATCGTCATCGCCTCCACCTGGTCGTGTGTCACGTAGAGCGTGGTGGTGCCCAGCCGCTTCTGAAGCGCCACGATCTGGGCGCGGGTGCCCGTGCGCAACTTGGCGTCGAGGTTGCTGAGCGGCTCATCCATCAGGAAGACGGCGGGCTCCCGTGCGATCGCCCGCCCCAGGGCCACCCGCTGCTTCTGGCCGCCGGACAACTCCTTGGGACGCCGGTCGAGCAGGGGCGTGAGGCCCAGCTCCTCGGCCACCCCGGCGATGCGTGCCTCGATGCGCTGCTCACGCTTCGAGGGCAGGCGCAGGGGGGCGGGCAGCCCGCGGCTGCAGCGATGCAGGCTGTCCTGCAGCTGCTGGGCCACGCTGCGGGGACGGCTGCGCCGCAGCCCGAAGCCGATGTTGTCGGCCACGCTCAGGTGCGGGTAGAGCGCGTAGCTCTGAAACACCATCGCCACGTCCCGCTGGGCCGGGCGCAGGCCACTCACGGGCCTCCCGCCCACCAGCACTTCACCATCGGTGGGGGTTTCCAGGCCCGCCAGGATGCGCAACAGAGTGCTCTTGCCGCAGCCGGAGGGACCCACCAGCACCAGGAATTCACCATCGGGCACGTCGAGGTCGAGCTGGCGAAGCACCTCCACAGGCTGGCTGCCCCGCCGTGGTGGAAATGTTTTGCTGACCTGCTGGAAGCGAACCTCTGCCAAGACGGAGCCTCTGACCGGCCGATCCTAGGGTTGGCCTCAGGTTCGGCCTTCGTTAAGGGATTCCTTGCAGTTCATCGATCAAGCCCGCATAGCGGTCCAGGGCGGCCGGGGCGGCGACGGCATCGTCGCGTTTCGTCGGGAAAAATATGTGCCGGCCGGTGGTCCTTCCGGCGGTGATGGCGGCCATGGTGGGGCCGTATGGCTGCAGGCCGATGCCAACCTGCAGACCCTGCTGGATTTCAAATACAAGCGGCTGTTTGCCGCCCCGGAAGGCCGCCGCGGCGGCCCGAACCGCTGCTCCGGCGCCGGCGGGGAGGATCTCGTGGTGCGGGTGCCCTGCGGCACCGAGGTGCGCGACCCTGACACCGAAGCCCTGCTCGGCGATCTGATCGAGCCAGGGGATCGCTTGCGGGTGGCGGCTGGAGGCCGCGGCGGGCTGGGCAACGCCCACTACCTGAGCAATCGCAACCGGGCCCCCGAGAAGTTCACCGAAGGCAAGGACGGGGAAGAGCGGCAACTGCAGCTCGAACTCAAGCTGCTGGCTGAGGTCGGCATCATCGGCCTGCCGAATGCCGGTAAGAGCACCCTCATCAGTGTGCTGTCGGCCGCCAAGCCGAAGATCGCCGATTACCCCTTCACCACCTTGATCCCGAATCTCGGTGTGGTGCGCAAACCCAGTGGGGATGGCACGGTGTTCGCCGACATCCCCGGTCTGATCGCCGGCGCCGCCCAGGGCGCGGGGCTGGGCCACGACTTTCTCCGCCACATTGAGCGCACCCGACTGCTGGTGCACCTCGTGGATGGCTCCAGCTCGGATGTGGCCCACGACCTGGCGGTGGTGGAAGCGGAGCTGGTGGCCTACGGCCATGGGCTAGCCGATCGCCCCCGGCTGCTGGCCATTAACAAAGTGGAACTGCTGGATGAAGATGCCCTGGCAGGGGCTTCAAACGCGCTGAAGGAGCGGTGGCCCCGGGAGGTGCTGGCCATCTCCGGGGCAACGCGTCAGGGGCTCGATCGATTGCTGGAAGCGGTCTGGAAGGAACTCGACCGCAGCGAACAGGCCCTGGTGGCTCAGTCGTCGTAGACGCGGCACTCGGGGGCTTCAGGGTTCAGGTCGCAGTAGACCTCGAGCGAATTGGGATCGTGATTGTCCTCGGGGTGATGGGTCTTGTATTCCTGCAAAGACTTGAGCTCTTCCTCAAGGTGACGCACCTTGGCCTCGTTGCCCGTGGCCTTGGCGGTTTCGATTTCGATCTGGTCCTTGAGGATGTGCTCGTCGATGGAAGTCATAAGACGGCCGACCTGCGGCAACCGAATTTTTCCAGTCCACCCTACGGGTCGTGCGCCAGCTTCGCCGGGCCGTGTGGGCTCCAGCTCATCAACCCCCCGCCAACATGGGGTAGATCCCTGTGCCAGCGGGTGGTTTTGCCCTGGTCTCAGGCCGGCAGATCACTCAGTTCCAGCCATCGCTCCTCGCCGGCATGGATGCGTTCCACCAGGGCGGCCAGTTCCTGGGTGAGGCTCTCCAGCCGGGCGTAGTCGCCCTGCCCGCCGCCGGCCAGCTCTGCTTCGAGCCGGCTGCGGCGCTCCTCCCAGCCCGGCAACTGCTGCTCCAGATCCGCCAGCTCGCGGCTTTCCCGGTAGCTGCGGCGCCGGGGCCTCTCGGTGCGTTCGCCCGTTCCCCTGGCCGGCGGGGCGGACGCTTCAGGCGTGGGCGGCGCTGCAGTGGGCGCCGGTGAGGGTTTGGCGGCGGCCTGGGCGGACTGGGCCAAGTAGGCGCTGTAGTTGCCCTCGAAGCGCCGCAGCACCCCGCCCTCGAAGCAGAACAGCCGGTCCACGGTGCGATCGAGAAAGTAGCGGTCGTGGGACACCACCACAACGCAGCCGCGGAAATCCTCGAGGAAGTCTTCCAGCACCGTGAGCGTGTGCACGTCCAGGTCGTTGGTGGGTTCGTCGAGCAGCAGCACGTTGGGCGCCTGAATCAGCAGCCGGCACAGGCAGAGCCGCCGCCGCTCGCCCCCGGAGAGCTTGCCGATCGGGCTGTGCTGCTGGGCGGGGGGAAACAGGAAGCGCTCCAGCAGCTGGGACGCACTCACCTGCACACCGCCCAGATCGATCCGGCTGGCTGCCTCCTGCACAAAATCGATCACCTTGCGCTCCATGCCCTTGCCGGCGAACAGATCGTCGGTCTGCTGGTCGAAGTAGGCCAGCTGCACGGTGCTGCCCAGCTCCAGGCGGCCCTGCTGGGCCTGGCGCCGCCCGGCGATCAGGTCGAGGAGGGTGGACTTGCCGGAGCCGTTCGGGCCGATGATGCCCACCCGGTCTTCCGGGCTGAAGTCGTAGCTGAAGTCGCGCAGCAACGGCGTGCCGCTCGGGGTGGTGGGCGTGGTGGCCGCCTCTGCCCCGGCCGGGCCCTGCGGCGCCCACACGCTGAGATGCTCCGCCGTGATCGCCCGCTTGCCCAGCCGCCGACTGGTGGTGGCCAGGCTGAGCTGGTCCTTGCCGGCGCGCACCGGCGCCTCCCGCATCGCCTCGATCCGCTGGATGCGGGCCTTCTGCTTGGTGCTGCGGGCCTGCGGTCCGCGTTGCAGCCATTCCAGTTCGCGCCTCAGCACTCCCTTGAACTTGGCGGCACTGGCTGCTTCGGCGGCCTCCTCACCCGCCTTGATCTGCAGGTAGCTGGCGTAGTTGCCCTCATAGGTGCGGGCTTCGCCCCGGTCCACCTCCACGATGCGGCGGGTGACCCGGTCGAGCACGTAGCGGTCGTGGGTGACCAGCACCAGGGCGCCGCGGAAGCGGTCCAGGTGGTTCTGCAGCCATTCGATGCAGTCGGCATCCAGGTGGTTGGTGGGTTCATCCAGCAGCAGCACGTCCGGCTCAGCCACCAGTGCGGAGGCCAGGGCCAGGCGCTTGCGGAAGCCACCGGAGAGCTCCCCCACCTTGCGCTGGGTGTCGCGGATGCCGAGCCGGTCGAGCACCTCGCGGCACTGCTGCTCCAGATCCCAGGCCTGGCAGTGGTCCATGCGGCTCTGCAGATCGCCCAGCTCCGCCAGCAGGGCGTCGTGCCTGGCCCCGGACGACCCGGCCAGCGCCTCACTCACCGCGGTGAAGCGCCGCAGCAGCTCCGTCTTCTCGCCACTGCCGGCGAACACCTGCTCCAGCACGGTGCGCTGGGGGTCGAGCGTGGGGTCCTGGTCGACCAGCACCACGTTCAGGCGGGGCGAGCAGCGGCGTTCCCCTTCCCCCGCCGGCTCCACCCCGGCGAGCACCTTGAGCAGGGTCGATTTGCCAGCGCCGTTCGGGCCGATCAGCCCGAGCCGATCGCGCTCGCCCACGTGCAGGGTGAGGTCGCGGAAGAGGGTCTTGATGCCGAAGTCCTTGGCGACCCCCACCAGGCTGATCAGGCTCATCGGCTGACGCCCTGCGCCTGGGCCTCGAGATGGGCGAACACGCTTTTGTCACCCACATCAGCCTGCGCCGCCATCGGGAATTTTCGCAGGCACAGCACCAGCAACAGGGCCGCCTGCAGCAGCAGCAACCCGAACGTCTGGCGGGGATCCAGCAGCCCGCTGAGCCGGCCCAGCAGGGCCACGGGCAGCACGAGGGTCACGCCGATCGCCTCCGGCCGCTGAAAGCAGAAGAACTCCTTGAAGCCGATGCCGGCCTGGGCGGCGAAGAAGGGGCCGATCGCCCAGATCCAGCGGGGATCGGCCGCCAGCGTGTCGAGCATGGCGTCGGGGCCCACCCGCAGCGCCAGTCCCACACCACCGGCGCAGCCCAGCAGCCAGAACAGCTGCAGCGCCCGGTGCAGAGGCCGCAGGTAGATGTGAATCCACTGCAGCGCCAGCCCCAGCCCTGCCGCCATCACGACCAGCCACGGCCACGACCAGACCCCGCCGAAGCGTTGCCACTGCCACAGCAGGGCCAGCTCCGCGATCGCGAGCGCCAGCAGAGCGAGGCGATAGCCGAGCACCTCACGCCGGTCCTCGGCCGTGATCGTGAACAGTCCGTAGACACCCTCGAACACCGGATCGGTGCTGGCGCTGGGATCGATCGATCGGGCGTTCATCGCATCATCTCGAGGGGAGAAGCCTTCACCAGTGTGGTCAGGTCGGGGCCGGCCGGAATGATCCCGGAGGGGTGCAGTGGAAACAGAGCACCGAAGTAATCCTGCCGCCATGCCATGGGGAAGCAGGTCTTGGCGACTCCTTCGATCGCATGGAAGCGGCTCCGCCAGCCCCATAGGGCGGGGAATTGCCAGAGCGGCCGGCGGCTGCAGCCGAACAGGGGGGCATAGACCAGTTCCAGGCGAATCAAGGTGGGGAACAGCACCACGTCGGCGAGGCTGGGGGCGGTGCCGCACAGCCAGGGCCCAGCGGCCTGCAGCTCCGCCTCGGCGGCCTCGAGGGCCTCGAACAGGGCTGACTCGGCGCGGTTGTAAGCCGCCTGGTTGCGGGCGAAGCCGCAGCGGTACACGCCGTCATTGACGTCTCCCTGCAGGCGCTGGCGCCAGGCATCGCGGCGCTCGCTCTGATCGGCAGGTTCAAGATCGGGCACCCCCTCGGGTGCCGGCCAGCGGTTGAGCAGCTCGATCAGCCGCGCGCTCTCATTCACCACGATGCGGCGCTCGGCGCGGTCGTAGAGCACCGGCACCGAAGCCGGCGCGGTCGCTGGAGCTCCGCAGCTGCTGTAGAGGTCGGCCAGAGCCTGGGCCCCTTCGAAGGGCGCTGAGAACTGCCAGCGGCCGGCGCCGGGGTCCGGTTCCACAACCACCAGATCAATCGTCGATTGCAACTGGCGCAGGGTCCATACCAGCCAGGCGCGATGGGCCCATGGGCAGCTGCGGCCCACGATCAGCACATGGCCCGCGCTGGTGCCGGCTGTGGCCGGCAGGGGCGGCAGCACGGCGAAGGCCCCGGCGGGACGGCAGTAGTTGCCCTCGGCGTCGGCGGGGCCCAATCCACCCATCAGCTGTTGCCATTGCCAGCGCCAGGCCGCGCGAACGCAGGCCACCACGGGCGGAGGAACGGCCATTTCCACTACGGGCGAGTGCTCCGACTCTGGCCTGGCCGGGATCCCCTGCCAGCCTGTGGCGCAGGTGTTCGCAGGGACGGGCGCAAATGGCCGCAGACAAGGTGCTGGTGGTGGGCGGAACCCACGGCAACGAACGCAATGCCCCCTGGCTGCTGGAGCACTGGGGCCGCCACCCCGCCCACCTCGACCGCGCCGGGCTGGCGGTGGAGCTGGCGGTGGGCAATCCCGCGGCTCTGGCGGCAGGGGTGCGGTACCTCGATCACGATCTCAATCGTTCCTTTGGCCTGGAGGCTCTGGCGGATTCCGAGCGCAGCTCCCTGGAGCTGCTGCGGGCGCGCCAGCTGCTCGCCGATTTCGGGCCCACAGGCGCCAATCCCTGCGGGGTGGTTCTCGATCTGCACAGCACCACGGCGGCGATGGGCAGCTCCCTGGTGCTCTACGGGCGCCGCCCCACCGACCTGGCCCTGGCCGCCGGCATTCAGGCGCAGCTGGGGCTGCCGATCTACCTGCACGAGGGCGACCCCGCCCAGAGCGGCTTTCTGGTGGAGCGTTGGCCCTGCGGTGTGGTGATCGAGGTGGGTCCGGTGCCGCAGGGGGTGATCACCGCCACCATCTGCCACCAGACGGCCCTGGCCGTGGAGGCGGCGCTGGCCACCCTGGCAGCGGCACGCGCCGGGTCGCTACGGCTGCCGGTGGCTCTCACCGTCCACCGCCACCTTTGCAGCCTCGATCTGCCACGCCATCCGGATGGCCGTCCGGCCTGCTGCCTGCATCCCAGTCGTCAGCACCGCGATTGGCAGCCCTTGCAGCTCGGCGATCCCCTGTTTCAAGGCGCCGATGGGGCCACCGTGCCGTTCGAGGCGGAAGCGGCCGGCATGATCGGCACTGCCATGGCAGCAGGAGATTGCACCTGGCCGGTGTTCATCAACGAAGCGGCCTACGGCGAGAAGGGCATCGCTCTGAGCCTCACCAGGCGGGAGCGGTGGCCCAGCAGCCAGGAGTGGGGGGAAGCCCTCCAGCAGCTGGCCCGGGATCTCGCTTGTGCCCGTTGAAGGGTGAGGCGCTCAGCGAGGGGCCTGGCCACCATCGGGGCTGGCCTGATTCAGCGGAGCTGCCTGGGGGGCGGGGGTGGGCCGGGGAACGCCGTTGTAGACCACGCCAAGAACCTGGCGGCCATCGGCCGAAATCCTCAGCTCGGTTTCGGTGTTCGGCGGCAGGCCGAGCACCTGCCAGCCAGGAGGGCCTCCCAGAAAACGGAAGGTGTAACCCTCGGCATCGGCCTTTATCAGGCAGTTGCCGGCGGCACGGTTGTACATGCAGGCGTCAGGGCGGTAAACGCTGAGCCCGCCATTGAGTTTCTCGGCCTGCATGCGGGCCAGGTTGGTGGCCCGCTGGCGGGTGAAGGGGAAGGTGTTGTAGGGATCGGTGGTTTGGCCGATCACGGCGGAGGCCGACAGCAGCAGGCTGGCGCCCAGGAGAACGGGGGAGAGTCGCATCAGGGGAAAAGAGCGGCAGGGGCGCCGGAGATCAACCGCAGACCCAGGTGCCTTGCTCCTTGGTGCAGGGAAGGTCGGAGCTGGATCCATCTGCCCAGTAAATCCTGAGCCGGTCGTCCTGGCTACCCATACGGAAGGTGAGCGACTTGACGACGCCGGCAGGCGGTTTGCCTGCGGGGTCGGCAGGGTTGGGGCGGGAGGGAGCAGCCAGCCGCTGCTCCAGCTGCTGGAGCCTGAGTTCGACCCGATCCAGCCGTTCAGGCGTCTGGTCCGCTGTTTTGAAACAGCCAGTGAGGCCGGCGGCACTGACCCCGAGTGCGAGCACCGTGAGGGTGAGTCTTGATGGTGCAGGCAACGACATCGCTGGAAGCGCGGTCAGGTCGATGCACTCCTAGCAATCGGACTAGCCGTTGGCCAGCCGCTCGCTCCAATAGACGACGGCGCCCTGCTGCTCGAGCTGCAGGCGGCGGTGGCGGGCTTGGTGGACAGGAACCGTTTCGGTGCAACGGTTTCCGTGCAGGTCCCAGCAAATCAGAACCATGGGGTGCGGGTGGCCGGGAATACAAAGAAAACCTTAAGCCCGCTGCCTGTGGCGCGGTCGCTATGTGGTCGATTCATGACCCCCACCCCGCGTCTGTTTTGGGGTGCAGCCTCCGCTGTGCTGCCCGGGCCCAGTGCTGGGGTGGCGTTTCGATCGCCTGCCAGGCACTGAAACCCTCGTGTCTGCCGGCCACAGCCGCCGTGCACCGCTCTCCTTGATCGCAGGCCAAGCCGCTGAAGTTTGCGTCTGCGAGCTGGGCCCCGTCGGTTCGCGCCGGAGCAGGGAGCCTTCGCGCCTGACAACAGGTTGAACCTGAACGCTTCGGGGCTTCAGACGGCTTGCCTGAGCGCTTCAGGTCTGAAGGCTTCGAACCCGAAAGCTTCGAGATTGAAAGCGTCTGGCCTGAACGCGTTGAACCGTCGAGACTGAAACCGAAGCCAAACCTTAAGCGCCCCACACATCCCGCAATGTCCTGTTACATTGCGTCAGGCGAAAGGCTCCGGCCTGCGGAGGGGACGTTCCCCCGACGCTTTCGCCTTACTTAACCGACCCCTT
>NZ_JAGQBN010000006.1:0-147660 GCF_024345655.1 Synechococcus sp. Lug-A | reverse complement strand
CAGCGGCGGACGTTGTCCTGTTGGCGAGGTGCTGGCGGGAGCGGAGCCATGGGCCTGGCCGCTGCCCCGGGGCTGGAACGTGTCGCCGAACTGAGCAGGGCCGCGGGCCGCAGAAGTGGTGCTGGTTGAAGCGTTGTCGCTGGCGGAAACTGTCTCGCTGCCTGACTCCGTGTTGCGGTCGCTGTCCATGGTCTGGAAGGTGCTCACCACTTCTTCCACGCAGACGCGGACCAGGTGTTTCACCCGGGCCAGTGGGCGCTGCCAGATCGGAGCCTGCTCGGGTTCGGGGGCTTCCGGCTGTGTGGGGCTGGATTCGGCGGGGAGCGAGGCCACCAGCGCGACAGGTGCCTCAGCACCTTCAGGTTCAGCAGCTGGAGCAACCTCGTGGAGGTCAGCAGCGGGAGCAACGGCCACTGGGTCAGCCGCTGAAACGGCAGCAGTGGTTTCGCCCGACGGGGGCCCGACGGGTTGTGGGACCGTCACCACAGAGTCGGCTCCGAAGCTGAACACCCCTGCCGCCGCAGGCCGAGCCGGGATGAAGGGAGGAACGGCCGTCCCTGGATCAGAGGAGAACTCCGGGACAGGACGTGGCCACTGGGCTAAGCCATCGAGGGCCTGATCCCCCGGGACTGGAGCAGCGGCAGAGAGTGTCTCTGCGCCAGGGTCATCGGTCACGGGCGCGGCGGTGGAAACGCTCGGAGGCGTTTCGTTTGCGGGAGCAACGGCTTCGATGGAACCGTCTTGGCCCACCAGCTCCCTGGCAGCAAGCTGATTGCTGAGCAGGCCTTCGTTGATGGAGCTCTCGGTGGGCGGGATGTCCGTGAGATGGCTCTCAGCGCCCAGCACCGCACCAGCTCCGATCGCGGAGGGCTCGGCGTTGGAGGCCAGATCGTCCGCAGGTGGTTTGGTGCGTGAGGCCGGTTGCTCCGCTGGGTTCTCAACCAGGGGGATTGAAACGGCGGGAGCTTCAAGCCAGGGATCAAAGGCGAGTGGTTGGCCCAGGAATTCAATCGATGCCTGCGCAGGCACGCCGGGCTGAGCAGCTGGCTCTGCGGAAGCGGCACCTTCGCCGGCGATCCCGGGATCACCGCCATCGCTGCTTGCCGGGCTGATCTGAGCCTCCACGCCCGCATTCACGTCAAGGTTGGGAACCGGCTCCGTGCTTGTACTCCCCTCGCAGGGGATGGCGGGCTCAAGGCCAGCAACATCCGCAAAGCTGAGCACCAGCTCTGTCGAAGGTTCCTCAACCTCCTGCGGCTCCGCCTCCAGGGTGATCTCCGCAAAGGAAAATCCCGGCGCCACCTGCACCGATGCAACGCTAGGTGTTGCTACTGCTGCAGACGTCGAATCGGCTGTGGAGGCCGAATCCACCGCTGAGGCCACCACTGGAGCTGCCTCCTCGGAAGCCACTGCCCCTGCAGCCGGCGCAGAAGCAAAGGCACCAGCAGCAGGAACGGCCGTGGCATGCAGGTGGTCGTGCCACCAACCTTTCAGTGAGGCATCGCCGGCAGTGAGCTCCTGCATCAGTGGCGAGAGAGCCTCGACGCCATGGCGGTGCACCCAGCGCAGCGACAGCCAGGCCACTGCTCCCTCATCCCTGCGGTCGAGGGCACCCTTCAGCACCAGGCGCTCGGAGAGCCGTTTCTGCTGGGGTCGGGGCAGCACGGGCGCAGGCAGGGAAGGGGACGGGGTCACAGCGGGGCTCAGCTGAGTTTGCGATCCAGCAGCGGCCGGATCAGAAGGAACAATCCGATGGCCAGCAGAGCCAGCACGCCCAGACAGGTGGCACCGGTGAGCTCCCCGTAAGGAGCGATCAGCACCACGTCGCCGAGGGAGGGGTGGCCGGCATAGGCCGCACGAATGGGTTCAATCGCGAAGGTAAGGGGATTCAGGGCGGCAAGCCAGCCCAGCCAGGTGGGCATGAAGGAAATCGGGGCCAGGGCCGTGCTGGCGAACAGCAGGGGCAGGTTGGCCACGAAGATCACCGCGATCAGCTCGATGTGGCCGGGCAGCGCGAAAGCCAGCCCCAGACTCATGGCCGTGACGGCGAACACCAGCAGCACCAGGGTGACCAGCACCAGCGCCAGCCCGGCGGTGCCGGGCCAGCCATAACCGAGCAAGGCTGCGGTGCCCATGATCGCCAGGCTCTGAACCAGGCTCAGGCTGGTGATGTAGAGCACCGAGGCCAGCACGATCGAGCTACGGGAGCGCAGCGGTGCCACCAGCAGCCGGTTGAGGAAGCCGAATTCCCGATCGAACATCACCGGCAGGCCGGCATTGAGAGCGGCGCTGAACGCCGTGAACACGATCACCCCCGCACCGAGAAAGCGTCCGTAGCTCATGCCATCGGGCAGCAGACCTTCCGGCGCCTTGGCGAAGAGGGCCCCAAACAGCACCAGCCAGATGAGCGGCTGCAGCACGCCGGCCACCAGCGTGGTGGGCCGTCGGGCCAGTTGGAGGAACAGCCTGCGGGTGAGCGCCAGGGTTTCCTGCGTCACGTCGGCCAGGGCGGAACGGTTGGCCGCCGGTAGGGCCGGCAGGGGCGGCTGGGTGGGGAGGGTGGAGGCGCTGGTCATGGCCGAAGGGTGTCGGAGGGTGGGACGAGGGGGTGGCGGGTCAGCGCATGGCCTGTTTGCGCTCGGCTTTGGCATCCCTGCTGCCGGCGACCGCCAGCTCTGCGTCCATCAGGGTGCGGCCGGTGGCCTGCAGATACACATCATCAAGACTGGCCTGGCTCTGGGCCAGCGAGAAGACGGGCAGTTCGGCGGCCTCCAGCTGGCGGCGCAACTGCTCGATCACGGCCTGGTGTTCCACCACCAGGTTCAGCGAGTGGCCCTGGGCCCGGTTCACCACCACCTGCCGCACGCCGGGACAGGCCTGAAGCAGCTCACTGACGTGGCCGGCTTCGTTCTCGTCGCTGAATTCACGCACGCGCAGGGTGACCCGGTCGCCGCCCAGGGCCTCCTTGAGCGAGCTGGGGCTGCCTTCGGCGATCACGCGGCCGCCGTCGATGATGGCGAGACGATCGGCGAGCGCATCCACTTCCTCCAGGTAGTGGCTGCTCAGCAGCACGGTGGTGCCGGCCTGACGCAGCTCACGCAGCACCTGCCAGATGGCAGCGCGGCTTTCGATGTCAAGGCCCACCGTGGGTTCGTCGAGCACGAGCAGCTCGGGGCTGTGCAGCAGGCCGCAGGCCAGATCGAGGCGTCGACGCATCCCGCCGGAGTAGGAGCCGCAGCGCCGGTCGATCCAGTCGCCCATGCCCATGCGCTCCACCAGTTCCTCGATGCGAGGAGCGAGCAGGCGGGCGGGCTGGTGGTAAAGCGCCCCCTGCAGCTGGAGCAGCTCCCGGCCGGTGAGGATCTTGTCGATCGCCACCTCCTGGGCGACGTAGCCCAGCAGTTCCCGCACCTGGCGCGGTTCCTTGAGCGCGTCGTGGCCCGCCACGATCACCCTGCCGCTGTCGGGGGCCAGCAGGGTGCACAGAATGCGCAGGGCGGTGGTCTTGCCGGCTCCGTTCGGACCGAGCAAGCCGTAGAGGCACCCCCGCGGCACACTCAGATCGAGCGACTGGAGGGCCTCCACCGGGCCATAGCGTTTGGTGAGTTGCTGCAGCTCAATCACCGCGTCTGGCACCGCTGAGCAGGCTTGCGCCCGTTGGAAAGGAGAACCAATCTAGAAAGGAGCCCCATCAAGCGGCTCTGGTGAGGATCAGCGGCTGCCTACAACATTCAGGAGCGGAAAGCCGCTCAGCTGGGGAAATCCCAGGGGTGCGAACCCGCTCAGACCGTTGAACACAGGCAGCCCGTCAATACCGGTCGCCCAGCCGATCAGGTCACCGGCCTGATGAGAGAAGGCAGCCGCAGCTGGTAGCCGGCAGATCAGCAGCAGCAGGCAGATCCCGAACAAGTAAAGGATCGACCAACGGAACAGGCCCTTGGCCCGCACAGGGTCGTCGGGTGAGGCTGCCAGGGACCGGCCCATCTGCAACAGGCGGCTGTTGAAGGGCAGCAGCAGCAGGCCATAGAGCAGCCCTCCACTGGGCAGGGCCACGACGCCGAGGGCACTCACCAGCACCGTGGCGCGGGCGTAGTGCACGATCGCTTCAGCGGTGACCTGGGAGCCCTTGACCACCGGCAGCATCGGGATGCCCACCGAGCGGTAGTCCTCGCGCAGCAGCAGGGCCAGGGCCCAGAAATGCGCGGGGGTCCAGAGCATCACCAGGCTGAACAGCCACCAGCTGCTCAGGCCCAGGTGGCCGGTGGCGGCCGCGGCGCCCACCAGGGGAGGGATGGCCCCGGCCACGCCGCCGATCACGATGTTCTGGGAGGTGCGCGGCTTGAGCAGGGCGGTATAGAGCAGCACATAGCTGCAGAGACCCAGCAGGGAGAGCCCGGCGGCCAGGCAGTTCACGCCGCTCACCAGCAGGGCGGCCGCCACGCACGTGAGCGAGACAGCCACCGAGAAGGCAGTGGCGGGAGAGAGGCGGCCGGAGGGCAGGGCCCGGCCGCTGGTCCGGACCATGCGGCCATCGAGATCCTGCTCCCAGAGGCAATTGAGAACGCCGGCAGCGGCAGCGGCCAGGGCACCACCGCCCAGCGTGCAGGCCAGGCGCGGGGCCGGCAGCGGCCAACCTTCCGACAGGGCCATGCCGCCGAGGGTTGTGGCCAGCAGCAGCGGGATCAGCCGCGGCTTGGCGATCTCCAGCCAGGCCGGCAGTTTGACCTTGGCGCGGGAGGGAACGGCCTCGCTGCGGGGGAGCGTGGGGGAGGCGCCGCTCCCTGCGGTGGCGCTAACCATGACAACTCTCCAGGGTGGAAGAACGAAGCGGTTGGACCGCCGCAGGCTGGGCTGGGGCCAGGCTCCAGTTGCGCACCGCCAGGGCAGTGAGCAGACCCAGCAGCAGGGCGGCCGTGATCTGGTGCCCGACCGTGATGAGCGGGACGGCCAGCGACAGACGCAGGGTGAGCACCCCGAGCATCACCTGCACAACGACAAGCAGAACCCCACCGAGGGCAAAGGGCCAGCTGCGCCGGCGGGTGGCAGGCGTGAGCAGGGTGACGCTGCAGCAAAGCACCACCACCAGTGCCACCGGCGCCGCCAGCTGGCGGTGGGTGGCCAGGAGGCTGCAGGCTTCGCCGCTGCTAAGGCAACGGCCTGAGGCCCACTGGGTGGCCATGAGCGCTCCGGAAATCGCCTGAGCAAACACCGCCAGAGCGGCCATCGCCGTGGCCGCACCTGCAGCGCGGACGAAGAGGAGAGCAGGAGGGGTGACGGCTGTGCCGACCGTGGTGGTGTTGGCCCCCGGGAAGGAGGGCTGGGGGATCAGGCCCTGGTGGACGCCGCTGAGCAGGGCCACCAGCACCAGGGCGGTGCCGAGATGGGCCGTCACCACATCGAATCGAAGCAACTGGGTGACGGTGAGGGCGCCCAGCAGGCCCTGAACGGCAACCAGCAGCAGCGCGGCGCCGCTGGCCCAGGGAAGCCACACCGGCAGCGCCAGGCGCCGCAGCACGCTCCAGCCAGCGAGCACCAGCAGAGCCATCCCCACCAGAAAGGCATCAAGGCGGTGAAACCACTCCAGAAACACCTGGAGGTTCATGCGTCCGCCCGGCAGAAAGCTGCCATAACAAAGTGGCCAGTCAGGGCAGGCCAAACCGGCCTCCATCACCCTGGTGGCGCCTCCGATCGCCACCAGGGCCACCAGGGCTACGACCAGGTGAGAAGTGAGAAAGAGCAAACTTCGCCTCATGGCGATCAAGTTAGCCATCACTTCTGAAGCTTCGAGACCCGGTGTGGTGGAGTCGCAACAGTGGGGGTCTGTGTTGAATTCCTGACGCCTCATTGCGTTTGTTTCGCTGTTCTCACGTTGGTCAAGCGCCCCTGTGGCGGCTCCCCATAGGGTGGTGAAAGCCTGGCTTGCTCCGTGCCGATTCCTTCAACCATCGTCACCCTGGTGGTGGGGATGCTGCTTGTCCTCGTTGGCCTCTGGGTTGGTCAGAACGTCAACCTGCTGCCGGTTGCCGCCAGCTCCAACGCCCCCCTCTACGACCAGCTCTTTACCGTGCTGTTCGTGATTGGAACCATACTTTTCCTCGGTATTCTCGGGCTACTTCTGTATAGCTTGATTCGTTTTCGCCGCAAGGACGGCGATCTCGGCGATGGGGTCGCGGTGGAAGGAAATCTCCAGCTTGAGATCTTCTGGACGGCCGTTCCCGCCGTGGTGGTCCTGTTTGTGGGCATCTACAGCTACGACATCTATGACCGCATGGGCGGGATGATTCCTCTCAGCGACCCCCACGCCATGCACAGCGGCATGGCGATGCAAACCGCCTCGCCTGCCTCCAGCGATCCGATGCCACCGGGCATGGTGATGGCGGCGAACCTGCCTTCTGCGGCAGAAGGCGTGGAGGCTCGCACCTGGGGCGGCATCGGTGGTTCGCCCGGCAGCAGCAGCGGCGCCTTGCCCGTTGACGTCACCGCCCTTCAGTTCGCCTTTCTGTTCCACTATCCCCAGGGTGATTTCATCAGCGGCGAGCTGCATGTGAAAGAGGGGCAACAGGTGGAGTTACGCATGGAGGCCCGTGATGTGATCCATGCCTTCTGGGTCCCGGAATTCCGCCTCAAGCAGGACGTGATTCCAGGCCAACCCACGATCCTCACCTTCACGCCTACCCGCGCCGGCAGCTATCCGATCGTGTGCGCCGAGTTGTGCGGCCCTTATCACGGCGGCATGCGCTCCACCGTGGTGGTGCATGAGCCCGATGCCTTCGACGCCTGGCTGGATCAGAACCGTCCTGCCACCGTGGCCAGTGCCGTGCCGGGGCCATCGGCGACCGGTTGAGAGCTGGCGCCACCCCGGTTCCGTCCCCACGCTTCCGGCTCCTCCCTTTCCCTGCTGACGCTCACTCCCCCTTCTTTCTGGCTTCTCCCCAGCTCACCAGTCTTCCGCTCCCCCTCCACGCGCTCCCCCGTCCGATGACCCTGGCCCTGCCGCCCACCACCAGCTCAGCTCCGCCGAGCCTCCAGCCCGAGGGTTGGCTTCGGTATCTGAGTTTCAGCCTGGATCACAAGGTGATCGGTCTCCAGTACCTGGTCACTGGATTCCTCTTCTATTTCATCGGCGGCGCCCTGGCCGGCATGATCCGCATTGAGCTGGTCAGTCCGATGTCGGACTTTCTGCAGCGGGACACTTACAACGAGGTGCTCACCCTGCACGGCACGGTGATGATCTTCCTCTGGATCGTGCCTGTCGTGAACGGGGCCTTCGGCAATTACCTCATCCCCTTTTATGTGGGCGCCAGGGACATGGCCTTCCCTCGGCTCAACGCGGTGGCCTTCTGGTTGATCCCCCCCGCGGGCATCCTGCTGATCGCCAGCTACTTCATTGCCGGCGCCTCCCAATCAGGTTGGACGGCTTATCCACCCCTGAGCCTCACCACTCCGGCAGCCGGGCAGGTGGTGTGGATTCTGAGTGTGCTGTTGCTGGGGGGCAGCTCAATCTTCGGCGGCATCAACTTCATTGCCACCGTGCTGAAGATGCGCCGGCCAGGCCTGAAGATGATGCAGCTGCCGATGTACTGCTGGGCCATGCTTGGCACCAGCTTTCTGGTGGTGCTGGCCACGCCGGTGCTGGCCGGAACGTTGGTGCTCCTCAGCTTCGACATCCTCGCCCACACTGGCTTCTTCAATCCCGCCCTAGGCGGCAATGCGGTGGTGTACCAGCATCTCTTCTGGTTCTATTCACACCCGGCCGTTTACATCATGGTGCTGCCGGCTTTTGGCCTGGTCAGTGAGATTCTGCCGGTTCATGCCCGCAAGCCCCTGTTCGGCTACACCACCATGGTGTATTCGATCCTCGGCATCGTGTTTCTTGGGCTGATCGTGTGGGCTCACCACATGTTCACCAGTGCAACACCGCCGTGGATGCGCCTGTTCTTCACGATCGCCACGGCCTTCATCGCCGTGCCAACCGGCATCAAGTTTTTCAACTGGCTGGCCACCCTGTGGGGCGGCAAGATCGCCCTCAACAGCGCCATGCTGTTCTCCTGTGCCTTCATCGTTCACTTCGTGTTCGGGGGCATCACCGGGGTGGCCCTGGCCCAGGTTCCCTTTGATATCCACGTCCACGACACCTACTTCGTGGTGGCCCACTTCCATTACATCGTCTATGGCGGCACGGTGTTCGTGGTGTTTGCCTCTCTCTACCACTGGTATCCGAAGTTCACTGGCCGCATGCTCAATGAAGATCTGGGCCGGCTGCATTTCCTGCTCACCTTCGTGGGCTTCAACCTCTGTTTTGCGCCCCAGCACTGGCTGGGCCTGAACGGCATGCCCCGACGGGTCGCTGAATACGACCCCCAGTTCACCCTCGTGAATCAGATCAGCAGTGTGGGGGCTCTGCTGATGGCGATCAGCACCCTCCCCCTGCTGATCAACGTGATCTGGAGCGCCTTCCGTGGTCCCGTGGCCGGCGACAACCCCTGGAACGCACTCACCCCCGAGTGGCTCACCAGCTCGCCGCCGCCGGTGGAGAACTGGAAGGGTCCGGCCCCCCTTGTCACCCACCCCTACGGCTATGGCGTTCCCGAAGGGCAGATTGATCTGAAGGGAGCGTCCGGCAGGGAACTCTGGACCTCAGGCAGCTGATGGATGACCAGTTCACGCTTCTGCCGCACAGGACCGGCCCGCCATCCTCCGGCTCACGTTCATCCCGGTCACCGGTGGCTGTAGCCCTCACCGACCAGGTGCCTTTGATCCCCAGCCCGCCTCCGCTTCACTGATCTCCAGCTGCTCATCTCCGTTTTTCCCCTCCCATCCGTTCCGGCCACCGCCCCCACGCCTTTTCCCCGATGACCATCCTCTCCCCCAGCACCGATTCGCTGCCGGCTGTTGCTGGAGCTGCAGCACCGGTTCTTGAAGAGGGGCACGGCGATTACCGCATGTTCGGGCTGGCCACCTTCCTGCTGGCCGATGGCATGACCTTCGCCGGCTTCTTCGCCGCTTATCTCACCTTTCGGGCTGTCAATCCGCTGCCGGCCGGTGCGGTGTATGAGCTGGAGCTGATCCTGCCCACGATCAACACCGCCCTGCTGGTGCTGAGCAGCTTCACCTTCCACCGCGCGGCCTCCGAGCTGAAGCAGGAGCGCATGGGCCGCTGTCGCTGGTGGCTGCTGGTGACGGCGAGCCTGGGCTTCGCCTTTCTCGGCGGGCAGATGGTGGAGTATTTCTCCCTGCCTTTCGGCCTCACCGACAACCTCTACGCCAGCACCTTCTACGCGCTCACCGGGTTTCACGGCCTGCACGTGTGTCTGGGGGCCCTGATGATCATGATTGTTTGGTGGCAGGCGCGGCAGCCCGGCCGCTTCACCCCCAGCGAGCACTTCGGCCTGGCGGCTGCGGAGCTCTACTGGCATTTCGTCGACGTGATCTGGTTGATTCTCTTCGGAATTCTCTATCTGCTGTAATCGGCCCTTGCCGGATCACCAATCCAATCGGCAGAATTGTTGTCTGTCAGGCCCGTTCATCTTGAACTATCAAGTCACGCCGAGCCTCAGCTCCAACGGCAGACCCCCCATGCTGGTTGGCGATGCTCTGCTCGAGAAGGCCCGTTCGCTCAGCAGCCGCTCCGAAGACGAGATCGCCCGTGGCTGCGGCTATGTCTCCCCTGCCGGCCGTTTGCTGAAGAAGAGCTTCTACAAGGCCCTGGTGGATGCGAAGGGCTACAGAATGTCCAGTGATTCCGCTGCCCAGGCGGCCGCCAGAGGGCGACAGGCCGAGTTCCGCACCCGCGTGCATGGCAACGGCAACCTGCTGATCGGCAACGCCTACACCCGCCGCATGGGGCTCACCCCAGGGCAGGAATTCAGGATCCAGATCCATCAGGAAACCGGCTCCATCTGGCTGTTGCCACTGCAGGAGGAGGCCTCGGCCTGAGCCGCGCGCTTGGCTTCAGGATTCCTGACCGTCTGCAGGCCTGCCATCGGCAGGCTTTCCGTCTGCGGGATGGCCATCCGCAGGCTGGGCGTGAAAGCTGGTGCTGAAGCCGATCAGATCGATGCCGCTGAACAGGAAGCTCACTCCCACCAGCACACCGATCACCGACAGCTGATTCCAGAACTTCATCGTCAGAATCAGCACGCCGAGCAGCAGGGTGACGGCCCCATTGGCCAGGCCCCAACCCCAGCCGCGGGCAGCCCGGTGCGCCAGTGCCACCAGGATCGCCACCAGGCCTTCGATCACGAACACCACGCCGATCGCCAGCGCAAAGGCCGCCACCTGGGCGGCGGCACTGGGAAAACCGGCGCGGAACTGCAGGATCATCCAGGCGCCCGTCACCACGAACAGGGTGGACACCACCAGCCGCCAGAAGGTGTGCGAGCGGCTCAGGTGTGGCGACCGGGCCAGGTTGTCGATCCAGCTCACGATTCCCCCCACCAGGAAGGCCACCGCCACGATCGCGGTGACCCACAAGGAGGCCACCACTGGAAAGATCAGCGCCAGCACCCCCAGCACGATCATCAGCACCCCTTCCGCCAGCGTGAAGCTGCGCAGCGCGGCGATGCGGCGGGGGTCGAACCGGGGCGTCAGGCCCCCAGGCGCTTCAGCAGCGGCTGTGTCTTGAGGCGCCATGGCTCGCAAGGGCGTGCGGGGAGAACCGAGCCGCCGCCCTCGGCGCGGTCTCTTCAACCCTAGGCCGGGTTCCCAGGGCAGGCCGCGGCGGGGGAGCCCGATGAAGGCGGTGGCGGAGTCAGCCCCAGCCGTGCTGCGCCAGCCAGTCGCGCTCCAGCTGAGGGCTGTGGTCAGCCGTGGCGGCGGGGGACGCTGCGCCGGCCGCCAGCAGCCGCTCGGTGTACTTGGCGAGCAGGTCGGCTTCCAGGTTCACCCGGTCCCCCACCCGCCGAAGCTTCAAGGTGGTGACCTCCCAGGTGTGGGGAATCACCGCCATCCAGAAGCGTTCCCCCTGGGGGCTGCAGCCCGCCACGGTGAGGCTGATGCCATCGATGCCCACACTCGCCTTGTCGCAGACATAGCGGCCGTAGCTGGGATCCAGCCAGCGCAGCTCCAGTCGCCAGGACTCCCCCTGTCGGGCCACGCCCACCACCTCGCCCTGGCCGTCCACATGGCCGCTCACCAGGTGACCGCCGAGCCGGTCGCTCAGCCGCAGGGCCGGCTCCAGATTCACGGCCGCGCCCACCGCCGCCTTGGCCGCCAGGGTGCTGCGGCTCAGGGTCTCGTCGCTGACGTCGGCGCGAAAGCTGCGGCCGTCGGGGTGCAGCTCGGAGATCGTCAGGCACACCCCATCGACCGCGATGCTGTCGCCGAGGGCCAGGGGCTGCAGGTGCTCCACGCCTTCCACCAGCACCCCCCGGGGGTGACGCCTGAGCTGCCCCACGGCCCGGACCAGACCGGTGAACATTCGCGGTCTCGCAGGCCTGGCCATAATCGGATATCGGGCGTGCGTGGCACAACCATGGTGGAAATGTGTGTGGCCGGGATCGCCCTGGACGCGGCCAGCCGGAGTCCGATCGTGTTGCTCAGGGACCCGAACGGCCGGCGTCAGGTGCCGATCTGGATCGACCAATCCCAGGCCCAGAACATCCTGGCCGGCATGGGTGATCAGCAACCGCCCCGCCCGCTCAGCCATGACCTGATGGCCAACCTGATGGCGGTGGGAGGCGTGCAGCTGGAGCGGGTGATCATCCACACGATCGAAGACAACACCTTCCGGGCTGTGTTGAAGCTCACCGACAACGAAGGAGAGCCCAGTGAGCTGGATTGCCGGCCCAGTGATGCCATCGCCCTGGCACTGCGGACCGGCAGCGGCATCTGGATGCTGGAGGAGGTGGTGGCCGAAGCCTCGATCCCCGTGGATGCCGAAGCCGACGCCGAGGACCAGGAGGATTTCCGCCGCTTCCTGGATCAGGTGAGCCCGGCGGAGCTGATCCGCAACGTGCGCCGTGCCCAGCAGGAGGGCTATGGCGAAAGCGGCGGTGGCACCGACCCCCCTCCGACCGTTCCAGGCATGGGGCCGGCCGGCCCCGCAGGCAGCGGACCCAAGCCCAGCGGGCCTGACGGTGTTCCCGGCTGAAGCCTGCCGCCGCCCCTTCGGACGGGGCTCGGCCGTTTCGCTGTTCACCCTCGGCACCATGCGCGCGGTCGATTCGGCCGCCCAGATGGGCGCTGTGGTGGAAGCGGCTCTGGCGGCGGGCATCAACCACCTGGAAACCGCGCCCGCCTACGGCCCGGCGGAGGCCCACCTGGGTGCCGCCCTGCGGCAGCTCGCCATCCCGAGAGAGCGGCTGCTGCTCACCAGCAAGCTGTTGCCGGGGGTGGATCTGGCCACCGGCCAGGCCCAGCTGCAGTCCTCCCTGCAGCGGCTGGGACTGGCCCGCCTCGACAACCTGGCGGTGCACGGCCTCAACCGGCCGGAGCATCTCGAGTGGGCCCTGCAGGGGGACGGGGCCGCCCTGCTCCGCTGGGCGCAGGCCGAAGGGCTGGTGGGGCAGGTGGGGTTCAGCAGCCACGGCAGCACAGATCTGATCGAGCGGGCCCTGGCCAGTGGCCGTTTCGGCTTCTGCAGCCTGCATCTGCATCTGTTCGATCAGGAGCGCCTGCCCCTGGCCCGCCAGGCCCTCGCCGCCGGCATTGGCGTGATGGCAATCTCCCCCGCCGACAAAGGGGGGCGGCTGTACGACCCACCCCCCGAACTGGTGGAGGATTGCGCGCCCTTCACGCCCTTGCAGCTCGCCTATCGCTTTCTGCTGGACGCAGGCGTGTCCACGCTCACCCTCGGCGCCGCCCGGCCGGAGGATCTCGCTTGGGCCGTGGCCCTGGCCGGCGCCGATGGGCCGCTCAGCGCAGTGGAGAAGCAGGCGCTGGCGCGGCTGGCGGAGGCGGGCCGGCGCCGCCTGGGGGCGGGGGCCTGCGGCCAGTGCCGCGCCTGCCTGCCCTGCCCGAGCGGGGTGCCGATTCCGGCGCTGCTGCGCCTGCGCAACCTGGCTCTCGGTCATGGCATGACCCCCTTCGCCAGCGAGCGCTACAACCTGATCGGCAGGGCCGGTCACTGGTGGGAGGCGCTTGATGCCTCCGCCTGCCAGCAGTGCGGCGCCTGCCTGCCCCGCTGCCCCCACGGCCTGCCGATCCCGGACCTGCTGGCGGCCACCCATCAACTCCTCGCCGCGCCACCACGGCGGCGGCTGTGGGGCTGAAGGGCAGGGGGGTGGGCCTGCCGGCTCAGGCGGCGGCGTCCCAGAGGCCCTGATACCGCTGCCGTTCGCTGCTGCTCAGCGGCGGCAGGGTGGTGCAACGCGCAAGCACGGCATCGTCGGGGTAGAGCAGGCGCGCCACATGGTCGGGCCATGGCTCCAGGGCCGCCTGCAGCAGCTGGCGCTTCACCGGCGGCACCCAGCCTGCCGCCAGCAGGCGATCGAGGGTGGGCCGCTCCATGCCGCGGGCGATCCAGGCCAGCGGTGCCGGTTCGCGGCTGCGGCGCGGCCGCAGCAGCAGGTTCCACCAGAGCGGTGAGCCGCTGGCCGGCAACAGGGCGGTGAGCCTGGCATCGCTGCGCAACAGCGGCAGCACCCGCTGGCTGGGCAATACGGCCGCCTCGGCATCGCCGCTCAGCAGAAGGTTCAGGCCGTTCTTTTCGTCGAAGGCGAGGGCCTGCTCCCTCAGGCGCTTGAGCTGGCCGGGCAACGCCGCCGCTGCCAGGCGATCAACGCCGGCGGCAGTGGCGCCGGGGCTGAGGGTGCGCAGCGCCAGCTCGATCACGACGCGGGGGCTGGAGGGAAGCACGAGCTGACGGCGCAGGCTCGGATCAAGCAGCAGGTTCCAGCCCTCTGCGCTGCGGCGGCTGAGGTCGGTGCGGTTGCGCAGCACCAGCACCCAGGTGCCGAAGGCCCACGGATAGGCGATCGGCGCCGCTGCCGCCGCTGCGGCGGAGTCTTCGGGCGCCGCCACAGGATTCCGGAACCCATCGCGCACCGCCGCGCTGAACGGAGCCAGCTGCTCGAACAGGGCAGTAGCGGTGCTGCTGGCGCTGAACGGCTGCAGGGCGTCAGCTTTCAGGGCGCCGAGCCAGCCATCGGAGAGCTGCAGCAGATCGGCATCGCTGTGCTGCGCGAGCACCGCCTCGGGGCCCTCCAGCGCCTTGCCTCGCCACGGGGAGGGAAGCTGCTTGCCCAAGGCGGCGGGCAGCTGGCCGCGGCTGTACAGGAGGGTGGGGGAAGAGGAAGCGCCACGGGCGCAACCCGCCAGCCAGCCGCTGCCGACCAGAACGCCGGCCTGCAGCAGGTGGCGGCGGCTGAAGCGGGCGGGAAGGGGAGGGCGTTCCTGCATGGTTGGACCCTAGAGGGAGGCGATCAGGCGCTCCTGGGCCCGGTCGCAGTCGGCAGCCAGGTCGCCGGGGCTGCGGCCGCTCCACTCCCACAGCAGCGCCAGGCCGCCGGCGCCCACCCCCTCCTTGACATAACCGCGCTCGTAGTCCTGCAGGGCCGGGCTGCGGCAGTTGCTGAAGCACAGCTCCGTGGCGAAGCTGGCCGGTGCCGCCACTTGCCAGCGGTCTGCCACGCGCTGCAGCAGCAGCGCCAGATCGCTGCTGGGCTCCCGCGCCACCCAGCCGGTGGTGCCCAGGGCCGCTGCCGCCACCAACCGGCCCCGCAGCGGCGCATCGGCCAGGGCCAGCGCCAGGGCCAGCACCGCCGCCATCTGGCTGCCACCAGCCAGCAGCACCGGCCAGTGCCCTTCGGCTGCCGCCAGCAGCACCCCCGCCGCCAGCGGTTGCATCGGATCCCCCACCGCCGCCACCACCTTTACGGGATCCAGGTCCGCAGCGCCGGCACCGGCCAGGCCCGCTGCCCGCAGCCCCTGGTCCACCAGGGCCGCCTTGAGGTCGTGGGCGGGGCTGCGCAGGCTGCCGCTCACCAGCCCGCCGGCTGCCACGCCCAGACCGGTGAGCACCGCCTGGGCGGTGCTGGTGCCGCCCGGGACGCATTCGGCCAGCACCAGCGGCGGGAGCTGCGGGGCCGCCCGCCAACGCTCCTGCCAGCTCTGCGCCCAGCGGCGCCCCCGCGCCAGCAGTGCCCGCACCCGCTCTTCGCCCATGGCACGGCCGCTGCTGAGGCAGAGCGCCGGCTGCTGCCCCAGGCGGATGTGGGGCACCGCCGGTGCCACTGGACAGCCCAGGTCGACCACCAGGGGCGTGAGCTGCAGCCCCTGCATCACCACATGGGAGATCAACGCCGGACTGACGCCCGCCGGCAGGGGGGGCAGGGCATGGGGCCGGGCTGTGCCAGGGCCCAGCAGCAGCAGCTCAGCATCGGCGGCGGCCGTGCGGCGACGGGAGTCCGGGGTGGCGCCGGCTGCGGAGATGCCCGGCACGGCGGCGGTGTCGGTGCCGGCCAGCAGCAGCAGCACCAGCGCGTCCTGCCAGCCGGCGGTCATCTGCATGGTCCAGCGATCGGCTTGAGCAGCGTCGCCCGTCAGCTGCAGCACCATGGGCCTCCAGGCAAGGGCCTCAACACCATGGGCCTCCAGGTAAGCGCCTCACTGCAGGCCTGCAGGCCGCTGTCTCAGCCCGGGCCTGCTGGCACGCGCATGGGTCGCCCACCAGCTCAGAGAGGGTCAAGGGCCACCAGGGCCCGCAGGGCTTCGGGCGGTTCGGGGATCGGCGCCTGCAACCGGGGAAAGATCCAGTAGGCCACCGCGTGCAAGGCCAGCACGTAGATCAGGTTCTGAACCACCACCAACCCCAGGGCCAAGGCCTGCACCTGCAGCAGGTCGGGGCCACCACCCAGGTTCAGCAGGGCGCTGATGCGCTCCAGCAGCCCGGCGGCGGCGGCCGTGATCAACACCCACAGGTTTTCGCCCACCAGCACCGACAGCACCGTGACCCGCACCAGGAAGCCGCCCGCACCGATCACCAGCCCCACGCCCCAGGTGAGCCACCAGCTCCAGTTGCTCCGCCAACCCCAGCCGAGCCAGAGTGCCAGCGCTCCGTAGGGGAAGAGCACCAGCGGCCCGCGGATCGGGCCCATCAAAGCCACCAGCAGCAGGGAGGCCACCACCATCCCTTCCCAGCCGCAGCGCCAGCCCTGGCGGAGCAGCAGCAGGGCGATCGGCAGGGGGAGAGCCAGGCGGAACAGGGCGCCCCCCACCGGCAGGTAATAGAGGCCTGCCCAGAGCAGGGCGGTGGCGGCAGCCATGTAGGCGGTTTCCACCAGCTGAAGGGCCTGGCGCCGACTGAGGCGGTGGGGGGAAGGGGGCATGGCGGCGGCTCAGCGTGGCGCCGGCGCCGGCGTGGTCTTCGGCGCTGCCGCGCCGGTTTCCGGCGTTGGGATCCGCTCGATGGTCTCCACCTCAAAGCGCAGGCCGGCGGCCCGCAGTGCCTCGGTGACCGCTTCGGCAGGTGCGGAAGGATCGGCGCCGGGCAGCTTCAGAGTGATCCTGTAGGGCACAGCGGCGGCCGGTGCCTGTCCTTGTCTCCCAGCGGCTCGGTTACCGGCGCTGGGGCCGCCGGTGGGGCTGCGGGCGGCATCACCTGCCTGTCCTGCGGCGCGGCCAGGGACCACCGGCGTGGGGGAGAGTGACTGTGTTCCTGGCGCCGCGCCCGGGGCGGCGGTGGCCGGCGTGGCAGTGCCGGGGGAAGCCGTGGCCGCGGTGGTGGCGTTCGCGCCTGTGGGGGAAATGGCGGTGCCGGAAGAGGCACCCGGCCGGGCGGCACCGGAGGCGGGGGATGTGGTGGCGGCCGGTGGCGCCGGAGCATCGAACCCGGCTGCCAGCTGCTGGCCGAAGGGCGTGCCGGCACAGCCGGCCAGTGTGAGCAGCAGCGACGCCAGCAGGAGCAGGGGGCGGCGGGGGTAGTGGCCCATCAGCCGGAGGCGGCCTTGATGATCCGCACGGCGCTGGCGCGTGGACGTCCGGTCTTGGTGGTGGCCGGCGGCTTGGCTTTGGCGGTTCCGCCGGCAGCCTTGGCCTCCGCCGCGCCGCTCCTGCTGCTCGCTGCCGAAGTGCCGGTGGCCTTGCGGCTGCTGGTGGTCTTGGTGGCGGCTGGCTTGGTTCCGGTGGTCTTGGCAGCGGAGCGGGCGGCGGGCTTGCGGGTCTTGGCCTTGCCGCTGGCGGCCTTCGCGGCCAGGAGCTCAACGGCCTGCTCGATCGTGATTGTGTCCGCCGTGGCGCCCTCCGGCAGCGAGGCGTTCACCTTGCCCTGCTTCACGTAGAGGCCGTAGGGACCGTCGAACACCTGGATGGTTTCCTCGTCCCCCTCAGGGATGCCCAGGTCCTTCAGGGCCGTGCGGCCGCCCCGGCCCCGCTTGGGGGTGGCCAGCAGCTCGATGGCGCGCGACAACCCCACCAGCAGCACGTCGTCTTCTGCCTTGAGCGAGCGGTAGTCCTTTTCTCCCTTCGCCTTGTCGTGCACCACGTAGGGACCGAAGCGGCCCAGGCCGGCCTGAATCCGCCCACCATCGGGGTGCTCGCCCAGCAGCCGCGGCAAACGCAGCAGGCCAAGGGCATCCTCGAGGCTGAGATCCTCCGGCTTGGCGCCCTTGGGCAGGGAGGCCCGCTTCGGTTTGGGGTTCTCCTCGCTCACCTGCCCCCGTTGCAGGTAGGGGCCGTACTGGCCGAACAGCAGGTAGATCGCATCGCCGGTTTCGGGGTCTTCCCCCAGTGATTCAGGCCCCTCGGTTTTCTGGCGCAGGATCTGTTCGGCATGCTCGGCATCGAGCTCGGCCGGGGTGATCTCCTGGGGCAGGGTGGCCTTCACCAGCTCCTCGCTGCCGTCGTCCGCGACCCGCTTCGACTCCAGGTAGGCGCCGAAGCGCCCGATCCGCACCACACAGGGCAGACCCTCCATCACGATCGTGCGTGAGGCGGTGGGATCGATGTCGCCCTCGCGCTGCTGCACCTGGGCTTCGAGCCCCTTCTCCCCCTTGAAGAAGCTGTTCAGGTAGGGGAGCCACTGGACCTTGCCGTGGGAGATCTCGTCGAGCGTGTTCTCCATCCGCGCGGTGAAGCTGGTGTCCACCAGGTCGGGGAAGTGCTCCTCCAGCAGGGCGGTCACCGCGAAGGCGGTGAAGCTGGGGGTGAGCGCGTTGCCGGCGAGGGTGGCGTAGCCGCGGTCGGTGATCGTGCCGATGATGCTGGCGTAGGTGGACGGCCTGCCGATACCTTCCTTCTCCAGCATCTTCACCAGTGCCGCTTCGCTGTAGCGGGCCGGCGGCTGGGTCTGGTGGCCGAGTGCCTCCACTGACTTGCAGACCGGTGCATCGCCCACCGCCAGGGCGGGCAGCAGCAGTTCCTGCCCCTCCAGCGCCGCGTCGGGATCGTCGCTGCCCTCCACATAGGCGCGGAAGAAACCGGCAAAATCGATGCGCTTGCCGCTGGCCCGGAAGCGGGCGTCCCCGGCGACGATCTCCACCGCCAGCATCGTGAGCCGTGCATCGGCCATCTGGCTGGCCACGGTGCGTTTCCAGATCAGCTCGTAAAGGGCGAGATCCTTGCCGTCGAGGCCGGTGTCCTTGGGGGTGCGGAAGCGTTCACCGGAGGGGCGGATCGCCTCGTGGGCCTCCTGGGCGTTGCGGCTCTTGGTGCTGAACTGCCGCGGGGCGGGGCTTAGGAAGCTGTCGCCGTACTTCTCAGCCACACAGGCACGGGCGGCGCTGATCGCCTGCTCGGAGAGGTGCACCGAGTCGGTGCGCATGTAGGTGATGAAGCCGCGCTCATAGAGCGCCTGGGCCGTGCGCATGGTTTCGCGGGCCGAGAGCCGCAGCTTGCGGTTGGCTTCCTGCTGCAGGGTGCTCGTGGTGAAGGGCGGCACGGGCTTGCGCACCGTGGGTTTCTCCTCCACCTGCTCCACCCGCCAGGGCAGGGCCAGCACGCTTTCGCGCAGGGCGCGCGCTTCGCTCTCCGCCAGCAGCTTCACTGTGCTGCCGGGCTTGAGCCCCCCGGTGCTTTCGTCGAAGTCGCTGCCCTGGGCGATGCGCTCGCCGGCCAGGTGGGTGAGCTTGGCTTCGAACCGGCCGCCCGGCTGCTCCAGCTCGGCCTTGAGGTCCCAGTAGCTGCCGCTGCGGAAGGCCCGCCGGGCACGCTCCCGCTGCACCAGCAGCCGCACCGCCACCGATTGCACCCTGCCGGCAGAAAGCCCCCAGGCCACTTTTTTCCACAGCAGCGGTGAGAGGGTGTAGCCCACCAGCCGGTCGAGGATCCGTCGCGTTTCTTGGGCGTGCACCAACTCCATGTCGAGTTCGCGCGTCTGGTCGAGGGCGCGGTGGATGGCGTCCTTGGTGATCTCGTGGAACACCATCCGCTTGACCGGCACCTTGGGGCTGAGCAGCTCCAGCAGGTGCCAGCTGATGCTTTCGCCTTCCCGGTCTTCATCCGTGGCCAGGAGCAGCTGGTCGGCGCCCTTCAGCGCGTCCTTCAGCTCCTTCACCACCTTCTTTTTGTCTTTCGGCACCACGTAGAGCGGCGCGAAATCCTCGCTGGTGTTGACGCCCAGGTTCGCCCACTTCTCGCCCTTGTAGGCGGCGGGAATCTCGCTGGCGTTGTTGGGCAGGTCACGGACGTGCCCCATCGACGCCTCCACCCGGAACTCCTTCGGCAGGAAGGCGCGGATGGTGCGGGCCTTGGTGGGGCTCTCGACGATGACCAGGGTGTGCGCCACAGGCAGGCGATGAACCGGTTCCCTCTTTATCGCATCGGCGGCCCGCCCCGCCTGAGAATGATCGGCGCCGCCGCTACAGTCCGCTCGACAAGGCGATCGTTTGAAGCCGACATGGATCTGTTTGGCGCCCTTCCCGCCCTGACGGAACTGCCCCACCTGGCCGTCGCCTCCCTGGCCACAGCGCCCGCGATCGGGCTGGGAATCACCGCCGCCCAGCTCAATTCCGGCGCCATTGCGCCCGAGGCTGCCATCCTCATCGCCCTGCTGATCTGCCTGCTGGTTGATCTGGCCGGCGAGGAAGCGGCGATCCGCTGGGTGCCGCCGATCTGTTACGCCGGCCTGGGCACGGCTCTGGTGCTCCTGGCTCTGCAGTGGAACGCGCCGCTGGAGCCTTCGTTCCTTGGCTCCTTCCTGGCGGACGATCTGGCGGTGGCTTTCCGCGCCGTGGTGGCAGCTTCCACCTTGCTCTCGCTGATGATCAGCTGGCGCTACGTGGAGCGTTCTGGCAGCCCGGTTGGCGAATACGCCGCGATCCTGCTGGCGGCCACGCTCGGTGCCATGTTCCTGTGCGGCTCCACCGATCTGGTCAGCATCTTCGTGTCGCTGGAAACCCTTTCGGTGTCCAGCTACCTCCTCTCGGGTTACATGAAGCGGGATGCCCGCTCCGGCGAGGCAGCGCTCAAATATCTGCTGGTGGGTTCCGCCGCCGCTGCGGTCTTTCTCTACGGCGCCTCCCTCCTCTACGGCCTCACTGGCGGCTCCACCGGCCTTGACGCTGTCGGACTTGCCCTTCAGACCAGTGCCACGCCGGTCACGGCATTGGCGCTGGTGTTCGTGCTGGCCACCGTGGCCTTCAAGATCGCTGCGGTGCCCTTCCACCAGTGGACCCCGGACGTCTACGAGGGGTCGCCCACCCCGGTGGTGGCGTTCCTTTCCGTGGGCTCCAAGGCCGCCGGCTTCGCCCTGGCCCTGCGCTTGCTGGTGGGCTGCTTCGACACCTTCGACACGCAGTGGAAGCTGCTGTTCACCGTGCTGGCGGTCCTGAGCATGACCCTGGGCAACGTGGTGGCCCTGGCCCAGACCACCATGAAGCGGATGCTGGCCTACAGCTCGATCGGCCAGGCCGGCTTCGTGATGATCGGCCTGGTGTGCGGCACCGAAGACGGCTATGCCGCCATGGTGCTCTACATGGCGGCCTACCTGTTCATGAACCTGGGCGCCTTCGCCTGCATCATCCTGTTCTCGCTGCGCACCGGCAGCGACCGCATTTCCGATTACGCCGGCCTTTATCAGAAAGATCCACTGATCACGCTCGGTCTCAGTCTCTGCCTGCTGTCGCTGGGGGGAATCCCGCCGATGCTCGGCTTCTTCGGCAAGATCTATCTGTTCTTTGCCGGCTGGGCCGACCACCAGTATCTGCTGGTGGTGGTTGGCTTGATCACGTCCGTGGTGTCGATCTACTACTACATCTCGGTGATCAAGATGATGGTGGTGAAGGAGCCGCAGGAAGCCTCCGATGTGGTGAAGGCCTACCCGGCGATCACCTGGAATCTGGCTGGCATGGGCACTCTCCGCACCGCCCTGGTGGCCTGCGTGCTGATCACGGCGGTGGGCGGTGTGCTCTCCAATCCCCTATTCAGCTGGGCGAATGAGGCCGTCACCGGCACGCCGATGCTGCAGCAGTCGATTGCCTCTTCCGCCGCCCGTGAAGCCACCGCCATCGCCGTGGCTCCCGTTCCTCCCACGCCTGCCCTGCTGGGATGACGCTCACGGCCCCGGCGGACCTCTCACGGTCCCGGGCCCATGAGCCCGTGGCCGTCCTTGATCGCGTGAGCAAGGTGTACGGCTCAGGCGACACCGAGGTGCGTGCCCTTGATGAACTCAGCCTCACGGTGATGGAGGGCGACTATGTCGCCGTGATGGGAGCTTCCGGTTCAGGCAAAAGCACGGCGATGAACATCATCGGCTGCCTTGATCGTCCCACGTTTGGCCATTACCGGCTCAGCGGATCGGCGGTGGAGGATCTCGACGACGACGAGCTTGCCGATCTTCGCAACCGCAAGCTGGGTTTCGTGTTCCAGCAGTTTCATCTGCTGGCCCACATGAGCGCAATCGACAACGTGATGTTGCCGATGATCTACGCCGGCATCCCCGCCGAGCAGCGCCGCAAGCTGGGCATTGAAGCCCTCGAACGTGTCGGGCTCGGCCATCGCCTGCAGAACAAACCGAACCAACTCTCCGGCGGTCAGCAGCAGCGTGTGGCGATCGCGCGGGCGATCATCAACCGGCCGGCCCTGCTGCTGGCCGACGAACCCACAGGGGCGCTGGATTCCCAGACCACCCAGGAGGTGCTGGAGATCTTTGATCAGCTGCACCAGGAAGGGATGACCGTGGTGATGGTCACCCATGAAGACGACGTGGCTGCGCGGGCCGATCGCATCGTGCACTTCCGCGATGGCCGCCTGGATGACGCCTTCGCCTAACGCTTAGCCCGGCCCTGCGGCGCTGGAAGCGGCTGGTGCACTGGGACGTTCGAGCGTTTCCAGCAACTGGCCCATCAGCAGGGCAATCGCATCGCTGCCGCCCAGCAGCTGACGGCCCGGGTCGAATTCTCCCGGCTCCACCGCCACCCAGCCGCCATTGGCCGGCTGGCGCAACTCGAAGTGAAGATGAGGGCCGGTGCTCAGCCCGGTGCTGCCGACCCGGCCGATCACTTCGCCCTGGGCCACCCACTCCCCTTCTTTGACGAACAGCTCGGATAGGTGGCCGTAGAGGGTGCGGCGCAGGGGACGCTCATGCTCCACCTCCACCGCCAGGCCGTAGCCGCCGGCCAGGCCACTGCTCACCACTCGCCCGGCCAGGGCCGCCACCACTGGGGTGCCCTCCGGCGCCGCCAGATCCCGGCCCGCATGCATCAGCCAGCTACCGATCACCGGGTGCATCCGCCAGCCGAATTCGCTAGTGGTGACAGCCGAGCCGATCAGCGGAAACAGCAGGCTGCGGTTGCCGTTGCCCAGGAGCGGCGCAGGCCTGGGGGTGATGCGGAACACGCTGGCAAGGCTGAAGTTGCCCCCCTGGCCGGCCAGCAGTGCCGACACGGGCACGGTGATCGGAGGCAGCGGCATGGATCCGGGCCCGCCGCTGGCATAGGTGCCATCGGGGAGGAGGCCGCCGGAGCCGGTGACAGAATCACTTCCAGGCCAGCTCACCACCACGCCGCGGCATTCGGAGGGGGAGAGGGCGCCCTCGCTGCAAGCCTGGCGATGGGCCGGCATGTTTTCAGGTCGCACCACGGCGCCGAGGCGTGCCCGCCGCCGTTCGGCCGGTGTCACCACTCCCTCACGCTCGAAGCGATCCAGCACCTGGTCAAAGGAGAGGGCTGGGGTCTGGGAACGCTGCAGGCTGGGTCGTAGCGGCTGGGGGGAGGTGTCGCTGGAGCCTGCCTGGGGTACCAGGGGCGGGGCTGGCGGGGTGAGCGCCTGGGGCACCGCCGGCGGGGGGGGTGCGGGAAGGGGCGCAGCAGGAGCTGTGGGAGCTGGTGCGATGGCGGCTGGGGCACCGGCCGCGGCATCGCGCAGCTCGGCGAGGGCGAGCGGCGCTCCGATCACAGAGGCCAGTCCGATCGCGAGCACGGGCAGATGACGAAGGCGGTTCACACCAGGTGGCAAAATGCGAATTCAGCTTAGGCAACCTGGGGCGACAGTTCTGCGAAGCGGCGGCGCACGATGGTGCACTCCGCGCCACGTCGCAGTTCCAGGCCGCCGTCGCGGGCCAGCCCGGCCACCATCCAGGTCTCTCCCTGCCACAGCAAGGGTTGACCGCGGCCATGCAGTCGCCTGTCGGCTTCTTGCCACACCCGCTCCGGTTCAACGGCCGCCGCCACGGCCCAGTCAAGCGCCAGCAGCACCCGGGCAGCCAGGCGGATGGCATCGGCTCCCTGCCGTCGAGCCTGGCCGCTGAGCGCCAGCGCCTGGCGCACGTTGATCGCCCCAGCCGGTACAGGGTTCTCCCCGTTGAGGCCGATGCCCACCCGGGCCGCCTGGATGCGGCTTCCGCGCAGGCGCAGCCGTGGCAGCAGTCCCGCCACCTTGCAGTTGTGCAGCAGCAGATCGTTCGGCCATTTCAGCGTGGGCGCCAGTCCTAGCGCCTCCAGCTGCAGCGCCAGACCCACGGCCGCCGCCATGGCGAGGGAAGCCCCCTGAGGCGGCCACGGCAGCGCCGCACTCAACCAGACCCCACCGTGGGGCGAGACCCACGGGCGACCCTGCTGGCCATGGCCGAAGCGCTGCCGCTGCGCCAGCAGTGCCAGTGGCCCGGAGCCCCACCCTGCCTTTCGTTGATCGAGCAGCCGTTCCGTGCTCCCGCATACCGGCACCATCGCCAGCCTCCAGGGCAGAGGTGGCGCGAGGTACCCCTCCCGCAGCTGCAGCTCGCGTCGGGCAGCGGCGATGCGGCCGATCATGGGCCGGTGCGGCCAGCCAGCGACCACCTCACCCGGAGAAGGAACGCAGCCAGTTCCCGATTCGCACCGCGCCGGCCTCCAGCTCCGCCGCCGGATGCACCAGCGCCAGCCGCACCCACCCCTCGCCGCCGTCGCCGAAGCCGTTGCCCGGGGTGAGCGCCACACCGCTGCCCTTCAGCAGGGCCGCGCAGAAGGCTTCCGAGCCCATGGCGCGGGCCACGGGCGGCAGCTCCAGCCAGAGGTAGAGGGCCATGGAGGGCCGCTGCACCGGCCAGCCCTGGGCCTCGAGCGCCCCCATCATGCGGTCGCGGCGCTCCCGGTAGGTGGCACGCAGTTGCTGCGGCCACTGCGGCGCCTGCTCCAGGGCGGCGATCGCCCCGGCCTGCAACGCCAGCGACTGGTTGAAGTCGACCACTCCTTTCACCTGGCGCAGGGCGGTGATCAAGGGGGCGGCACCGATCGCGAAGGCGAGCCGGAAGCCGCCCAGGCACCAGCTCTTGGAGAGCGAGAAGAATTCGATCCCGCACTGGCGCCAATGCGGACTGCGCAGCAAGGCGGGCGCTTCGCCCTCTAAGGCCAGGTCCACGTAGGGGTTGTCGTGGGCGAACACGAAGCCGTGCTGCACGGCTCGTGCGGCCGCTTCCTCCAGCCAGGCCTGTTCGCCCGTGGTGGCGGTGGGGTTGTGCGGATAGCCAAGCACCATCAGCTTGAGCTGCTCCCACTGGCTGGAGGGCACCTGCTCGAACGGCGGCCGCCAGCCCTGCTCGGCCTGCAGGGGCAGCAGCAGGGAGCGCGCACCTGCCAGCTCGAGGCCGCCGCGGTGGGAGGGGTAGAAGGGATCCAGCAGCAGGGCGCGGTCGCCCGGGTCAAGCACGGCCAGGGGCAGGTGGGCGGTGCCTTCCTGCGAGCCCACCAGCAGCAGCACTTCGCTGTCGGGATCGACGGCCACATCGAAGCGGCGCCGGGCCCAGGCGGCAGCCGCCTCCCGGAACGGACGCGTGGAAGCGTGCAGGCAGTAAGAGGAGCTGCCCGGCTCGGTGAGTGCCGCCGCCATGGCCGCCAGCGCCTGCGGCGGCGGCGGCAGATCGGTGGAGCCGAGCGAGAGATCCAGCAGCGGCGCGGGGCTGCTGCTGGGATCGGCAGCGCTCAGGGCGCTGCAGTATTGCCGGTAGTCGGATTTGCGTTGATCGTTGCGGGCGAAGACTCCGCTGCCCAGGCGGGCGACCCGCTCAGAGATGGGCATCAAGGAAGGCGTTGAGCTGTGGACGGGCCATCGCCCCTTCATGGCGGGCCACTTCTTCGCCGCCCTTGAACAGGATCAGGGTGGGTAGCCCCTGGATCTTCAGGGCATCGCGCACGCTGGGGTTGCCATCGGCCTCCAGCTTGCCCACCTCCAGGCGGCCGGCGTAATCGCTGGCGGCCGCCTCCATCAGCGGCGCCATCAGGCGGCAGGGGCCACACCAACTGGCCCAGACGTCGACCAGTACCGCGCCGGGCCGCTCAAGCACGTCGGAGGCGAAGTTCGCGTCGGTGAACTGGGCAACGGCCACGGGAGGGAACGAGCAGGGATCGGGAGAGTCCAAGTCTAGGAATCCCCTGGCGGGGATCCTGCCGCACCGCCGGAGCTCAGAGCTTGTCGATTGAGCGCTTGAGCTCTTCGAGCTCGGCATCCACTTCCGCGGCCTTCACGGGTTCCAGCAGGGGGGTGGGACTGTCGGCGGCCAGCAGGGGGGTGGCGGCAGGGCCGCCTTCCAGCCGGTTCTTGAGAGCGGCCAGCTCGTCGTCCACCTCGCTGCCCTCCAGGGAGGCGAACTGGCTTTCCAGGTCGGCGCCGGCCAGCTCGGCCGCGGCCTGGCTACGGGCCTCCTGCTGCAGCACCTTCTCCTCCATCTGCTCGAAGGCGGCCATGGCGGAGTTGGTGCCCAACCCGCTGACGGCGCTCTGCAACTGCTCCTGGGCCTGCGCCGCCTGGGAGCGGGCCTTGAGCATGTCCTTCTTGGTCTTGGCCTCGGCGATCTTGCCTTCCAGTGCCAGCAGACTCTTCTTCAGCGCGTCGACCTGGCCTGCCTGGCTGGAGAGCTGGTTGTTGAGCGCGGTGGCGGTGTCCTGATAGGTCTTGCGGCGGCTGAGCGCTTCGCGCGCCAGATCCTCCTCGCCTTTCTTGAGCGCCAGCTCGGCCCGCTCGTACCAGGTTTTGCTCTGGGCTTCCGCCTGCTGCGCCTGATTCTGGATGCGCTTCTGGCTTGCGATCGCGGTGGCCACGGCCGTGCGCAGCTTCACCAGGTCGGACTGCATGTCCGCGACCGACTGATCCAGGATCTTGCCCGGATCCTCCGCCTTGCTGACCAGATCGTTGAGGTTGGCCCGCAGCAGGCGGCTGAGCCGATCGAAGAAGCCCATGGATCATGGAGGGGGCACGTCCGAGGGTAGCGGTGGCGGGCGGCCCTGGCTCCGCCGGTTGCCCGCACCTAACCTGGCCCCATGGCGATCGCCCCCCGCGACCAGACCCGTCGCTTCGGCTCCCTGCAGGTGCTGGTGGCGCCGCAGCGGCGGCCTGCCACCGCGGTGGGCACCTGTCTCACCGCCCTCTCTGCCCAGTGGCGCCGCAACGGCAGCCTGGCGGCGCTGTGGCAGGCCTGGCCGAAGGTGGCGGGTGCTCAGCTGGCGCCCCATTGCCGCCCCCTGTCGCTGCAGGCCGGGGTGCTGTGGGTGGGGGCGAACCACCCGCAGTGGCTGCAGGCGCTCCGCTTCAACCGCCATCAGCTGCTGGGAGCGCTGCGGGGCGCGGGCTTCCAGATCCGTGATCTGCGCTTTCAGCACCACCACCCAGCCGCCGCCGCCAGCGCTGGCAGCGAGAGTGAGGCAGAGGTCTGGGCTGCCCACCCCAGCCGCATCGATGTCCAAGGCCTCACCGATTGCCCCCGCTGCGGCGCACCCGCTCCAGCTGGTGAACTGAAGCGCTGGGGGCATTGCAGCTTCTGCGTGCGCCAGGACGGCGCTCAATAGCGCTCCGGCCTTGGATCCCGCCAGCTAGGACGGCCTGCCCCCCTGTTCACCAGCGCCGCGGCGGCGCTCTCCAACCGCGCGCGGTCCACGCGCCAGAGGCGGTAGATGCCGGCGCGATCGAGCTCTTCCCCCTGAACGGCGCGCCAGTAGGGCAGCTGGCTCGTGTTGTGATCGATCACCACGAGCACTGTGGGGGCCTCGGCGCGGGTACTGGGCTGCTGCCCCTCGCGCTGCTCGTGGCGCAGGCGATCGCTGAGGTTCACCATGCCATCGACGGAAATCCCCTCGTAGATCACTACTCGACCGGTGTAGTAGTGCAGCGAAGGCTTGAGTACCCCCACCATCGCCAGGGCCTCGCTGGGGCGGATCTCCCGCTGCACGCTGGCGGCCATTTCTCGCACCGGTCGCTGCCGCACGCCATCACCGAGTTGCCATAGCGGCAGCAGGGCGAAGAGATGGAATGCCACCAAGGGAAGCTGCAGCCCCAGCAGCCAGCCGGGCACCACCCGCCACAGGCAGAGCAGGCCGACCAGGGCCGCCAGGGTCCAGAACAGGGCTGCCCTCTCGACGAACCCGCTGGCGGTGAGCTCCGCCGTCAGGGTGGGCATCTCTGGATCCTTGATCAGGGGTATCCAGGTGTTGGACACCCAAAGCGCCACCGCCACCGTGGTGGTGAGCAGCACGGTGGCGGCCTGGGCGAGCAGGAACCAGCGGCCGGCCCCAGCGCCACGCCCTTCGCCGTCCCGCCTGCCGCTTTCGCCGTCCTGGGCCGCCAGGGAGATCAGCAGGCCCGCCGCCGGGGTGGCAGGCAGCCAGTAGCTCGGCAGTTTTGTGGCTGCCATGGTGAAGAACACCAGCACAGCCAGCAACCACCAGGCGGCAAAGCTGCGCAAGGAGTGCTGGGGCGCCCTCGGGGTTCTGGCCAGGCCACGCTTCAGGCCGAGCAGCAGCAGCGGTGTGAAGGGCAGGCTGGCGATCACCAGCACCGGCAGGAAAAACCACCAGGGCTGGAGGTGGTCGTTCACCACCGAACTGAAGCGCTGCAGGTTGTGGTAGCCGAAGAAGCTGTCCCAGAAGGGCTGCCCCTCCACCACCAGCATCGCGGCATACCAGGGCACGGCCACCAGCGCTGTGATCACCAGGCCGCGCCCGGCCTTCAGCCGTGCCCAGAGGGCCGGCAAACTGCCCTGATGCCACCCGAAGCCGACGAGGGTGAGGCCGGCGAGCACCACAGCCACCGGCCCCTTGGCCAGCACCGCCAGGCCCAGCACCAGCCAGCCTGGCCACCAGGGGCGGCCGGGGTCGGCCCAGGCCTGCCACAGCAGCAGCAGGCTGACGGCCAGACAGCCGCTGAGCAGGGCATCGCTGACGCCGATGCGCCCCCACAGCAGCACCAACGGAGAAAGCGCAAAGGCCAGGGCCGCCACCACGGCGCTGCGGGCAGGCCGCCGGGGCAGCCGTTCTCCCCCCGGGCCCAGGCTGGGCTGGGGCCAGCGCAGCAGGGTGGCGCAGAGGGCCAGCATCACGCCGATGCTGGAGAGGGCTGACGGCAGGCCGGCGGCCCAGCTGCCGAGCGGGTCGAAGCGGGCGTGATCCGGCAGGGCGTACACCAGCCCCATCAGCCAATAGATCAAGGGCGGCTTGTCGTAGCGGGGCAGTCCGTTCACCCGCGGGGTCAGCCAGTCGCCGGTCTCGGCCATCGCCCGGGCGGCGCCAGCGAACAGCGGTGGCGTTTCGTCCACCAGCCCAGCCTCGCCGAGTTGCAGAACGAAGATCCCCAGCCCGAGCACTGCCGTGACAAGGAGCGCAAGCCGCCAGCCCTTGCCTCGACGAACCGCGGCCGGCGGGTTGGCAGGGGGCACGAGCAGCGGAACGATCGTGGGAAACCTACGTCCCGGCGTCCGGCGTCCGGCCTGCCGTTTGACCTTGTAGTGAATGACCGGCGGGGGAGCCTGGCTCCAGACCGGCCAGCAGCCAGGCCTCCACGCGCCCTGCGAATGCCTCCCGCGAGGCATGGCGCTCCACCCAGTGCCTGCAGGCCAGCCGGTCGAGGCTTTCGGCGGCAAGCACGGCCGCCTGCATCGCCTCCAGGTCGTCGGGAGGAACGAGCAGGCCGTTGATGCCGGGCTCCACCAGCTCGCCGGGGCCGCCACGGCGGTAGGCCACCACAGGCACACCGCAGGCCATCGCCTCCACCACCACGTTGCCGAAGGCTTCGTTCCATTTCGGCGTGTTCAGGAACACGCGGCAGCCGCCGAGCTCCGCCTGCAGCTCCCCGGTGGGCAGAAAGCCGCGCCAGTGCACGGTGCCGGCCGGCACCGCCGCCTCCACCGCTTCCCGGTAGGCGGCGTCTTCCACCACCCCCCACACCAGCAAGCGCCGGCCCAGCCCGGCGGCCACCCGCGCCGCGTCGATCAACCCCTTCTCCGGAGCGATGCGACCGGCCCAGCCCAGGGGGGCTTCCGGGTCGGGCTCGGCGCGGAAGCGATAAGCCGTCAGATCGAAACCGTTGCCCAGCACCAGTGGCGGGCCGGGCAGGTCGAAATCCGCCGCCTGGGAGCGCGTGTGGAAGGCCAGCCGCCCCGGGCAGCGACGCGCCACATCGGCGATCACCGCATCCATCACCCGCGCCACCGAGCCCATGCTCACCAGATGGAACAGCGGCGTGGCGCAGTGGGGCGTGAGCCAGAGAGGCAGCCAGTCGTAGGCCAGGTTGAGCACCGCATCGAAGCTGCCCTGCTCCTGCAGCACCCGGTCCCACAGGGCCGGCAGCAGGCCGTCGGCAGGGATCTGCACGGCACTGTCGTGGCTCTGGTGCTGCCAGCTGGGCTGGTCGTGGCCGGGGCAGGTCCAGAGCTGCACCGCCCCGCTGCCGGGGGGCAGCCGGGAACCTTCACCGGCTAGCACCGTGAGCCGGTGGCCGCGCCCGCCCAGTCCTGCCACCAGCGCCGCCAGGGTGAGCTCCACGCCCCCACCCCGGCCACTGCCGAGCGTGCCCACCGGCGTGCTCACCAGCAACAGCCGCAAACCCGTGCTCATGGGGCCGGCTCCGGTGTGGCGCTGGCGGGCACCCACAGTTGGCGGCGCCGGTTGATCAGCAGCACCGACACCATCGCCAGGGCGGCCCCCAGCCACTGCAGCGGGCGCAGGTGCTCATCCAGCAGCAGCAGACCGCAGAGCAGGGCGAACACCGGGGTGAGGAAGGTGAGGGCCGAAAAGCCGGTGAGATCGCCGCTGCTGGCGAACCAGAAAAACAGGCCGTAGGCCAGGGCGCTGCCCAGGAGGCTGGCGTAGGCCATCCAGCCCCATTCCTGCAGGGTCCAGGTCGGCCAGAAGGGCGGCAGCGCCGGATCGAGGGCGGGCCCCAGTGCAGCACCGATCAGCAGCGGCACCCCGCCGATCACCATGTGCCAGCCGGTGATGGCCACCGGATCGCTGCGCCGCATCGCAAAGCGGCAGAGCACCGTGCCCACCGCCATCGCCACGGCGGCGCCCAGCATCCAGAGCTCGCCGTGGCTCCAGGCCCGCACCCCGAAGCTGATGGGACCCTCCAGCCACCAGTGCTGGAGCAGCGGCGCCGGCAAGCCCAGGCAGAGGATGCCGGCCAGCCCCAGCAACAGGCCGAGCCAGCCCACCGGGTTGATCGCTTCGCCGAACAGGGCACGGGCCAGCAGCGCCACCAGCAGCGGCTGCGAATCGATCAGCACCGAGCCCAGCCCGGCGCCGGTTCCCTCCAGCCCGCGCGCCAGCAGCCCCTGAAACAGCGTGCCGTCCACAAGCGCGAAGGCCAGCAGCCAGAGCCGGTCGGCGGGATCCACCCCGAGCGGGCGCCGCAGCGCTACGGCGGCCAGCAGCACGGCCACGCCAGCGGGCAGCAGACGCATCCAGGCCAGCGTGAGCGGCCCGCTGTGGGCGAGCAGCGGCTTCATCGCCGCCATCGCCGTTCCCCACAGCGCGAAGGGAAGCAGCATCGGCAGCCAACGGAAAACGGGAGTCATCGGAGCGGCCGCCAACAACCTTTTTAAGATCCAGCCACTACGTGCCGCAGCGCATGCCCTGGCCCTGGCGCCGAAAGTCCCGCAAAACCCTGGCCCGCGTCGTGATCGAGGGACCGATCGCCGGGGGCACGCGCGAGCGGGTGCTCAAGGCGTTGCGCCAGGTGGAGGAACGGGAATGCCCGGCCCTGCTGCTGCGCATCGACACCCCTGGTGGCACCGTCGGCGACAGCCAGGAGATCCACGCCGCCCTGCTCCGCCTGCGGGACAAGGGTTGCCGAGTGGTGGCCAGCTTCGGCAATATCTCCGCTTCCGGCGGGGTGTATGTGGGGGTGGCGGCGGAGCGCATTGTGTCCAATCCGGGCACGATCACTGGCTCGATCGGCGTGATCCTGCGGGGCAACAACCTTTCCCGCCTGCTTGAGCGGGTGGGCATCAGCTTCGAGACGGTCAAGAGCGGCCCCTACAAGGACATCCTTTCCCCCGACCGCGCCCTCACCACCGAGGAGCGCAGCCTGCTGCAGGGCTTGATTGATTCCAGCTACGACCAGTTCGTGGCGGCGGTCGCCACCGGTCGGTGCCTCAGTGAGGAATTGGTGCGTGGCTTCGCCGATGGGCGGGTGTTCACGGGCGCTCAGGCGCTTGAGCTGGGCCTGGTGGATGAACTGGGCGACGAGGACACCGCCCGCCGGCTGGCGGCCCGGTTGGCAGGCCTCGATGAACAGGAGGTGCGTCCCACTACCTTCGGCAAGCCCGCCAAGCGGGTGCTGTCGTTCCTGCCAGGCCGCAACCTCTTCGCCGGCCTCCACCAGGCGCTCAGCCTGGAACTGGCCTGGAGCGGCCAGCCGCTCTGGCTCTGGCGGCCATGAACCAGCCACTTGCGCTGCGGGCGCTGCGGGCCGCAATCACCGTCGAGGCCAACACCAGCGCGGCCATCGCCGAGGCAGTGGCCGAGCTGCTCGACGCCCTGATTGCCCGCAATGGCCTGGAGGGCCCGCAGGTGCTCTCGGTCACCTTCTCGGTCACCCCCGACCTGAACGCCTGCTTCCCTGCGGCGATCGCCCGCCGCTACCCCGGCTGGGACGCGGTGGCTTTGCTGGACTGCCAGCAGATGGCGGTGACCGGCGACCTTCCTCGCTGCATCCGGCTGCTGGCCCACGCCTGGATGGAGGCCTCCCGCCCTCCGGCCCATCCGTACCTGCGCGAGGCAGCCCGGTTGCGTCCGGACAGATCCGGTCATAACTGACAGCTCGGCCGCTGCACCCGCCTGGGCTGAACCGCCGGAACAGGGGAGGGAGAATGCACTCACAGCCTTTCGGCCCCCACCCCCGTCCCAATGACCCTTCCGTTGCTCGGCCCGCTCCGCTCCCGTCCGGCGCGTCCGGTGAGCCCGTTGCGGCGGCGATTCTCCCGGGCCGGCGCTGCGCTGGCTCTAGCCCTGGCCGGCACGGCCCTGGCGGCCACCATCGGCGATGTGCCCGCAGCCCGCTCCCAGGGCACGCCGGGCCTGCTGGAATTCCGCTGGGACAACAACCGGGATTACCGCAAGCTCTACTTCTTCATGACCGAGACGGCACGGCTGAAGCGCTCGGAGTATTACCTGATCCTGAGGCCCAAAGACCGCAACACGGCCATTCTCAAGCTCACCGTGGCCGTGCCTGCCACCTTCGACACCAAGATCAATCCCAAGGACCTCAAGCTCTGCGTGATGCAGGAAGGCGGTGTGATGTCGCGCACCCGCTGCAAGGAGCAGATCCCCGCCACCATCGAGGTGAACGCCAATGGCAAGGCGATCGAGATCTTCCCTGACCGCCCCATCCCCGACGACATCACCATCGGGGTGTACATGAACCTGTTCAATCCCTTCAACACGGGCATGTATCAGTTCAATGCCCTGGCACAGGCCCCAGGGGATGTGCCATTTGCCGGCTACCTGGGCAGCTGGCTGATCCAGATCGACCCCACCAACAACTGAGCCCGGGCCCACGGGCACCTGCCTGATAAGTTGGCCAATCGACCACAAGCAAGACCCAGAGCGGCACCATGACGAAGCGCACCCTCGAAGGAACCAGCCGCAAACGCAAGCGCGTCTCCGGATTCCGGGTGCGCATGCGCTCCCACACCGGCCGCCGCGTGATCCGCACCCGCCGCCGCCGCGGCCGCGCCCGCCTGGCCGTCTGATCCGATTCCCTTCGCCAGGCCGTTCAGGCCCTTCATCCATGGCCTTGCCCGCCGCGCTGAGGCTGCGGAGCCGCCGGGCCTTCGACCGCCTCTACCGCAGCGGCCGCAGGGTGCATGGATCGCTCCTGGTGTTGCGCGTCACTGAGGCGGACCCCGCCCTGCTGCGCACCGGTGGCCCACACCCGCCCAGCCGCTGGCGTTGTGCCGTGGTGGTGAGCAGCAAGGTCAGCAAGCTGGCGGTGCGGCGCAATCAGCTGCGGCGCCAGCTGCACACCTGGCTCCACCAGCGCTGTGCCGGCCCCCAGCCCTCCGGCCGTGCCCTCTGGCTGCTGCTCAGCCTCAAGCCGGGCAGTGCGGACGCGGACACCGAGGCCTTGCTGGGAGAATGTGCGGAGCTGTTTCGCAAGGCAGGTCTGAGCCCATGAGCGGTACCCCGGCCGATGGTCTCCCCGTGATCCCCACCATTCCCGAACCCGTCTTTTATCAGGGTGGTCCGGCCAAGGGCGATCTGATCTTCAACCTCCTGCTCGGTCTCACCTTGATCGGCATCCCCTTCGCCGTGGGGTCCATCGTGCGTGCGCTCTGGCTGCGCTTCCGCATCACCAGCCGGCGCATCTCCGTGAGCGGTGGCTGGCTGGGCCGCGACCGCAGCCAGGTGGTGTACAGCCAGATCCGCGAGCTGCGCTCGGTGCCCCGTGGCTTCGGCGCCTGGGGCGACATGGTGCTGGTGCTCAACGATGGCGCCAAGCTTGAAATGCGCTCCGTGCCCCGCTTCCGCGAAACAGAGGCCTACATCCTCGAGCGCATGGCAGCCAAGACCAGCGCCGCAGCAGGAACGAAGGGATTCGGCGATGCCCAGCTGGCCACGGCCTGACGTCCCCCACTCCCTCCCGGTGCGCTCGCACCGCCCCATTGGTCGGGCACACTGGGCCGATCAGATCCTTCCCCCCGTCCCCACCCCGCTGTGATCGGCTACATCTCCGACAACCTGCTGCTCCCCATCCTCGATTTCTTCTACGGATTGGTGCCGAGCTACGGGCTGGCCATCATCGCGCTCACCGTGGTGATCCGGCTGGCGCTCTTCCCGCTGAGCGCCGGCTCCATCCGCAGTGCCCGCCGCATGCGCATCGCCCAGCCGGTGATGCAGAAGCGTCAGGCGGAGATCAAATCGCGCTACGCCAGCAACCCCCAGAAGCAGCAGGAAGAGCTGGGCAAGTTGATGAAGGAGTTCGGCAGCCCGCTGGCCGGGTGCCTGCCGCTGGTGGTTCAGATGCCGATCCTGTTCGCCCTGTTCGCCACCCTGCGGGGGTCCCCCTTCGCCGATGTGCCCTACACCCTGAACCTCAAGGTGCTCCCCGCCGACCAGATCGCTGCGGTGGAAGCGAAGCCGTTCAACAGCGCCAGCCATTCGATCTTCATCACCGAAACCAGCCACGTGCCGGTGGTCGCCAGCCTTGAGCAAGGCACCAAGCTCGGCGTCGGCGACACGGCCCAGATCGAGCTGCACACCCGTGACGGCAAGCCGTTCACCTCCGTCCTCGCCGATGTGGAAAACGGTTCGGCCTTCCTGCCCACCTGGTCGGTCACCAAAGGCGATGGCGTGGTGGCGGTCAGCGACGACGGCAGGATCACGGCCATCGGCACCGGTGACGCCACGGTGGAGGCCAAGGTGCCCGGCCTGGCAGCCCGCAGCGGCTTCCTGTTCATCAAGGCGCTCGGTCAGGTGGGCTTCTACACCGATGGGGCGATCAACTGGGACATCGCCATCCTGGTGGGAGCTTTCGGCGCCAGCCTGTTCGTCTCCCAGATCCTTTCGGGCATGGGCATGCCGCCGAACCCGCAGCAGTCCACCGCCAACAAGATCACGCCCGTGATGATCACCGGCATGTTCCTGTTCTTCCCGTTGCCCGCCGGCGTCCTGCTTTACATGGTGGTGGCGAACATCTTCCAGGGCCTGCAGACCTTCCTGCTCACCCGCGAAGCCCTTCCGGACAACCTCCAGGAGATTCTTGACCAGCAGCTTGCTCAGCAGACCGTGTCGGTGGCCTCCAGCGGCGCCGCCTCCCTCGACCGGCTGCCGTTTGAGCCCAAGAGCAAGAAGTGACGCAGCGCGGCCCCTCCCACCCTCCGCAGGCGGTGCCGCTGCAGCCGATCCCCCTGCAGCAGCTGCGGCTGATGCCCCAGGGGTGTCACTGGGAGGTCGACCAGCATCTGCCGGCCCTCACCACCCTCACTCCGGTGCGGGGCACGATCACTGCCCTGCATGGCGGCAGCGTGCTGGAGGTGAGCGGTGCGGCCCACACGATCATCACCCTCTGCTGCGACCGCTGCCTGCGCCACTACAACCAGCCGATCGCCTTTAAGGAGCGTGAACCGCTCTGGATCGGCGACGCTGAACCGAGCGAGCCAGATGACGACCCGCTCGATGGCCCCTGCGAGCGCCTCGATCCCCAGGGCAGTTTCGATCCCGCCCATTGGCTGTTCGAGCAGCTCAGCCTGCAATGGCCCCTGCGCAACCATTGCGGCCCCGACTGCCCCGGGCCTGCCAGCTGGGGCACCCACGACGCGGCCCCGATCCCCGATCCCGCTTCCCAGGATGGTGCTGCGATCGACCCGCGCTGGGCGCGGTTGCGTGAGCTCCGCTGATCCGCTCCCATGCCCCACGTCGCCGCTCCCTTCCCGTTCAGCGCCCCTGAAGCCGGCCGATGACGGCGCCCTGGATCGACCAGCTGGATCTGCTGATCCGTTCGCGCACGCCGATCCTCTGGATCCGCAGCCCTGAAGAGGAGCGCATCCAGGCGCTGCTCACCACCGCGGCCGAGCGGCTGGGCCAGCGGCTGCTGCTGCGCTGGGATTTCGTGCAGGGGCTGGAGGGCCTGCCCAACCGGCGGGGGGAGGCAGCCCGCAACCCGATGGCGGCGCTCGACAGCATCGAATCCCTGCCTCCGGATCAACCAGCGATCCTGCTGCTGCTGGATTTCAACCGCTACTGCGAGGACCCGGGCATCTCGCGCCGCCTGCGCAATCTGGCTACCAGCCTGCGCCGCCAGCCCCGCACCCTGGTGATCACGGCCCCCGACTGGCAGGTGCCGCGCGAACTGGAGGAGTGCATCACCGTGCTCGAGCTGCCCCTTCCCAGTCCCAGCGAGATCAGCCAGCTGCTCACCAACATCGGTCAGGCCAGCGGCCGGCCGCCGGAGCCTGCCCTGCTGGAGCAACTGGCCCACTGCTGTAGCGGCCTCACCGAGCAACGCATCCGTCAGGTGGCCGCCCGGGCCCTGGCCCGCCGGGGGCAGCTCGGCGAAGCCGATCTCACCGAAGTGCTGGAGGAGAAGCGGCAGGCGATCGCCCGCAGCGAGCTGCTGGAGTATTGCCCAACCGAAGCGACCCCCTCCGACATCGGCGGCCTCGACGCCCTTAAGCACTGGTTGAAGCAGCGCAAGCTGGCCTTCAGCGACGAGGCCGAGCGCTATGGCCTGCCGCTACCCCGCGGTGTGCTGCTGGTCGGTCCACAGGGCACGGGAAAATCGCTCACGGCCAAGGCGATCGCCCACAGCTGGGCGATGCCTCTGCTGCGCCTCGATGTGGGACGCCTGTTCGCCGGCCTGGTAGGAGCCAGCGAGGCCCGCACCCGGGACATGATCCGCCGCGCCGAGGCCATGGCCCCCTGCGTGCTCTGGATCGACGAGATCGACAAGGGCTTCGGTGGCGACAGCCGCAGCGACGGCGGCACCAGTCAGAGGGTGCTGGCCAGCCTGCTCACCTGGATGGCGGAGAAAACCTCCGCCGTGTTCGTGGTGGCCACCGCCAACGGGGTGGACAGCCTGCCCCCCGAGCTGATGCGCAAAGGACGCTTCGACGAGATCTTCCTGCTCGATCTGCCTGATGTGGCTGAGCGGCTGGCGATTCTCGATCTGCAGCTGCGCCGGCGGCGCCCCGACCACCGCATCCCCCTGGATGTGCTCGTGGACCGCACCGCTGGCTTCTCCGGCGCAGAACTGGAGCAGGTGGTGGTGGAGGCCATGCACCTCGCCTTCGGCGACCACAGGGAGTTCGGTGAGCCTGATCTGATTGCCGCCGCCAGTGATCTGGTGCCCCTGTCGCGCACGGCGCGGGAACAGTTGGAGGCGCTCAAACACTGGGCCGAGAGTGGCCGGGCCCGCCCGGCCTCCAGATTGCGCGGCGTAACGAAAACAGACGCCGAGTAACGAACCCCGACGCCGGGTAACGAAACCCGGGGAATGGCGAAGTCTCCGCAATATCCATCCCTACGGTTCCGTGCAGTTGTACAGAACACCGTGGATCGTCCCGCCGTCGCTACCCAGATCGCCGTGGCTTGTCTTGGTGCCGGTGTGGTGACCACCTTCGCCGTGGCCCAGGGTCAGAACCCCCTCACCGCCCTCGGCATCACCCTGTTTTCCGCTCTCGCCGCTGTGATGGTGGGCCAGGTTCTCTGAACCCACACAGGCCAGGGTTGACGGTCGCTGTGGCTGGTTAGGGTCGCCTGGATGATCCATCCAGTGCGGTTCGTTTGGTCATGGATGCTTCGAAGCCTTCGCTGAACGTTGAGGCCACGGCGACTCACGTTCAGCCTTCGCTCACACACCCAGAGCCTTCGCCCACACAGCTTCTGCCATCTGTCACCCCTCCGGACCCTGCCGCCACGACGTTGACCGTGGCGGTGTTTGATGCGAAGCCCTACGACCGGCTCCATCTCCCAGCGGCCACAGGCGCAGATGTGCAGCTTCGCTTTCTTGCCTTTCGCCTCACTGCGGATACTGCCGCCGCCGCTGAAGGGGCCAAGGCTGTCTGTGTCTTCGTCAACGATGTGGTCGACCGGGCCTGTATCCAGCAGCTGGTGGCGAGGGGCATCACACTGGTGGCCCTGCGTTGCACCGGCTTCAACAATATCGATCTGGATTCAGCCAGGGAACTGGGGCTCACGGTGACCCATGTTCCGGCCTATTCCCCCTATGCGGTGGCTGAACATGCGGTGGCGTTGCTGCTGAGCCTGAACCGCAAGGTGCACCGGGCGTACAACCGGGTGCGCGAGATGAATTTCTCGCTGCAGGGCCTCGTGGGGAGCGATCTGCATCGCAAGACGGTGGGAATCGTGGGTACGGGCAAGATCGGCAAGATCGTGGCGCGCATTCTTCACGGCTTCGGCATGGTGGTGGTGGCCTACGACCCCTATCCCGACCCCGCCTGGGCGGCGCGGGAGGGCATCACCTATCTCGATCCGATCACATTGGCCTCGATGAGTGATGTGATCTCCCTGCACGTTCCGCTCACGCCGGAAACCCATCACATCATTCGGCGCGAAACTATTGAGCGCATGAAGCCGGGCGTGATTCTCGTCAATGTGAGCCGTGGCGGCCTGATTGACACCTCCGCGCTGATCGAGGCGCTCAAGTCGGGCCGGCTCGGTGGAGTGGCACTCGATGTCTATGAGGAAGAGGAGGGGGTGTTCTTCGAGGATCTCTCCAGCCATGTGCTTCAAGACGATCTGCTCGCCAGGCTGCTCACCTTCCCCAATGTGCTGATCACCGCCCACCAGGCCTTCCTCACCCACGAGGCGCTCGGTGATATCGCCCACGTGACCGGTGTCAACCTGCGGGCACTGGCGGCGGCGCACCCCTTCCTGAAGGGCTCCGTGCTCACCTGACGACGGCATCGTTTCCCCCATGGATCCACACACCCCTGCCCAGCTGCGGCAGCTCATGCCAGCGCTGGCGAACAAGAGCTATTTCAACTACGGCGGGCAGGGCCCGCTGCCGACGCCCTCGCTCGCGGCGATCACCGCCAGCTGGCAGCGGCTGCAGGAGCTGGGCCCGTTCACGGCAGACGTCTGGCCCTGGCTGTCAGCCCAACTGAGCAGCCTGCGCGGGGTTCTGGCGGCCGGTTGCGGCGTTCCTCCCGATCGGTTGGCGCTCACCGAGAACGTGTCGAGTGGCTGCGTGCTGCCGCTCTGGGGGCTCCCCTGGCAGCCCGGCGACACCTTGCTGATCAGTGATTGCGAGCACCCCGGCATCGTGGCGGCCTGCCGCGAGCTGGCGCGCCGCGAAGGCCTCAGCCTCGACACCCTGGCGGTGAAGGAGATCCGCGGCGATTCCCCCGCTGCTGTGGATGACGCTGTGCTGGCGGCGCTCGAAGCCGCACTGACGCCGCGCACGCGCCTGGTGGTGCTCTCCCATCTGCTCTGGAACACCGGCCTGGTGATGCCGATCGCGGCCGTGGCCGCGCGGCTGCGGGAGCATGGGCGCCAGCCATGGTTGCTGGTGGATGCGGCCCAGTCGGTGGGAAGCCTGCCCGTGGCTGAAGCCGCCAGCCAGGCCGACATCTACGCCTTCACAGGCCACAAGTGGTGCTGCGGCCCTGAAGGGCTGGGTGGGGTGGCGCTGTCGGCGCGGCTGCTGGTGGAGTCGCAGCCCACGCTGGGAGGCTGGCGCAGCCTGGCGAACGAATCCCAGGGGGGCAGTGCCTGGCACACCGACAGCCGCCGCTTCGAGGTGGCCACCTCCTGCACGCCGCTGCTGGCAGGGTTGCACACCTCGCTGGCGTTGCTGGAGTCGCTGGGCTCGTGCGAGCAGCGGCTTTCGCTGATCCAGGAGCGCAGCGGCCAGCTGTGGCAGGGGCTGCAGGCGATTGATGGGATCACGCCGCTGCTGAGTGCAGCGCCACCCGCTGGCCTGGTGAGTTTCACCGTGGCCGGTCAGACCCCTCAGGCGGTGGTGGAGGCGCTGGGGAAGCAGGGACTTTGGCTGCGCAGCCTCGACGACCCGTCCTGTCTGCGTGCCTGCACCCATGTGACCACCAGCGCAGCCGAAGTGGAACGGCTGCTCGATGCCCTGTGTCAGCTGGTGTGAGGCGCCGGCGGTGACCCAGGAGGGCTCCGCCGGCGGTGACGTGAGCCAGGAGCGTTCAGCCGACCGTGTCGGAGGCCATCAGGGTGCGGTGAACCCAGCCCGCCAGCAGGGCGCCGGCAATCGGTGCCACCCAGAACAGCCACAGCTGAGCCATGGCATCGCCGCCGACCCACACCGCCACGGCGGTGCTGCGGGCGGGGTTCACGGAGGTGTTGGTGACGGGGATGCTGATCAGGTGAATGAGGGTGAGGCTGAGACCGATCGGCACCCCGGCAAAGCCGCCGGGAGCCAGGCGATCGGTGGCGCCCATGATCACCAGCAGGAACACGAACGTGAGGATCACCTCGATCACCAGCGCGGCCAGGAAGCCGTAGCCGCCGGGGGAGTGGGCTCCCCAGCCGTTGGTGGCCAGCGGATTGCCACCAGTGAGGGCGAAGCCCTGCCTGCCGCTGGCCACGAGCAGGATCACACCGCCGGCGACCACGCCGCCGAGCACCTGGGCGATCACGTAGGGAAGCAGCTGGGAGCCGGGAAACTTGCCGCCGGCCCACAGCCCGAAGCTGACGGCCGGGTTGATGTGACAGCCGGAGATGTGCCCGAAGGTGTAGACCATGGTCAGCAGGGTCAGACCGAAGGCGAGCGAGACGCCGAGGAAGCCCAGGCCCAGAGGGTTGGCGGCGGGGTTGTCGTAGGGGAACACCGCTGCCAGCACGGCGCTGCCGCAGCCTCCGAGCACCAGCCAGAAGGTGCCGATCAGTTCAGCGAAGAACTTCTTCGCCAGTGGAACACTGGAGGCCATGCGGGTTAAGCGGCGGTATCGCGGTTGATCTTCTCACCGCCTGGTGCTGGTTTTCGGCCGTTTGTGTGTTCAAACGCACAGTTTTCAGGGGGGCGGTCAGTGTGCCTGCCGGCCCCTGGCAGGGTCGTTTCCTCCTCAGACGGTTCTGAGCTGCAGCGCCTTCTGCGCTTCTTCCCGGTCGTCGAAGTGGATCTTGGTGGTGCCAAGAATCTGATAGTCCTCATGGCCCTTGCCGGCGATCAGCACCAGATCGCCGGGCGCGGCGCTGGCGATGCCGAGGGCGATGGCGGTGGCCCGGTCCCCCTCCACCACCAGGTCGGTGCCGGCGGGAATGCCGGCCACCACGTCGTCGAGGATGCGCTGGGGGTCTTCCGTGCGCGGATTGTCGGAGGTGACCACCACCCGATCCGCCAGCCGGGCGGCGATCGCCGCCATCTGGGGCCGCTTGCCGCGGTCACGGTCACCGCCGCAGCCGAACACGCAGATCAGCCGGCCGGAGCAGAAGGGCCGGCAGGCGGCCAGGGCGTTCTCCAGCCCATCGGGGGTGTGGGCGTAGTCCACCAGCACCGCCGGCAGGTCAGTGCCGGCACCACCAGCCAGCACCACCCGCTCCATGCGGCCGGGCACCCCGCGGAAGCTGTCGATCGCCGCCAGCAGCGGGGCCAGCTCCAGCCCCTGCTGCAGCAGGGCGCCCACCGCCTCCAGCAGGTTCATCAGGTTGAAGCGCCCCACCAGCGGCGAGCAGAACGGCCCTGAGCCCAGCGGGCTCACCAGGGTGCCGCTGACGCCATCGGCCCCGACCACCAGATCACGCACACCCAGCTCCGCCACGCCCGCCCCCGCCGGCGCTTCGGCCGGTGTCGCCAGGGAGCAGCGCCAGAGTCGCTCGCCGAGGGTTTCCGTCAGGCGCTCCGCCAGCTGCGCGCCCCACGGGTCGTCGATGTTCACCACGGCGCCCCCTGCCAGCCGCTCGGAGGCGAACAACAGCGCCTTGGCCTCGAAGTAGGCCTGCATCGACGGGTGGTAGTCGAGGTGGTCCTGGGTGAGGTTGGTGAACACGGCACCGGCGAAGCGGCAGCCCGCCACCCGCGCTTGATCAAGGGCATGGGAGCTCACCTCCATCGCCCCGACCCGGGCGCCTGCGGCCACCGCCTCGGCCAGTTGCCGCTGCAGCTCCTCGGCGAAGGCGGTGGTGTGCGAGGCGGTGGCGCTGTGTCCGGGCCAGCGGTTGCTGAGCGTGCCGAACAGGGCGACCGGCTGGCCGCAGGCGGCTGCTAGATGTTCGATCAGATGGGTGGTGGTGGTTTTGCCGTTGGTGCCGGTGACGCCGATCAGGGCCAGCTGCTGGCTGGGCTCCCCCCAGAAGGCCGCGGCCAGCCGTCCGGCGATTTCCGCCAGCGGTCCCTGCACCACCAGCACTGGGTCGGTGGCGGAGGGCGGGCACTGGGCGGCGGCCGCCGCGCCGATCACCGCAGCCACCGCGCCATTGCTCAGCGCCTTGGGCCAGAACACGCCGCCGTCCACCTGACCACCGGGCACCCCCACGAACAGGGTGCCGGCGCCCACATGGCGGGAATCGCAGCTCACGCCGGTGACGGTCTCATCCCCCAGGGTGCGGGGCACCTCCAGACCGCTCTGGTGCAGGAGGGAATGGAGAGGCTGGGTCATGGGGGTGGGGGCAGCCGCTGCCGTGGGATCGGGGTTCGCAGGGTTTTAGGCGGATTCGGGGGCATCCGATAGCGCTGCCAGACACTTCCTCAGCCAGCGGTCGAGGGCGGCCCCGCTGAGCCGCGGCGATGCCCGCGGCAATTCCTGCAGCTGATCGGCGCGCCGCACAGCCAGCACCGGAATCTCCAGCCCGTAACGGGCCTCGAGCGCGGGGTCGCTCGCCACATCCACCAGCACCAGGTCGGGACGGGGTTCAAGCGCCCGCAGCCGTTGCTCCAGCCCGTCGCAGAGGCAACAGCCGTCGCGCCGGTAGAGCGTCAGAGGGGGCAGGCCGGCCGTGGCGGTCATCAGCAAGGGAGGGTGTGGGGGGAGAGCTTCAATCGGGAACCGGATCGCAGCCGCACGGGGTGAAGGGGTGACAGCGCAGCAGGCGGCGGGCCGTGAGCCAACCACCCCGCCAGGGGCCATGGCGTTGGATGGCCTCCAGGCCATAGGCGCTGCAGCTGGGGATGAAGCGGCAGCGGGGCCCCAGCAGGGGAGACAGCCACTGCCGGTAGGCCTGGATCAGGCCCATAAGCACCCTCGCGACCAGGGCGGAGAGGGCGTTGGCCCCGAAAGATAGAGTGATGGGCTGGCGTTCCACTGCCGGGAGCTGCCGAGGGAAACCTCCAGCATGCTCCCAGGTCAACGGCGGCGCCGGTCCATCCCTTTGAACAGCTTTCCCCGATGTCCCGATACCGCGGCCCTCGCCTGAGGATCACGCGGCGCTTGGGAGACCTCCCCGGTCTCACCCGTAAGTCCGCCAAGCGGGCTTATCCCCCCGGTCAGCACGGCCAAGCCCGTCGCAAGCGCTCCGAATACGCCATCCGCCTGGAAGAGAAGCAGAAGCTTCGCTTCAACTACGGCATCTCCGAGCGCCAGCTCGTGCGCTACGTGAAGAAAGCGCGCGCCCAGGAAGGTTCCACCGGAACCAACCTGCTCAAACTGCTCGAGAACCGTCTCGACAACGTCTGCTTCCGTCTCGGCTTCGGCCCCACCGTGCCCGGCGCCCGCCAGCTGGTGAACCACGGCCACATCACCGTGAATGGCCGCGTCGTTGACATCCCCAGCTATCAGTGCCGAGCCGGTGATGTGATCATCGTGCGTCAGCGCAAGGCCAGCAAGCAGCTGGCTGAAGGCAACCTGGAGTTCCCAGGCCTCTCCAACATCCCCCCCAACCTCGAGCTCGACAAATCCAAGCTCTCGGCCAAGGTCAACGGCCGCATTGAGCGTGAATGGGTGGCGCTGGAGATCAACGAACTGCTGGTGGTGGAGTACTACTCCCGCAAGGTGTGATCCTCGGGATCCTCCCCCACCAGGATTTTTCTCACCACCACACCCCGCCCTCGGCGGGGTTTTTTCATGGTCGAGCTCTGGATTGCACTCTCACAGTTCCGCCAGGGCTGACTGAGCCGTCGCAGACGACGGCCAAGCCTCAGCCGGCGCGGCCAGCCGCCTTCAGCCGCTGATCAGCTGCTCCAAGGCGGCGGTCACATCCGGCTGGCGCATCAGCGCTTCCCCCACCAGCACCGCATCGGCGCCGGCGCTCTGCACCCGGTCGAGGTCGTCGCGGCTGAACAGCCCCGATTCGCTCACCAGCAGTGCTCCCCGCTGCCGCACCTGATCGCCGAAACGGACCATCAGTTGCTCGGTGGTGGCGAGATCGGTGTGGAAGCTGGTGAGGTCGCGGTTGTTGATGCCGATCAGGGTGTGAGCCGCCGTGATTGGCTCCGACCAGATGGGCAGGCGCAGCATCCGCTCCAGCTCGTCGGCGTCATGCACCTCCACCAGCACGGCCAGCCCCAGGGCACGGGCCACCTTCATCAGGTAAACCACGTCCTGGTCGGTGAGAATCGCCGCGATCAGCAGGGCCGCATCGGCGCCGGCGGCGCGTGCCTGGTGCAGCTGGTAGGGGGAAAGGATGAAGTCCTTGCAGAGCAGGGGCAGATCCACCACCTGGCGCACCTCAACCAGCACCTCAAAGCCGCCCTGGAAAAACCTCTTGTCGGTGAGCACCGACAGGCAGCTGGCGCCACCGGCCGCATAGCCCCTGGCAATGGCCACCGGATCGAAATCGGCGCGGATCACACCTTTGCTGGGGCTGGCTTTCTTGATCTCGGCGATCACCGCGGGCTTGCGGCAGCTCGCCCGCAGCGCGGCGACGAAATCACGGGTGGGGGGCAGGTCGCGCAGTTGGCGCTGCAGCGTTTCCAGCGGCACCCGCTCCCTGGCGGCGGCCACCTCGCGATCTTTCTCCCAGACGATCCGCTCGAGGATGTGCTGGGGCTCCTGCTCGGGATGGGGAATGCCGAACTGAAGATTGGCCACCTTCACCGGCGGATTGGGTGGACGGCGACGAATCTCCAAAGCCTCAGGGCATCAGGAGCCGATCGTAAGGGCGGGCACCGAGACGGCCCGTGAGTGGGCCAGGCCTCATCAGGCCACGGCCATGGCCGCCTGCTTGTAGGCCACCTCCACCACTTCACTGAGGGTGGGGTGGGTGTGCACTTCCGTGGCGAGGTCCCCCACCCGCTGGCGGCGGGCCACGGCGTTGGCGACCTCCTGAATCAGGTCGGCGGCGTGCAATCCATAGATGTGGGCGCCCAGCACCTCGCCGGTGTCCTTGCGGAACAGCAACTTCATCAGCCCATCGCTTTCCAGTTCCGCCAGCGCCTTGGAGTTGGCCTTGAAGTAACTGCGCACGCTGCCTAGCTCAAACCCCTCAGCCGCCGCCAGCGCCTTGGCGTCGGCTTCGCTCAGGCCCACCGAGCTGATCTCGGGATGGGTGAAGGTGGCTGCCGGGATCGAGCGGTAGTCGATCGCACGCGCATGGCCAAGGATGTTGTCCACTGCCACGGTGCCCTGGGCGGCGGCGGTGTGGGCCAGCATCATCTTTCCGGTCACGTCGCCCACGGCCCAGAGATGGGGCACGGGCGTCTCGCCCGCCAGCACCTGGAGCTGGTCGTTCACGGGGATGAAGCCGCGGTTGGTTTCCACGCCCACGCTGGCCAGGTGTAGATCCTTGCTCACCGGCACCCGCCCGGTGGCCACAAGCACCGCATCCACTTCCAGCACCTCCACCAGCTCCTTGGTCGCCATGGCGGCCAGTTCGATCCGTACCGGCGCCCCCGGGGTCACCTTGCGGGCCAGCAGACCGGCGCGGGTGTCGATGTCCCGGCCGTCGATCAGGTGGCGAGCGGCGATCTTGGCGATGTCGGGATCAAAGGTGGGCATCACCCGATCGAGCGCCTCGATCATCGTGACCTCGCAACCCAGTGCCGTGTACACATCGGCGAATTCCAGGCCGATGTAGCCGCTGCCCACGATGGCAATCCAGCGGGGCAGCCACTCCAGGCTGATCGCTTCGTCGCTGGTGAACACCGTGCGTCCGTCGGTTTCGATTCCGGGCGGCACGAAGGGATCCGAGCCGGTAGCCACGATCACATCGCGGGCGGTGAACACCTGCTTCACCCCGTTGCTCTGGCGCACCGCCACCCGCTGATGCCCGTCGAGGCGCCCCTTGCCCCGCAGGATCACGGCCCCCGACCGCTCCAGGGTCTTGGTGAGATTGGTGCGGATCGTGGCCACCAGCTGATTGGCGTGATCGGCGATCTTCTGCCGCTCGAAGCGCACCGGCGCGGCGTGGATGCCGAAACCTTGCAGGTGCTTGGCATCAGCCAGCTCCCGCACCCGGCCACTGGCGGCCAGCAGCGCCTTGGAGGGCACGCAGCCGCGGTTCACGCAGGTGCCGCCCATGTCACGCGATTCGATGATCGCCGTGCGCAGGCCATGGTCGGCCGCATGCTTGGCCGCATCGAAGCCGCCGTAGCCGGCGCCGATCACGATCACGTCGTAGTCGAAGGAAGAGGCGCTGCTGTCGCTCACCGGGGCGTGTCTCAGGGAGTGACCGGCATTCTCTCCTGTTGCTGGCGCCAGCGTTCAAGCAACAGGGGCCCGGCCGCCACGGCCACGTTGAGGGATTCCACGGCGGCGCTGTGGGGAATCGTGACCCGGTGGCTGCAACAGCTGAGCAGCTCGGCGCTCAGCCCTGCACCTTCGTTGCCCAGCAACAGCACGGTTGGCAGCGTCCAGTCGAGCTGCCAATAGGGAATCGCGGCAGTGTTGGCCCCAGAGGCGCTGGCCTCAGAGGCGGTGGGTGCGCTGCGGGCCATCACGGTGGTGGCCACCACCTGGGCCCCTTGCGCGCGGGCCTGCTGCAGGCGCAGGGCGAGGCCTTCGAGGCGCTCAAGCGGCAGGGTGAGGGCCGCGCCGGCGGAGGCGCGCACCACTTTCGGTTGCCAGGGGTCGGCGCCACCGGCCAACCACAGCGCCTCGACCCCGGCCGCCAGGGCCGTGCGCATCAAGGTGCCCAGGTTGCCCGGATCCTGCAATTGCTCCAGGGCCAGCACGAACCCCGGCCTGGCGGGTGCGGCGGGACGGGGCAGGGCCAGGCTCAGCACCACCCCATCGGGATGCTGGGTGGTGGCCGCGGCCGCCAGCACCGCCTCATCCACCGGCTGCAGCACCGCCGCCATCGACGGATGCTGGTGCAGCAGGGCCTGATGGGCCTCGATCCAGGCGGGTGTGGCGAGCAGTTCGCCCGCGGCCAGGCCAAGTCGGGCGGCTTCCTCGATCAGGTGGGTGCCTTCCAGCAGCACGCGTCCCTGGTCGCGCCGTCCACGGGATTCATGCAAGGCGCGGAAGCGCCCCACAACTGGATTGCGCCGGCTGGTGATCAGCGGACGAAAGAACGTTGCTGGCTCCCGCGACTCTGAAGGCTGGCCAGTGGCCTCATAGTGGCTCTGCTCGGCAGATTGGCCAGATTGTCTTGGCTCTGCAGATTGCAGTGGCTCACCAGGTTGGCTGGGGTCACCGGATTTCCGGAGTTCTTGGGCTGGCCAGGGGCCGCCGGCCTGCGGGAGTTCAGAAGACCTGATGTTTTCTGACATGCATGGAATCCTTCATCACCAGTTCGGTGGCATGAAGATCCATTCCTTTGACCGCCGCCACTTCGCCGCGGATGCCCTCCTCGCGGAGGTTTTCAACGAGCTTCTGCAGCACAATGTCCTCGACGGTGGTTTCGTCGAAACCGCCAGGGGTGAGGCGTTCAAGAAAGCGCCCGATCTTCCCCGCCACGACCTCGGAGGAATTGCTGATCTTGAGGACGATCATGGAAACGGGAGCGCGACGGAGGAGAACCCGGATTGGAGGTTCCTACAGGACAGAGGGAGTGGGCTGAAAAATGATGCGGATGGGGAGACTTGAACTCCCACGACATTGCTGCCACTAGTACCTGAAACTAGCGCGTCTACCAATTCCGCCACATCCGCTGGCGTGCCGCCGCAGCGACCGAGCAACCCTAGATCATCGCCTGCACGGCCGGCCACCGGCTACCGCGTCACGCCACGGGGTACTCCGGAAGACAGTTCAGGGGGCGGACGGCTAGACGGTGCGCCTCTGAATTGTCAAGATGCCGGCACCATCGGCTATGTAATCAGCCATGACCGTGACCGCCGCCGTGGCTCCCCAGCTGATGGTCAATCCCCGCCTGGAGATCCTGGGGGGACACCGTCTGGCCGGCGAGCTGCGCGTGAGCGGCGCCAAGAACTCGGCGCTGGTGCTGATGGCTGCCTGCCTGATGAGCACCCAGCCCCTGCGCCTGCGGAACATCCCTCCGCTCACCGACATCGCGGCGATGGGCGAGATCCTCGGTGCCTTCGGCGTGAAGGTGAAGCGCGGTCCCGACTGGATCGAGCTTGATGGGGCCCATCTCACCCACTCCACCGCCCCCTACGAACTGGTCAACAGCCTGCGGGCCAGCTTCTTCTGCATCGGCCCGCTGCTGGCTCGCCTGGGTGTGGCGAAGATTCCCCTTCCTGGTGGCTGCCAGATCGGTTCCCGTCCGGTCATTGAGCATGTGCGGGGCCTCAAGGCGCTCGGCGCCCAGGTCACCATTGATCACGGTGTGGTCTCGGCCGTGGTGCCCGGCCGCAGCCATCGGCTCCACGGCGGCCACATCCACCTGGAATGCCCCAGCGTCGGCGCCACCGAAACGTTGATGATGGCCGCGGCTCTGGCCGAAGGCGAAACGGTGATCCACAACGCCGCTCTCGAGCCTGAAGTGGTGGACCTGGCCGGCCTGCTGATCGCCATGGGGGGCAAGGTGCGCGGCGCTGGCACCCCCACGATCACGATTGTTGGCGTCGAGCGGCTCCATGGCGCCGATTACGCCGTGATTCCCGATCGCATCGAGGCCGGCACCTTTCTGCTGGCAGCGGCGATCACCCGTTCCGAGCTGCGCGTCGCCCCGCTGATCCCCGACCACCTCGGTGCCGTGATCAGCAAGCTCGAAGAAGCCGGCTGCTCGCTGGAAGCGGATGGGATCGGCATGACCATCCGCGCCGACCGGATTCAGGCCCTCGACCTGCGCACCCAGCCGTTCCCTGGTTTCCCCACCGACCTGCAGGCCCCATTCATGAGCCTGCTGGCCACGGCCTCGGGCACGAGCATGGTCGTCGAGACGATCTTTGAAAACCGCCTGCAGCATGTGGCTGAGCTGCAGCGCATGGGGGCTTCGATCCGCATGCAGGGCAATACGGCGTTCGTGGAGGGGGTGGCCCGGCTCAGCGGCGCTCCCGTGCAGGGAACCGATCTGCGCGCCTCGGCGGCGATGGTGCTGGCGGGTCTGGCCGCCGATGGCACCACCAGCGTGCAGGGCCTGGAGTTCCTCGACCGCGGCTACGCCGATCTGGAAGGGAAGCTCAACAGCGTCGGCGCGGTGATCCGCCGCGTGAATGGCTGAGCGGAGCTTCGGGCGGTTGCCCGTTGCTCGGGCGAGGGGCTGATTCCCGCCTCCCCCTACAGTCGTTGAGCGGGAGCGTGCCGGAATTGGTAGACGGACTCGACTCAAAATCGAGCGCCTTCGGGCATGTGGGTTCGAGTCCCACCGCTCCCATCCCTCCAGCCTCAGCCCCATGTCCGTAGAGATCGCCGCTCCACCGCGGCCCGCTCCCACGCTGGTGCTGGTGCCCGACCCGGTGATGGACACCTACGCCCGCTTCCCCCTGGAGTTGGCGAAGGGCAAGGGCGTCTGGGTGCAGGACACTGCCGGCCGCCGCTACCTCGACTGTGTCGCCGGCATCGCCACCTGCACCCTCGGTCACAGCGACCGTGTGATGCGCAAGGCGCTGTCACGGCAACTGGGCCGCCTGCAGCATGTGTCGAACCTCTACCGGATTCCCGAGCAGGAAGAGCTGGCCGCCTGGATCACCAGCCGCAGCTGCACCGATCGGGTGTTCTTCTGCAATTCCGGCGCCGAGGCCAATGAGGCGGCCATCAAGCTGGCCCGCAAACACGGCCACACCGTGCGGGGCATCGAGCGGCCGATCATCCTCACGGCCCAGGCCAGCTTCCACGGCCGCACCCTGGCGGCGGTGAGCGCCACCGGCCAGCCGAAATACCACCACGGCTTCGAGCCCATGGTGGAAGGCTTCCGCTTCTTCCCCTATAACGACATCGCCGCGTTCGAAGCGCTGCTGACGGCCTGCGAGGCCGACGGCCCCCGCGTTGCCGCCGTGCTGATCGAGCCGCTGCAGGGCGAAGGGGGGGTGAACCCCGGGGATCCCGCCTTCTTCCGTCGCCTGCGGGAGCTCTGCGACCGGCACAGCATCCTGCTGATCTTCGATGAGGTGCAGATCGGCGTGGGCCGCAGTGGTGCGCTGTGGGGCTACGAGCAACTCGGCGTCGAGCCCGATGCGATCACCCTCGCCAAGGGCCTCGGCGGTGGCATCCCGATCGGAGCCCTGGCCGTGAAGCGCTCGGTGGATCACTTCCGCCCGGGCGACCACGCCAGCACCTTCGGCGGCAATCCCTTTGCCTGCCGCGCCGCCCTCACTGTGGTGCAGGAGCTGGAGCGGCGCGCCCTGGTGCCGCACGTGGCGGCCATGGGCATGGTGCTGCAGTCGCTGTTGCGGGATCTGGTGGACCAGCGCCCCCACCAACTCGAGGGGGTGCGCGGCTGGGGGCTGCTGCAGGGTCTGGTGCTCAAGGCCGACAGCGAGCTCACGGCGCCGGCGATTGCCCTGCGGGCGATCGAAGCCGGCCTGCTGGTGGTGCCCGCCGGCCCGCGTGTGGTGCGCTTCGTGCCGCCGCTGGTGATCCGGCCCAAGCACCTGCGCCTGGCGGTCAGCCGCCTCGCGCAAACACTCGATGCGTTGGCCGGCGCCTGAAGCTCTCGAGCGCCACGGTTTCTCATCGGTTCCCACCCATCGACGACTTCGCCGACCTGATCGAACCGTTCAGCCGTCGCGGGGTGGACCTGGGCCTGGAGCGTCTGCGGGCGGCGCTGGCGGAGCTGGGCCATCCCGAACGCCGCTTCGCCGCCGTGCAGGTGGCTGGCACCAACGGCAAGGGCTCGATCTGTGTGCTGCTCCATGCGGCGCTTCAGGCCGCCGGCCATCGCTGCGGGCTCTACACCTCGCCCCATCTGGTGAGCTGGTGCGAGCGGATCCAGCTGGGGGCCGGTCCCATCGCTCCCGCCCACCTGCGCCATCTGCTGACGGCCCTGCAGCCGCTGGCGTGCCGTCACGATCTCACCCCGTTCGAGCTGGTGACGGCGGCGGCTTTCGTGGCCTTCGCCGAAGCCGGGCTGGAGATCGTGGTGCTGGAGGTGGGGTTGGGGGGACGGCTGGATGCCACCACGGTCCACCCTGATCGCCGCGTGCTGGGATTCGCCAGCATCGGCCTCGACCACGCTGAATTCCTTGGTGACAGCGAGGCGGCGATCGCCGCTGAAAAAGCCGGCGTGCTGCATGGGGCCGCTGCGGCCGTGTCTGGCCCCCAGCGGCCCGATGTGGCGGCCGTGCTGGCGCAGCGGGCGCAGCTGCAGGGCTGCCCACTTCACTGGGTGAAACCGCTGGAGCAACAGGGGCAGGAGCTGGTGGCGGGTCGGTTGCGCTGGCGCCATGGTCTGCCGGGCGACATGCAGCGCACCAATGCGGCGGTGGCGCTGGAGATGCTCCAGGTGCTGCGCCGCCAGGGCTGGCACCTCCCCGATGGGGCGATCAGCGCGGGGTTTGCCGCCGCCCGCTGGCCAGGCCGCCGGCAGCGGGCGCGCTGGGGCCAGCTGCCCCTGCTGCTGGACGGGGCGCACAACCTGCCGGCGGCCCAGGCGCTGCGGGCCGAACTTGACGGTGGCGGCAGGGGCAAGCCGGCGCCGCCCCAGCTCTGGGTGCTGGGCATGCTGGCCAACAAGCAGGGCCCGGAGATGGTGCACGCCCTGCTGGCCCCCGCGGATCGCTGCTGGCTGGTGCCCGTTCCCGGCCACGCCTGCTGGAGCGCCGCCGAGCTGCGCAGCGCCTGCCCCGAGCGGGCCAGCGCCCTGCTGGCTGCCGCCAGCCTGGAAGAGGGACTGGCGGCGGCGTCCACCGCCTGGAAGGCCGTTTCCGGGGCCCCGCCGGTGGTGGTGGCGGGCTCGCTCTACCTGCTGGGCAGCCTGCTGGCGGCTGGCACGCTGGACCTGGTCCCCGGGGCAGGGGAGAGTGAGGACGGCATGTCCGGGCTGGAGCGATGACAGTGAGGCATCAAGAGGGAATGACGCAGAGAGAGGTGGTGGTGCGTAAAGAGGCAGTGGAAGCGGCCACGCTGACGGGCTGGCGCTGGCTGGCGGTGCGCCCAGCCCTGGCCGTGAACACGCGCTTGGCCGCCCTGGCCGTGCTGGTAGCGGCGCTGCTGCTGGGTGCAGGCCTGGGGCCGCTGCCGGCTCTGGCGCTCGACACCTCCGCCGGGGTGGGCCTCCAGGAGCGCGCTCTGTTTCAGGACCGGGTCGATTACACGCTCACCAACCAGAGCGGCGTGGATTTCAGCGGTCAGCAGCTCGCCAACACGTCGTTTGCCGGCGCGCTGGGGCGGGATGCCGATTTCTCTGGAGCCGATCTGCACGGCTCGATCCTCACGCAGGGAGTGTTTTCGCGCTCCGATTTCCGTGGCGCCGATCTCTCCGACGCGCTGATGGACCGGGCTGACTTCAGTGAAACCGATCTGCGCGGTGCCCTGCTGCGCGGGGTGATCGCCGCCGGCAGCAGCTTCAGCGGCGCGCAGGTGGAGAACGCCGACTTCACCGATGCTCTGCTGGACCGCGCCGATCAGCGCGCGCTCTGCCAGCGGGCCAGCGGCACCCACCCGCTCACCGGCATCAGCACCCGGGCCAGCCTGGAGTGCGGCTGAGCGCAGGCAGCCCCGCCGTGTTTGGCCGGGGATGGCCGGGCGTCCGCGTGTCTGAATGTGGGCGGGGTGATCAGCAGCAGCTGGTCCAGCCGCGCAGTTTGCCGGGGTTGAGCAGCCCCGCTGGGTCGTAAGCCATCTTTGCGGCCACCTGGTCGGCATCGATCACCCCCAAGCCGCCGTCTTCCACCGTGAGGCTGTGGGGGTTGAAGAGCAGGGCGCCCAGGTCCCTGGCCTGCTCCATCAAGGCCTGCAGCGCCGCCCGATCCCGCCAGCGCACCAGAGGAATCGCCGCCAGACGTTGCTGGCCCTGCTGACGCACGCCCTCCAGGTGCCAGAGCAGGTCGTCGCCCCAGCGCTGCTTCAAGGCGGCGAGCGTCGGCCCTTCCGGCTGGGGCAACAGCATCTGCAGATAGGTCCAGCCCTTGTCCTGCGCCCGCAGATGCAGGGTGGTGTGGTTCCAGGTGAGTTCGCGCAGGGGCAACCCGCGGCTTTCCCCCTCCGCTGCTTGCCACACCAGGGCTCCGCCCAGTTGATCCAGCAGCGGCATCAGGGCCGGCAGGGCATGGGGGGCGGCGAGCAGCAGCAGCCGGTGGCCGCGGGCCGCCGGGCAGCCGCCGGGCAGGGGGAGCTGGCGGGCGATGGGTGCCTCCAGCAGGCAGAGTTCCTGCAGCACCAGGGCAGCGCAGGGCAGCAGCCTGGCGGCCTCCAGCGCCCTATCCCAGTCTGCAAAGTCGACCACCAGCTGCTGCCAGGTCTCGGCGGCGGCGGTGGGCACGGTCACCGCCGTGAGGATGCCGTTGGTGCCGTAGGCGTGATTGAGCGGCCGGCTGCCGGTGGCATCGAGTGTCAGCAGGCGCGGCTCGGGCTCCACCGTCACGATCTCCAGGCCCAGCAGGTTGCCGGGATCCCGCAGGAAGCCCCAGCGCAGGGAACCGATGCCTCCGGATCCCCCGGCGATGAAGCCCCCCAGCGTGGCGCTGCGGGAGGTGCTGGGGGTGAGCCGCAGGGCGCGGCCCCGGACCGCCAGTTGACGGTCGAGGTCGCCCAGCAGGCAGCCCGCCTCTGCGGTGAGCACGCCGCTGGCCGCATCGAACTGCCGCAGCTGTCGCAGGCCGCTGAGATCGAGCACCACGCCACCGGCGAGCGGCACGCACTGGCCGTAATTGCCGGTGCCGGCGCCCCGCACGGTGAGCGGCACCTGCTGCTGGGCGCAGGCCGCCGCCACCTGCTGCACGTGCCCCAGCTGCGTGGCCTTCACCACCAGCTGGGCGTGGTGACCGCTGAGCAGCGGCGTGAGTACCGGCGAATAGGTGAAGAAGTCGTGGGAGAGTTTCTCAAGCTCGCTGCCTGGCCCCACCAGCTCCGCAGCGGGGCCGCTGCCCGGGGGGCCGGCGGCGGCACGGAGCTGCCGGGACACCGCTTCGATCCGCTCTGCGCTCACGGGAGCGGGCAGGCCGGCGGGCAGGGCCACAGGGAGCAGCGCGACCGGTGCGCTGGCAGGGGAGGGGGTCACGGGGAACAGTGCGGTGGTTTCAAGCTGGCAGGCATTCAGGCTTTCAGGCTCTCAGGCTGGCAGCGCTTCGAGCAGTTGCTGCAGTGGCGACGGCGACGGGGCCGGCAACCAGCGACCCGCGCGCAGCACCCGCCGCGGTACAGGCCGGGCCAGCAGGTCGCTCCAGCCGGAGGCGCCCAGCAGCAGCAGATCAGCGGGTGCCCCTGGTCGCACCACCCCGTCCCAGGCCAATCCCATCAGGCGGCTGGAGGCGGTGGTGAAGGGCATCAGGCCCTGGCGCTGCCATGGGGCCAGGTGAGCGGCCGGCATGGAGAAGCGCAGCAGATCCAGGGGATCGAAGTCTCCGCCCGGATACCAGGGATCCTGCACGTTGTCTCCCCCCACCGCCACCGTCACCCCGGCGCGCTGCAGCTGGCGGATCGGTGCCAGCGGGCGTTGGGCGGGGGTGTGGCCGTCGCGGTGCCCCAGCAACCAGAGGTTGGTGGTCGGCAGCGCCACCACCGCCAGCCCCGCCTCGGCCATGGCGTCGGCGAGGGGCAGCAGGCGGCGCACCGGTAGCTGGGACATGCTGCAGCTGTGGCTGCAGCACACGGGCACACCGATACGGAGCTCGATCACGAGGCGGGCGGCCAGGGCCACACCGGCGCCACCGCCATCGGCGCTTTCGTCGATGTGGAGGTCCACGCCGCAACCCAGGCCATCGGCCAGGCGCAGCAGAGCCCGCAGTCCTTCGCCATCGGCGCCGTCGGGGGGGAACGGGGCGCCCAGCACGCCGCCCAGCAGCACCCCGCCGGCCGCGGCTGCACTCTCCCCCCGCCGGCCCAGCAACTGACGCGCCAGTTGCTCGCCTGCCGCGGTGGCCCAGTGTCGCACCGGCACCAGCGCCACCAGTTGCAGCGGCAGCCGCTCCGCCCACGCCTGCTGCAGATCGAGCAGGGCCTCCCAGCTCACCTCGGCGCCGGGGCCGAGACTGTCGACATGGCTTCGCATGGCCCGCAGGCCGTAGCGCCAGCCCTGGTCCAGGGCACGCTCCGCACGCGCGTGCACCTGTTCCACACTGCGTTCGTGATGCTCGCGCTGGTTGGCGGCCAGGGCGCCCGCCATCGTTCCCGTCCGGTTGGGATGGCGCTCCCAGCTGAAGGCCTTGTCGAGGTGGGCGTGGGGCTCCAGCAGGGGGGTGAGGGCGAGTGGCAGCCGTGCCTCGGCCTGTGCTGGATAGGGCTTGATCGCGGTGAAACGCCCTTCGGCATGCTCCAGCTCGACGGCTACCAGGCCATCGGCATCAGCTGCCGGCAGGTGGACGGCGCCTGGATCCAGAAGGCAGCGCGGCAGCCGCAGGGGCGGCAGGGGTGTGGCGCTCACGGTCTGGCGTCGCTGGTGGCGCCTGCGTCGTTCTCCTCTCTGCCGTCCTTCGAGGTGGAGAGGATCACGAAGTGCCCGGCGCCGGCCAGGGTGATGACCCGGTAGCGGGGAATGCGCAGGAAGGGCAACACCTCCTGGCCCCCGATCTCCGTCTGGTACAGGCTGAAGACGCCGAAGTTGTGCCGCGTCGTGCCCTGCCGGGCCAGGGCGCCAAGCACCTGCGACTGGCTGCGGATCAGCTCCGGGCAGTTCTGCACCACCAGCCGCAACGGCATCGGCAGCCCATCGGCGCCGCAGACCTCCTCCACCGCCAGTTCCACCAGCTGATCGCCGGCGAAGCTTTCGAAGTCGTTCGGTGGAGGGTTGGTGAACAGGAGGGCCAGGGCGGTGCCTCCGAGGCCAGCCGCTCCGGCCAGCAGCGGCCAGAGGCGCGAGGCGGATGGGGGCGCGGCGGGCAAGGGGCAGCAGGCGGGGCTACTTGATACATTGGCAAAGACCACGGCGGGCGTAGCCAAGTGGTTAAGGCAGCGGCTTGTGGCGCCGCCATTCGGGGGTTCAAGTCCCCTCGCTCGCCCTCAAAGCCGCCACCAGTCGATCGGCTGCTGCGCGGCTCCTCACCGGATCCCCGCAGGGGAGTCCGGTTTTTTTCTGCCCATCCGCGCAGGCCGCCGCCGCTTCCGCCTCCCCCAGCAGCGCCGTGTTGAGCGCTACGGCCCGCACCCGCACCGGCGGCAGGCCGCCCGGACGGCCCAGCGCCGCCAACTGCTCCACCGCCGCGATCAGCTGAGGCAGCGGGGGGATGGGGATGGTCGGATGCCGCGAGATCGCCCGCTGACCGGCGCGATGCACCAACAGCAGACCGGTTGGCTGGCTGCCGCGCAGCAGCGGCAGGGTGGCGGTGGAGCCCGGATGACAGAGCGAGCCCTGGCCTTCCACCAGCACCAGGGTGGCGTCGTTGCAGGCCGCCACGGCCGGGTCGCCGCCCCCACCGGCCTGGCAGGCCTCCAGCACCGCCCCCTCCACGGCCCCGGCGGCGTAATCCACGCGCACGGCATCGAGCGGCACCCCGCCGCCGCTGATCAGGATGCCCGCCTGGCCGGTGCCCACGAAGCGGGCGTCGAGGCCTTGGCGGCGGGCGGCGGCCACCAGCTCCAGGCAGGCGCTCATCTTGCCCACGGCCATGTCGGTGCCCACAGCGAGCAGACGCTGGCCGGGCAGGGCTGCGCAGCGTGCCGCAGCCACCTGCAGTCCTGGCGGCTCCTGCCGCAGGTCCCAGATCCACTGCTGGGGACCGCGCAGGGCCGCCAGCGCGGGGTCGTCGGCCAGGCGAGTGTGCAGCCCGCTGGCCACATGCAGACCGGCCTGAAGGGCGGCGGCCACATCGCGGCGCAGTGCTTCCGGCAGCAGGCCGCCCGAAGGCGCCAGCCCCACCACGGCCACCTCCGGGCCGTAGGGGAGAGCCTCCGCCAGGCTGGCCACCACCGGAATGGCGCGGGGGATGCCGGTGACCTGCTCCAGCGGCAGACCTGCCTGCGCCGGATCGATCACCGCCACGATCGGCCCGCTGCGGTAGCGCAACAGCGCCAGGCCCGTCTTGCCGGACAGATTGTCGAGGCCATCGTGCTGCAGCAGCACCACCCGGGCCGAGGCGCTCAGCACCGTGGCGGCTCCGGCGGGGAAGGGCCGGCGGCGGTCCCATCGGGGACGGCACCCTCTGAGGGGGGCTGACCCAGGCCCGGCCGGGAGCTGGGGCGCAGGATGTCGCCATCCCGCTCCGGCTCGCTGAAGGGGTCGTCCACCAGGTTGAGGTGGCTGTCCAGATCGGGCCAGCGCACCAGCGGCAGCAGCTGGGCGGCGGCCCCGTTGAGCAGGGCGCTGTCCGAGTAGCAGCCGAGCATCAGATCGAGGCCGAGGCGTCGGGCGGTCTGCGCCATCAGCCAGGCCTCCGACAGCCCGCCCGTCTTGAGCAGCTTCAGGTTCACCCCATCGACATGGGGGGCCAGCCGCAGCAGGTCCTGCAGATCCCAGCAGCTCTCGTCGGCCACGAGCGGGATCGGGCAGTGCAGGTCGAGAGCGGCGAAGGCGGCGGCATCGGCCTCCGGATCCTGCAGGGCGGGCAGCGGCTGCTCCACCAGCACCACCCCCTGCTGCGCCAGCCAGGGAATCAGCTGGCGCGCCGTGGGCAGGTCCCAGCCGCCGTTGGCATCCACCTGCAGCTCGGCGCCGGGGAACCCTGTGAGAGTGGTGGCCACCGCCTGCACCAGGGCCCGGTCGTGGTCGGCACCATCAGGGCTGCCGAGCTTGAGCTTCACCCGTCGCGGCCTGACACCGAGCCGCTCCTGCCAGCCCACCAGCCGGGCGCGCACCTGCTCCACCGTGCCCAGCCCCAGGGTGACGCTCGTGGGGGTACAGGCCTGGCGATCGAGACCCCAGAGGCGCCAGAGCGGCTCGCCCAGACGGCGGCCCCACCAGTCGTGCAGAGCCAGATCGACGGCGCAGCGGGCCGGCGGCGAAAGCCCCGCGAGCAGGGGCTGAAGGGCCTGCCGCTCGCTCGGATCGCGGGGGCGGCCGAGGGCGTCGGGGCTTTCCAGGCGCGGCAACAGGGCGTCCAGTTCCGCCGCCACGTCATCGGTGCTGAACCGTCGATGGCCGGTGTCGAAGCCGCCGGCCTCGCCCTGGCCGATGGTGCCGTCGTGCTCGATCTCCACCAGCACACGCTCCACCCCACGCGAGGTGCCGCGGCTGATCGTGAGCGGCACGGCCTTGGTAAGGGAAAAGCGGCGAAGACGAGCGTGCATGCTCGGAAAGGGGCGTGCATCGGTTCCCCCCACCGGCAGTCTCCGCCATGGCCGGTGGTTTGCGCCATCCCCGGCTCCTCGCGCCGTGATCCGCAGACGCACCCTGCCCAGGGATCCATGCCATGGCCGAAACTGGTGCGATGAGCGCGACCCCACCCACCAAAGGCAGCTACTGGATCACCACCTTCGGCTGCCAGATGAACAAGGCCGATTCCGAGCGCATGGCCGGAATCCTCGAAGCCATGGGCTACGCCGCAGGCAGCGATGAACATTCCGCTGATCTGGTGCTCTACAACACCTGCACGATCCGCGACAACGCAGAACAGAAGGTCTACAGCTATCTGGGCCGCCAGGCCCAGCGCAAACGCACCAATCCCCACCTGACCCTGGTGGTGGCGGGCTGCGTGGCCCAGCAGGAGGGAGCGGCGCTGCTGAGGCGCGTGCCCGAGCTTGATCTGGTGATGGGCCCCCAGCACGCCAACCGGCTCGGCACCCTGCTGGAGCAGGTGGCCAGCGGTCAGCAGGTGGTCGCCACCGACGACCACCACATCCTCGAAGACATCACCACCGCCCGCCGCGACAGCGCCGTCTGCGGCTGGGTCAACGTGATCTACGGCTGCAACGAGCGCTGCACTTACTGCGTGGTGCCCGCGGTGCGGGGCCAGGAGCAGAGCCGCACCCCGCAGGCCATCCGGCTGGAGATCGAGGGGCTGGCGGCACGGGGCTTCAAGGAGATCACCCTGCTGGGCCAGAACATCGATGCCTATGGCCGCGATCTGCCCGGCATCACCCCGGAGGGCCGCCGCGCGCACACCCTCACCGACTTGCTGCACGCGGTGCACGACGTGGAGGGGATCGAGCGGATCCGCTTCGCCACCAGCCACCCCCGCTACTTCACCGAACGGTTGATCGAGGCCTGTGCCGTGCTGCCCAAGGTGTGCGAGCACTTCCACATCCCCTTCCAGAGCGGCGACGACGACGTGCTCAAGGCGATGGCGCGGGGCTACACGGTGGAGCGCTACCGCCGCATCCTTGAGCGCATACGGGAACGCATGCCCGATGCGGCGATCAGTGCTGACGTGATCGTGGCCTTCCCCGGCGAAACCGATGCCCAGTTCCGCCGCACCCTGGCCCTGATCGAGGAGATCGGCTTCGACCAGGTCAACACCGCCGCTTACTCGCCCCGCCCCGGCACCCCCGCCGCTGACTGGCCCGGCCAGCTGAGTGAAGGCGTGAAGGTGGAACGGCTCCAGGAGATCAATGCCCTGGTGGAGACCACCGCCCGGGCGCGGAGCCTGCGTTATCTGGGCCGCACCGAAGAGGTGCTGGTGGAGGGGCGCAACCCCAGGCATCCCGATCAGTGGATGGGCCGCACCCGCACCAATCGGCTCACCTTTTTCCCCGCCGCTGCGGCTGACCCTGCGGCAGCCCGGGCACAGCAGGGAGCAGCACCGGGGGCAGGGACGATCCAACCGGGGTCGCTGGTGCCGGTCAAGATTGAGTCGGTGCGGGCGTTTTCGCTCTCCGGCCTGCCGCGTGTGCCGGCACTGAGCTGTTGAGCCGGCGGGCCGCGTCTTCCCAGCACTGATACGTTTGGCCTCTCGCTTTCGGCCCTGCGGCCTGACTGACGCCATGCCCTCAGCCCCGTGCACGATCGGACTGGTGTTCGGAGGGGTCTCCGGGGAGCACGCGGTCTCGATCCGCTCGGCGGTCACGGTGGCCGGTGCCCTGCGCCGTGGCGCCAACGTCGGCCGTTACCGCCTCTGCTGCTTCTACATCGACCTGCAGGGCCACTGGTGGCCGCCGGCGGTGGCCGATGCGGTGCTGGCCCAGGGCGTGCCACCGGCGGCCGACCAGTTGCCGGCCACCCCGGTGCGCGCCGGCTTCCAGGGCCTGCCCACCGGCGCCGCTGATGTGGAGGTGTGGTTTCCGGTGCTGCATGGCCCCAACGGCGAGGACGGCACCATCCAGGGGCTGTTCAGCCTGATGCAGGTGCCCTTCGTGGGATCCGGCGTGCTCGGCTCCGCCGTGGGCATGGACAAGCTGGCGATGAAGGCCGCCTTCGCCGCCGCCGGTCTGCCCCAGGTGGCTTACCAGGGCGTGGATGCCGCAGAACTGGAGGGCCAGGGTGTTCCCCTGAAGCTGCTCGAGCGACTGGAGCACCATCTTGGCTACCCCTGCTTCATCAAACCGGCCAACCTCGGCTCTTCCGTGGGCATCAGCAAGGCGATCGACCGCCCCAGCCTGCTGGCCGGGCTGCGGGAAGCGGCCCGCCATGACCACCGCCTGGTGGTGGAACGGGGCGTGAAGGTGCGGGAGCTGGAGTGCGCCGTGCTGGGCAAACGCCAGCTGCGCGCCTCGGTGGTGGGCGAGATCCGCTTCGACGCCGACTGGTACGACTACACCGCCAAGTACAGCGAAGGGCTCAGCCACACCCTGATCCCGGCGCCGGTGGCGGAGCCGGTGAGCGAGCGGGCGCGGGCCATGGCCATTGAGGCCTGCCGGGCGGTGGCGGCCGAGGGGCTCGCCCGGGTGGATTTCTTCTACGACGAGGCCAGCGGCGATCTCTGGCTCAACGAGATCAACACGCTGCCGGGCTTCACCTCCCAGAGCATGTATCCGATGCTCTGGGAGGCCACTGACCTCCCACTGGAGGGTCTGGTGCACGAGTTGGTTCAGTTGGCGAGAGAATCACGCCGTGATCTGCAGGCAGGAGCTCAGGCGGCATGACGCACGGATTGCTCTGGCTCCCCCTGCTGCTGGTGTTTGTATTGCTCACGGCCCTGGGCTGGCTGGAGCGCCGGCGGCAGCGTCTCTTCCGCGACTGGGCCTTGGGGGCGGAGCTGGCCAAGCTCGATGGCTGTGGGGCGGCGCTCCTGCGCGACGGCCAGCTGATCTGGAGCACGTTTGAAGCGGGGCAACTCAAGCCCCAGGGCGAGTTCCAGATCAGCAAGCTGGAATTGCTGGAGTTGATGGCGCTTGGATCCGGTGATGCGCCGCTCACCGAAGAAAGCCAGGGCAGCTGCCGGCTCAGGCTGGTGGGCAACGGGGTGCAGAAGGATGTGCCCTTCTCCGATGCCGAGCGTGCACGCCGCTGGATGCACGACCTGATGGCCCGCTCCCGTTGCGAGCTGTGAGCCAGGCCCCTCTGCCTCCTGGGGTGGAGCGGCGCCGCCAGTTGCGCCTTCAGCGCCGCAATGAGCGCCTGCGCAATGTCTGGCGTCTGCTGCTGCTCTCCGCTGGTGCCGCCGGTCTGGGGTACGGGCTGCTGCGCCAGGGCTGGTCGTTGCGGGGGCCGGATCAGGTGCTGGTGATCGGCAGTGAGCAGGTGAGCCGCGAGGAGGTGATCCGTGCCGCCCAGCTGCGCTTTCCACTCACCCTGTTGAGCCTGCAGCCACGGGAGCTCAAGGATCGGCTGGCGGCGACGTTGCCGGTGGAGCAGGTGGGCGTCCAGCGCCTGATGCTGCCACCCCGTCTGCGCATCGATCTGGTCGATCGCCAGGCGGTGGCCATGGCTGAACGCCGCACCCCTGCCGGCCTCCAGCGGGGCTGTGTGGACCGGCTCGGCAACTGGATGAACTGCGGCCCCCACCAGCTGACGGCCAAATCCGGCGGCGTCTCACCCAGCAGCCTGCTGGTGCTGGGCTGGCAGCCGGCCTACCGAGCGCCCCTGGCCCAGGTGTTGGCTGAACGGGAACAGCTGGGTGGAAACCTCAGCCAGATCCGCTTCGAGCCCACCGGCACAATCGTGCTGCTCACCCGCAACCTGGGCGAGGTGCGCCTGGGGCCCCCAGATGGCCAGCTCACCCGTCGCCTCGAGGTGCTGGAGCATCTGGAAGAGGAGCTTCCCGCCCGGGTGAAGGGCAAGCCGGTGAACACGATCGATCTGAGCGATCCCGACCGACCGGAACTGGGCCTCACCGTGCGCACGCCTGCGTCTGCCGCCCCTCGCCGTACCCCACCCACTACCAACTGAGACCACCGATGCCGTTGCAGCTGCCAGCCCGTGCGCTCAGGCCTTTCTCCTCACCTGACGGGCCCGGTTGCGAGAATGGAAGATTCGGGCGAATGTGTGGGATCAGACAATCCTTTTCCCGCACCTGAAGGACATAATGCTGTCCGAGATGAACGGTTCAGCGCGCTTGATGGAGACTGCACCGGAAGGCCTCCCCCTCGTCGACCACGTTGGCTCCAACGGACACGCCGTGACTTCTTCTCATCCCAGCAGCAACGGCATCGTTCCCAGCCAGACGGCCCGCATCGAGGTGATCGGCGTCGGGGGTGGAGGAAGCAACGCCGTGAACCGGATGATCGCTTCCGATCTGCAGGGGGTGGGCTTCCGCGTGCTCAACACCGACGCCCAGGCCCTGCTCCTCTCCCAGGCCCAGAACCGGCTGCAGCTCGGCCAGAAACTCACCCGCGGCCTCGGTGCTGGTGGCAACCCTGCCATCGGTCAGAAAGCGGCGGAAGAGTCCCGCAATGAGCTCCAGGAAGCGATGCAGGGTGCCGATCTGGTGTTCATCGCCGCAGGCATGGGGGGTGGCACGGGCACCGGTGCCGCACCGATCCTTGCCGAGGTGGCCAAGGAGTGCGGCGCCCTCACCGTGGGGATCGTCACCAAGCCATTCAGTTTCGAGGGTCGCAAGCGGCTACGCCAGGCTGAGGAGGGCATCGCCCGTCTGGCGGAGCACGTCGACACCCTGATCGTCATCCCCAACGACCGCCTGCGCGATGCCATTGCCGGCGCTCCCCTCCAGGAAGCCTTCCGTCACGCCGACGACGTCCTGCGCCAGGGCGTCAAGGGCATCAGCGACATCATCACCAAACCGGGCCTGGTGAACGTCGACTTCGCTGACGTGCGCTCGGTGATGACCCTTGCGGGCACCGCTCTGCTGGGCATCGGCGTGGGCTCGGGGCGCTCCCGCGCGATCGAGGCCGCTCAGGCGGCGATGAGCAGCCCGCTGCTGGAATCGGCCCGCATCGACGGCGCCAAGGGCTGTGTCATCAATGTGAGCGGCGGCAAGGACATGACCCTTGAGGACATGACCACCGCGGCGGAGGTCATCTACGACATGGTCGACCCCGACGCCAACATCATCATCGGCGCCGTCGTCGACGACCTCCTCGAGGGCGAGATCCACGTGACCGTGATCGCCACTGGCTTTGAGAGCGGTGCTCCTTACCGCTCAGAACGCTCCACCCCCTCCTTCGCCACGCCGCCAGCCGCCGAATCCCCCGCCGATCACCGCGGCGCCAAGATTCCTCCCTTCCTGCTCAACCGCCAGTCCCACCTCCGCGAGGAGTGAAGCGTCAGCCAGGTCGAGCGTTCCTTAGGGCGTCTGGCGATGAGCTACGGCCTGCGCGGATCTCAGTCGAGCTGATCCCGTTCTATCCAGGGCTAGCGGCGTAGCAGCTTGGTCGGCGGGTCTCAGCGGCGGAAGGCCTGCGTTGAAAGCCGAAACGCCTGTGTTGAAGAGGGTGACCCGGAGACCACGCCTGCCTGGAGCATCCCGTGTGGCTGCTCCCTTCCAGGCCTGACCAGATTTGGGCGTCCGGGCCGCGTGGGTCCGAGTCGTGGTGATGCTAGCAAGGGGGTGCCTGCGCCCTAGCTCGCGTGCCCCTGCGCCCTGCAGATCTGATCCAACGCAAGCAGGCCGGTCTGCCGATCCGGGTGCTCACTGCCTGGGATGCCCTCTCGGCGGCGCTGGTGCAGGCCGCCGGCGTGGAAGCGGTGCTTGTGGGCGATTCGCTGGCGATGGTGGTGCTCGGCCACGCCACCACCTTGCCGGTCACGCTGGAGGAAATGATCCACCACACCAAGGCGGTGGGCCGCGGCTTACAGGGCGCTGCGGCGGAGCGGCCCATGGTGATCTGTGATCTGCCCTTTCTCAGTTATCAGTGCGGCGGTGATCTGGCCATGGCTGCCGCCGGCCGGGTGCTGAAGGAAACCGAGGCGGCGGCGGTGAAGCTGGAAGGCGGTGAGGCGGAAACCGTGCAGGTGGTGGACCGGCTGGTGCGCAGTGGCGTGCCGGTGATGGGGCACCTCGGTCTCACCCCCCAGTCGGTGCACCAGCTGGGCTACCGGCGCCAGGCGAACGATCCGATCAGCCAGGAACGGTTGCGGCGCCAGGCCAGGGATCTGGAGGCGGCCGGCTGCTTCGCCCTGGTGCTGGAGCATGTGCCTGCCCCGCTGGCTTCCAGCCTGCGGAGCCAGCTCGCGATTCCTGTGATCGGCATCGGTGCCGGCGACGACTGCGACGGCCAAGTGCGGGTCACGGCCGATCTGCTCGGGCTGACCAGCCGGCAGCCGCCGTTCAGTCCGCCACTGATCGATGGGCGCCAGCTGGCGGTGCAGGCCCTGCGCCAATGGACGGAAGACTGGACGCCCGCTGCTCCCACCATTCGACCATCACCCGCAGCACCGCATTGCTGAGGGCGAGGCCGGCGGGATCGCTGAGCCGCCAGCGCCCCCCCTCGATCCGCAACAGTTCGCGGCAGTGGGCGCCTGAGAGCTGGGCCAACAGATCCTCGAGGTCGGCGTTGCTGAGGCCATGGCGGCGGGCCAGCTCGGCCATGGCCACCCCCTCGCGCCGCCGCAGCCCCACGATCATCAGTTCATCGAACGCCATGCCGCCACCGCTGGGCTCAGTTGCCGGCTGGTCTGTTTCTGTGGCTTTGGGCTGTTCCATCCCCTCTGTCAACCAGGCGGCATAGGCCGCGCGGGTACGGGGCCGGGCCAGCCGCAGGCCGTAAGGCGCCGAGGTGGCACCCATGCCGAAGCCCCACCAGCCCGCGCCGCTCCAGTACACGCGGTTATGGCGGGAAGCGTGGCCAGGCCTGGCGTAGTTGGAGATCTCGTAGTGGCCGTAGCCAGCCGCGCGCAGGCTCTCCCCGGTGAGATCCATCAGGTCGGCGCCCAGATCCGGCTCCGGCAGCTCCAGCTGGCCCTGCTGTTGCCGCCTGGCGAACACGGTGCCGGGCTCCACGATCAGGTCGTAGATCGAGAGGTGGGGCGGGCTCAGGGCAAGGGCCTGCTCCAGTTGCCCGCGCCAGTGGGCCAGGTCCTGCTGCGGCAGGCCCTGAATCAGATCCAGGCTCCAGCTGCGCAGGTCACCGTGCTGGCGCGCCTGCTGCAGCCAGCTGGCCGCTTCCAAAAGATCCTGGCGCCGGTGGCGCCGCCCCAGCCGCTCCAGCACCCCGTCATCGAAGCTCTGGCCCCCCAGGCTGACGCGGTTCACCCCCGCCGCCAGCACACCATCGAGCCGGGGGCGATCAAAACTGGCGGGATCCATCTCCAGGGTGATCTCGGCCCCGGCGGCGATGCCGTAGCGCTGCTTCAACGCCTCCAGCACGGTGCGGATCTGGCCAGGGGTGAGCAGCGAAGGTGTGCCACCCCCCAGATACACCGTGGAGAGCGGCGGGCCGGCGGGGCTGGCGGCGATTTCGCTCAACAGCAGCTTCAGGTAGGCCTGGATTGAGCCGGAGCTGGCGCCATCGGCCCGATCACCGAGCGGCACCACGGCGAAGTCGCAGTAGAAGCAGCGCCGCTGACAGAACGGGATATGCACATAGGCGCTGCGCGGCCCCCGGGATTCACCAGTGGTGGGGATGTCCATCGCCAAATGGTCGGTTACGACGCCCGGTCAAAGCGACCGGAATCGGGCATGCTGCAGGTCCTGAGCTGAGGGACCCCACAACCGAACCCATGGTGGATCCGCTCATCCTGCTGCTGTTTCTCATCTCCGGCGCCGCCACCGGCTGGCTGGGGGTGGATCTGCTGCCGGAAAACCTGCTGATCCAGGTCACCAATCTGGAGGGCCTGCGCTGGGTGCTGGGCGGTTTCGGTGCCTTCTTCGGTCTGTTGGCGGGCTTCTTCTTCCAGCTGCTGCGCCGCCGGCTGATGCGGCAGGTGCGCACCATGCCCACCGACCTGCTGGTGAGCCGGGCGGTGGGCTTGATCCTGGGGCTGCTGGTGGCCAACCTGCTGCTGGCGCCAATCCTGCTGCTGCCGCTTCCCTGGGAGGTGGTGTTCGTCAAGCCGTTGGCGGCGATCCTCAGCAACGTGTTCTTCGGCGTGCTGGGCTACAACCTGGCCGAGGTGCACGGCCGCACCCTGCTGCGCCTGTTCAACCCCTCCAGCGCCGAGGCGTTGCTGGTGGCCGAAGGGGTGCTGCAGCCCGCCACCGCCAAGATCCTCGACACCAGCGTGATCATCGACGGCCGCATCCGGGGGCTGCTGGAGTCGGGATTGCTGGAGGGCCAGGTGATCGTGGCCCAGGCGGTGATCGACGAACTGCAGCAACTGGCCGATTCCGGCAACGCCGAGAAAAGGGGCAAGGGCCGGCGCGGCCTCAACCTGCTGGCGGCGCTGCGGGAAACCTACGGCCGCCGCCTGGTAGTGAACAGCACCCGCTACGAGGGCAGCGGCGCCGACGAGAAGCTGCTCAAGCTCACCGCCGACACCGGCGGCACCCTGCTCACCGCCGACTACAACCTGGCCAAGGTGGCCCAGGTGCAGGAGCTCAAGGTGATGAACCTCAGTGCCCTGGTGGTGGCCCTGCGGCCTGAGGTGCAACCAGGCGATGCCCTGCAGCTCAAGATCGTGCGTGAAGGCAAGGAGGCCGATCAGGGCGTGGGTTACCTGGAAGACGGCACCATGGTGGTGGTGGAGGCTGCCCGCAAGCGCATCGGCCAGCGGCTGCCGGTCACTGTCACGGGCGCCCTGCAGACGCCCACCGGCCGCATGGTGTTCGCCCGCTGCGACCATGAGGATCCCCGACCTGCCGCCGAGGTCCGTCAGCCCGCAGGCCCCCGCTAGGCTCCCAAGAGGTTTTCCGGGCGTTCCCTGATGTCGGTGTCGGCTCCCTACTACGGCGATTCCGCCGTGATGCGCACACCGCCGCCCGACCTGCCGTCGCTGCTGCTCAAGGAACGCATCGTTTACCTGGGCCTGCCCCTCTTCTCCGACGACGACGCCAAGCGCCAGATGGGCGTGGACGTGACCGAGCTGATCATTGCCCAGATGCTTTATCTGGAGTTCGATAATCCCGAGAAGCCGATCTTCTTCTATATCAATTCCACCGGCACCAGCTGGTATTCCGGTGACGCGATCGGCTTTGAAACCGAGGCCTTCGCTATCTGCGACACGATCCGCTACGTGAAGCCGCCGGTGCACACGATCTGCATCGGCCAGGCGATGGGCACCGCCGCGATGATCCTCTCGGCTGGGGCCAAGGGGCACCGGGCGGCCCTGCCCCATGCGTCGATCGTGCTGCACCAGCCCCGCTCCGGCGCCCGCGGCCAGGCCAGCGACATCCAGATCCGCGCCCAGGAAGTGCTCACCAACAAGCGCACCATGCTGGAGATGCTTTCGGAAACCACCGGCCGCAGCGTGGAGCAGCTCAGCAAGGACTCCGACCGCATGACCTACCTCACCCCCCGCGAGGCTCTGGAATACGGCCTGATCGACCGCATCCTCACCACCCAGAAGGTGCCGGTGCCACTGGCTGGCGCCGTCTGATGCCGCGCGGGCCGGCCACTCCTGCCTGCTTGTTTCCGCCTTCCTGTTCCCGCAACGTTTTCCGCACCCTCACCACTCCCTCGCCATGCCCATCGGCACCCCCAGCGTTCCTTACCGTCTCCCCGGCAGCCAGTACGAGCGCTGGGTGGACATCTACACGCGGCTCGGCGTGGAGCGCATTCTCTTTCTGGGCTCGGAGGTGAACGACGGCATCGCCAACAGCCTGGTGGCGCAGATGCTCTACCTCGATTCCGACGACAACAGCAAACCGATCTACCTCTACATCAACTCGCCGGGTGGCTCGGTCACGGCGGGTCTGGCGATCTTCGACACCATCCAGTATGTGAAGTCGGAGGTGATCACCATCTGCGTGGGTCTGGCGGCCAGTATGGGCGCCTTCCTGTTGGCGGCAGGCACCAAGGGCAAACGGCTCGCCCTGCCGCACGCGCGGATCATGATCCACCAGCCCCTTGGCGGCACCAGCCAGCGCCAGGCCAGCGACATCGAGATCGAGGCGCGCGAGATCCTGCGCATCAAGGACATGCTCAACCAGAGTCTGGCGGACATGTCCGGCCAGAGCCTGGAGAAGATCGCCAAAGACACCGACCGCGACTACTTCCTCAGTGCCGCCGAGGCCAAGGCTTACGGGCTGATCGATCGGGTGATCGACCACCCCAGCGAGGTCTGAGCCCGAGGTCGGGTGGGGCGCGACCGTAAAGTCGCTGTTTGCCCTGCCCGATTCGCCGGATGGCCCAGCTTTTCTACGACTCCGACGCCGATCTGAGCCTGCTTGACGGCAAAACGGTGGCCATCATCGGCTATGGCTCCCAGGGCCACGCCCATGCCCTGAACCTCAAGGACAGTGGGGTGAATGTGGTGGTGGGCCTTTATGAAGGCAGCCGCTCGGCCGAGAAGGCCAAAGCCGATGGCTTGGAAGTGCTCAGCGTGGCCGAGGCGGCCGAGCGGGCCGACTGGATCATGGTGCTCCTGCCCGACGAAACCCAGAAGAAGGTCTACGACGCCGAAATCGCGCCCCATCTGAGCGCCGGCAAGATCCTCAGCTTCGCCCACGGCTTCAACATCCGCTTCGGCCTGGTGGTGCCTCCCAAGGACGTTGACGTGGTGATGATCGCCCCCAAGGGTCCCGGCCACACTGTGCGCTGGGAATACCAGAACGGCCAAGGCGTGCCCGCCCTGTTCGCGATCGAGCAGGACGCCAGCGGCCAGGCCCGGCCCCTGGCCATGGCCTACGCCAAGGCGATCGGCGGCACCCGCGCCGGCATCCTTGAAACCAACTTCAAGGAGGAAACCGAAACCGACCTGTTCGGCGAACAGGCCGTGCTCTGCGGTGGCCTCAGCGAACTGGTGAAAGCAGGCTTCGAAACCCTGGTGGATGCCGGCTATCAGCCCGAGCTGGCCTATTTCGAGTGCCTGCACGAAGTGAAGCTGATCGTGGATCTGATGGTGAAGGGCGGTCTCACCGCCATGCGCGATTCGATCTCCAATACCGCCGAATACGGCGATTACGTGAGCGGTCCGCGCCTGATCACCGACGACACCAAAGCGGAGATGAAGCGCATCCTCGCCGACATCCAGGACGGCACCTTCGCCCGCAATTTCGTGGCCGAATGTGAGGCGGGCAAGCCCGCCATGACCGCCGCCCGCGAGCGCGATGCCCACCATCCGATCGAGAAGGTCGGCAAGGGGCTGCGCGCCATGTTCAGCTGGCTCAAAGTGGCCTGATCCTGAGCAGCCAGCCATGCGCCGCGGCCTGCTTTCCCTGGCCTGGGGAAGTGCCCAGGCAAGCGCCAGCCTCACCCTGGCGTCCGCGGCCTGGCTGGTGAGCGGCCTCACGGCCTCGCCGCTGATCAACAGCCTCCTGCCCGTGCTGGCCACGGCGGCGGCACTGATGCCGTTACCGCAGCAGCCGTTGCTGGGCAGCCTGTTGCAACTGCTCGCCACCCTGCTGCTGCTGGCCATCGGGCTGCACGGCCAGAACCTCGACCCTGCCACGGCTACTGCCTCAGCCACTGGCGCAGCCTCTGCTGCGGTCGGCGGCGGTGTTGTCCTGCCCCTGGCGCTGGCCTTGCTGGCGGTGCTGCTGTTCGGACTGGGCCTGCAGATCGGCCAGCTGCCGCTGCAGCGGTTCCTCGTGGGAGTCCAGGGGATTTCAATGCGGCGTCTGCGCTCCGGCTCCGAGCTCGGCGCCCTGCTGGGCCACCTGCTCACGGCCCTGCTGTTTCCGATCGGCAAGGCGGTGCTGCAGTTCTCGCAGGCACTCGTGCTGCTGCTGCCGCTGCTGCCTGCTGCCCTGCTCTCGCGCCGCCCGGGTCGTCGCCACCTCCCCCCTCGCTCAGGCCCAGATCTCGCCTCAGCAGGATCCTCTACGGCCTTAACAGCTTCCGCCGTAGCCGCTTCCACCGCAGTGGAGGCGGCCGCTGGGGCCAACCCTGGCGGCGGCGTGTCCTTGAACTGGCGCTGCTGCCTGCAGGGGATTCTGTTCGGCAGCCTGTTCGGCTTGCTGCCCCTCTGGGTGCGTCAGCTCGGGGGGGGCAGCTGCTTCGATTTCGGCATGGTGCTCACCGCCTACGGGCTGGGACGCCTCCTGGCCGCCGCAGGACCCGCTGGCTCCCTGCCGTCCCCGCCTGCCCTCGTTGCCGCAGCGGCGCTCGCCGGGCCGTGGCGGTTGCATCCGGCCCGGGGCCTTCCCTACCTCCTGCTGGCCTTCACGCTGGCGGCCACCCAGTGGCTGCCGGGCTGGGGCTCCCTGGTGCTGTTCCTGCCGATGGGGGGCCTGGCCGCTTTGAGCGATGCCCGGCTGGTGGCCACGCTGGACACTCATCCAGATGACTCCGCCACGGACGAGCCGCTGCGGTGGCAGATCCTGGCGCGCTCCAGTGGTGTCGGAGCCCTGGCCGGCAGCCTGCTGATGGGCGGCACCGCCCAGTTGCTTGGTCTGCCTCTGGCGCTGCCCCTGCAGGTGCTGGCGTTCGCCGCCGCCGCCGTGCCCCTGTCACTGGCGGGCCGCCGCCGAGGACTGGCTTGAGCAGCAGCGGTGCAGCTGCTGCCCTGCTGGCCTGGCTGACCGTGGCAGCGGCCTGCGGCCTTGACCGCTGGCTCGGCGATCCCGCCGGCTGGCTGCATCCGGTGCAGGTGATGGGTTGGTGGATCAGCGTCTTGCGCCGGAGCGCCGAAGCCTGGGCCGGCGATCGGCCTGGGCGGCTTCGCCTGGCCGGTGCCTGCATCACCGTGCTCTTGGTGGGCGGCAGTGCTGGCGCCGGTTGGCTGCTGGAGGCGCTGGCCTGGCGTCAGCCGGCGCTGGGTCTGCCGCTGCTCTGGCTGGGCCTGACCAGCTGCCTGGCGGGAGCAAGCCTGGAGCAGGCGGTGCGGGCGGCGGTGGCGCCGCTGGAGCGGCATCCGGCCGAGGCCCCGCCCTCTCCCGAGGCACTGGCGGAGGCCAGGGGTCGCCTGGCGTGGATCGTGGGCCGTGACGTCGACCAGCTGGACGAGGCCGGCATCCTGCGGGCAGCCGCAGAAACCGCCGCCGAAAACAGCGTGGACGGGCTGTTTGCCCCGCTCTTCTGGCTGCTTGTGGGCGCCGGCCTCTGGCTGACGGCTGGATTGATGCCGCCCGCAGCGGGCCTGATGGTCTCCGCAGACGGTCTGATCGTGACTGGGCACACCCTGGCCCACGGTGTGCCCCCTGTGCCCGGGCCGCTGGCGCTCGGCTGGGCCTTCAAGGCCAGCAGCACGCTGGATTCGATGCTGGGGTACCGGCGTGGGCGGCTGCGCTGGCTGGGCACCGCCGGCGCCCGGCTCGACGACCTGCTCACCTGGTTGCCCTGCCGCCTGGTGGCACTCACCCTCCCGCTGTTGCAGGCCGGCCGTTCGCAGGCCGTGGCCCAGCTGCGGCTGGCCTTGCGGGAGGGCGGCCCTGACCCGTCGCCGAATGCGGGCGTGTCACAGGCGGCCTTCGCTGCCGCCGCCCACCTGCGCCTTGGCGGCGCCAATCACTACGGCGGTGTGCGGATCGACAAACCGGTGCTCGGGGCGGGCTGGCCGGCAGCAGACCAGGCAGGGGTGGAGCGCCTGTTGCGGCTGTCCCGGCAACTGGAGCTGCTGTGGCTGCTCGTGGCGTTACCGCTGCTGGTGCTCATCGCGGCCCTGAGACCGCGTTGACTCCTGGTTGTCACGCGCGGCTTGACTCTGGCTGCCTGCGACTGACGGGCTTCCAATGCCGTCAGACGCGGCTGGCTGCGCTCGGAAAACTCGGTTTGCCGGACGCTAACCAGTCTGCGTTGCTCAGTATGCGCCGCGGTCTCTCGGGAAGAGGACCACCCCCACAGTGCGCAGAATGATCGAAAGATCGGCGCGCAAGCTGCGGTGGCGGGCATAGGCCACATCCATCCGCACCCGTTCGGCGTAGCGGAGATTGTTGCGCCCCGACACCTGCCAGAGGCCGGTAATCCCGGGCCTTACTGCCAGCACCTCATTCATGCGGCGCCCGTAGCGCCTGAGCTCGTCCCTGACGATCGGCCGGGGACCCACCACGCTCATCTCACCTCGAAGCACATTGAGGAATTGGGGCAGCTCATCAAGGCTGGAGCGACGCAGAAAGCGGCCAATCGGTGTGATCCTGGGATCGGCCTTGAGTTTGAAATCCTTGCCGTATTCGCGTTTGAGTTCAGGGGATTGCTCGAGCAACGCCTGAAGCATGAGGTCAGCATCTTTACGCATGGTGCGGAATTTGATGCAACCGAAATCGCGGAAGCCCCGTCCGATGCGCCGCTGCACGTAGAACACTGGTCCAGGCGAACTCACCTTTACTAGGGCTGCCAACATCAGGAACAACGGACTACCGAGCCCTAGCACCGCCAGCGAAAAGACGATGTCACCGGTCCGCTTGACCACCCGGGATGTGGTGCTCTGGGCTTCGATCAATTGCGCCGCGGTGGGCCGATCGCGGGAAGTCGGCACGGCGGTGAGTGCGGATCTCCTGCCTGGCAGCGGGGTGATGGCGGAGGAAGTGGCGGACAGGGCGGCGGAGTGGGAAAGGGTGGAAGGGGTCGCTGATGCGGACAGGAACGGTGGCAGGGTGGCGGGTCTGTAGGGGTTGCTGCTGGCGTTCACCATCTCGCCCCTTGGTGTTGAAACTCTAAAAATCGTTTTGTTCTCCCACAAGCCAGCAAGGTCACTCAGACCAGAGGCACAGCCAGGGCCTCTCAGCACCCTTGAGGTCCACAGTTCTGGACGCAAACTGCCGCACGACGCAGCGCCCTGCTCACCATGGGGCTCCGTTCAACTCTGAGCGTTGCTTACCTTTGCGCGCTCTGGCAAGCCGCTCGGCTCCGGCAGCCTCAACTCAGAGTGTGCGTTCCCCTGGAGCCGTGGCTCAGCCCTGGGGCCATGGAAGGGGCTGACGGCCCTGATTCAGGCGGACCCCGTGCTGCTGCCAGTAGCGCTCCAGTAAGCCCAGCAGCCGCTCCCGGAAGCGCTCGGGGGCGAAGGTCTCGGCCCATGCCCGTTGCCGCTCGGGCGGGAACCGGGACCAGAGGCGTTGCTGTTCGAACTGCTCCAGGGCTGCCACGAGGCTGGAGCTGGTGGGCGCGTCGAACAACAGGCCGGTGGGGTGCGCGCTGCCGCTGTTGAGGCAACGGACACTGTCGAGCAGGCCCCCCTGCCCCAGACCGATCACAGGCGCTCCCGCCGCCATGGCCTCCACCGGCGCGATGCCGAAATCCTCCAGGCCGGCATGCAGAAATGCTCGGCAGCGACCCATCAGGCCGTTCACCTCCTCCTCCGAACAGCGCCCGAGGAAACGCACGCTCGGACCCGCCAGCTGCTCCAGGCGCTGCCGTTCCGGCCCGTCACCCACCAGCCACAACGGCAGACCGGTGCGGTTGAAGGCCTCCACCATCAGGTCCACCCGCTTGTAGGGCACCAACCGGCAGACGGAGAGATAGAAGTCGTCGCGGGGCAGATGGCAATCGAAGCGATCGACCGCCACCGGTGGGTGCAGCACCGCACTACGGCGGCCCCAGTAGCGCCGGATGCGGCGTGCGGTGAAGCGGGAGTTGGCGAGGATCCGATCGACGCGACCGGCACTGACCACGTCCCACTGACGCAGTTGGTGCAGCTGCCAGCGCAGCAGCGGCCCCAGCGGACTGCGGGCGATGGCGGAGCGCGACAGGTAGGCGTGCATCTGGTCCCAGGCGTAGCGCACCGGGGTGTGCACGTAACTGACGTGCAGCTGTTCGGGGTCGGTGAGCACGCCCTTGGCCACCAGATGGGAGCTGCTCAGCACCAGCGGATAGCCCCGCAGGTCGAGCTGTTCGATCGCCAGGGGCAGCAGGGGCAGATACTGCTGCACGTGACTGACCCCCCAGGGCAGTTGCTGGATGAAGGAGGTGCGGATCGTGCGCCTGTGCAGCCAGCTCTGGGACCGGCGGCTTTCCCCGTCCACAAGCGCGAACAGGTGGGGATGCAGCAGGGCGTCCATTTCCTGGACCACCAGCTCCGAGCCGCCCACGGACCGGGGGGTGAACCACTCGTGAACGAGGGCGATCTGGTCGGGCACCCTGGGCATGGCGGCACGGTAGGCGCTCCGATGGCCTGCGAGGTCACGAAAGCTCTCAGTGGATTGCCATCCCTGCCGCTGGTCTGGATGCTGAACCCAGTCCATGGTCGCCATGCCGATTCGCGATCTGCTTGAAGACGCCCTCGAGGAACCCTCGATCGGCGAGACCGACTGCTTCCAGTGGCATGCCACGGCTGTAGGCATCGCCGCGCTTTGGCGTGCGGGTCAACCGCCAGCTGTACCTCCCTTTGAGGTGGCACTGAAGGAAGGCCTGCTGGTGGGTCTGGATCTGAGCCGGGAGGAGCGTGAGTTTCACCAGCTCCGCAAGGGCCTGGTGCTGCTGTTCCATTCCTGAGGCCTGCGGAAAGCTACCGAGTTATTTCTCCGTCGGCGCAGCCAGCCGGATTGGTCTTAGTGCTCATAAGCCGGGGCCACCACGACACTGTTGCGTCCGCTGCGTTTTGCCGTGTAAAGCGCTTTGTCCATGCGAGCCAGGAAGGTATCCGCGTCGTCTTCCTCAAGGTGCAGCGAAGCGACTCCGAGACTCATGCTCACCGAGGTGGCAACATCTCCGCTAGAGATCCTTAGCTCCTGCACTTTGAACCGTAAAGATTCAGCGATCACCAGAGCTCGGTCCTGAGGGCAGTCAATCAACAGGATCACAAACTCCTCGCCTCCATAGCGAAAACAATAGTCAGTCGCCCGTATGCCTGTGCTGACCGCATGGGCTACGGCCTGAAGTGCTTTGTCTCCAAAGGGGTGTCCGAAGCGATCGTTAATCTCCTTGAAGTGATCGATATCAAGAAGAATCCCCGTCAAGGGATGCTGACTTCGCTTGGCTCTGGCCACTTCCTCTCCTAAACGCAAATGAAAATCACGCCGATTTCTGCAGCCAGTGAGCGCATCTGTCATGCTCAGCTCGGCCATCTGATCGCGAGAGCGAGCGAGCTCAAGCGTAAGCTGATTGATTCGTTGAATTCGCATGTTGATCAGATTGATCATTGTGGCGAATTCGCTGATTGCGGTTACAGCCAAGGTTGGCATCAGCATGCTCGATTCTCCTGAGAGTTCGGCCCGTGGCTCGGATGTCAATGGCTTCAATAGCTTCTGTATTTCATTCTCAAACATCCTTGCAAGCTGTTCGGTGATCAAGACCCCTACAAGCAACAACAAGCCAAGAAGGCCAAAAGTATGCAAGGATTCCCTCTGTAGCTTCCTGATGAGTGGGGCCGCTGGAGAGACAACGCGTGTGATCACCTCATTGGAGGCAAGGGGAGAAGTCCCTTGGGAATCCTCATTTAGCATTTGAACTTTTGTTTCCCAGTAGCTATTCAGTAGCTTCATGAGGGGAACATCGCCGTCTTGAGGGATCAAGATCGTGAGTCCATTCTGAGTGATGAATTTTGCGCTGCCATTCACGTACTGGTGATCCAGGATGTGGAAAAGAGCTGGGTTTGAATTGACTCTGCTGACTTTGGTCTGGCTGTATTGGGTGGTGACTTTGCGTTCTCTTTCAATTGCAACACGCTCTCTGCCAATCCAAAAATCTGATCCTTTGTCTTTCAAAAAGGAATCGGGAAGGGATCGGGAGGCATGAGCAATGTTGACCAAGTTGTTCAGTTCATCGCGTTGCGAGACTTTGACGAGTTGATTCGCAGACAGCCCCCATGTGATCAGTGAAGGCGTGAGCAAGGAGAGAAGGCCAAAGGCGAATATTGCCGTTCGTATGGAAACGCTCTGATCCGGCCTTGGTCGGATCCACAGCCGATAAACCAGGACCAGCAACACGGCCATCAAGGTATTGAGGACCCCATTGACGGCCTGTTTGAGAGCGATAAGGGTAGTAGGGGTAAGATCAACTCCCAGGAATAGGTGATAGAAAACGAATGTAAGTGGGATGCCAGCAAGAAGCCAAAACGTCAGATCGTGAAGGATGATGCGATCGTTGATAACGCGTTCCTGGGCCTTGGACTCCCTGTTTGTGGCAACCGATAGCCAGGTGATTTCAAGAACATAAATAATTGTTCCCCACGGATGCCCCCATGTGGCCCAGGTAACAAGTGCTGCGAGCCCGCCGATCGCCAATCCCCACCACTGCTGCCAGATGAGGAGTGCAAGAACGGCAAAGATCGAGCCAAAAAAGATATGAATGCCAATCGTAATTGGAACATTGATTAGGGTGCCAAAGATGGCCCCCCAGAGGAGTATGGCAAAGGCCGGGATCGTGGGATGTGGTTGGCGGGCCGGCAAAAAGTGTTTTCCGGAAGGAAATGGCTCCAAACTTAATATACATGCTTAATGATTGATGCGCCTGCCAAGTTTCGTATGGATCGTTACTGGGCCTCTTCTGCCGGCTGATTTTGTGCGCTCGCTTGCCTCCTCAGGAAGGCTTGTATGCCGTCAACAGGGCTTGTTGTTCGCCCTGTCCCCCGAAGCGCCTCTGCCCGTGAGCGCGTGCCTATGACCATTCCCTGAGAATGTGATCGGTGGCCTCCGTCAGAATGGAGAAACATGTCTCTTGGGCTTTCTGATGACCCCATCTGCCCAGTTCTGGAGCCACAAGCCCTGGTGGTGCCAGCCTTGGTCGATCGTCGGCACCGGCCTTGCTATAGGCGCGGCCAGCCTTGTGCTGCTGCCTCGTTGGTGGATCTCCGCACCGGTGGTGGCCGCCGTACTGGCGTGGTGGTGGCTGTTCCTGGTGCTGGTGCCTGCTGCTGCCGAAGATGGCCAGCTCATGGACGCTGGTGGTGTGACTGATCCGGGCGTCAATGAATCCCCGGACCTGGACCCGTGACCGGGTGTGACCAGCGGACGAACAGCTGTGGAAATGGCAACCGATCTGACAGCAGGGGAGTGCCCAGACCCTTGAATAGGGTGTCTCTCATAGCGCTAACGCAGGGACCCTGCCGATGGCGATCCGCATGAGCCCTGATCAGAGAACGACACCATGAGCTACGAACCGGGTACGAACGAGTGCCGGTTGCTGATCGACAGCAAAGCCCAGATTGAGCTGGCTCTGGCCAGCCTCGCCAAACTCGAGAACACCGATCACATCCGCCTGCAACTGCTGGCGGTGTACAACCAGCTCGAAGGCCTCCACGACCTCAGGCGGGCCAAGCGCCCGGGGCCGATTCCTGCTGGAGCTCTCCCGGATGAAACCGATTGACAAAGTCCTCCAGGGGCATCGGGCCGCAATGTCGGCTCCAAATGGACTCATCCTCGGAGCGCGACCACATCGAGATCCGCAGGGGCCAGCGGCCTGAGGCCCGGAACACGATCCGATAGCGGTAGAGGCAGCCAAGACAGTGATCAGGGGAGGGCACGGGCTCTCCTTCCCCATAGCGACGCAGAAAGCCCGTGAGCAGCCCACCGCCGCCGCCTCCTGCTCCTGGGTGTTCGGCTTCGCCGTCGAGGCTTGCCGTTTCCAACCGCAGAGCAGCGGCGGCCGGGTTGCCCGCGTGGGGCAGGTGCAGATGAAGGGCTCCCCAGCCAGGGAATCCCAGGAAGGAAAAAACGGCTCGGGTGGCCATCACGGCATGCGCAGAAGATCCACCCCTCCATTTCCCGCCCTGTCCCAGGGGATCGCGCGCCGGTGCTCCTCCTGTGCGTTCGTTCTGCTGCCGGGGGGGTTGGCAGGCCTGCTGGGTGCTGCCCTGCTCACTGGCTCGGCTCCCCCAGTTCCCTCGCCGCCGGCGTTCGCGGGTCTGCTGCGGGTGGGCTGGCCGGTATTGGCCGCCGACAGGCATCTGCGCAGGCTCGGCTGGCGCCCGGCCCCCGGGCGCCAGCCGGATGCGCTTGATCGCAAGCTGGCCGGCAACAGCCTGGCCAGCCTGAGTGACTGCTCGGGCACGGGCCTGGGTTTCTGCCGCTACGACTACCGCCGCGATGCCGTGAACCTCAGCGTGATCACGCTGCCAGAGCAGGCGATCTTGCAGCAGGTGATGCCGGCGCAGAAGCTGATCGAGGCGGGACAGGTTGAGCCGAAACCGCCAGGTGCAACAGGTGGTGCTCGCGTGGTGCGCTGGCTGCATGCCGATTCCGGGCGCACCTGGGGGCTGTGTCCCGGCAGCGAGCTGCCTCACCGGCTGGTGTCCTGCCCCGAGCCCTGAGCTCGCTCCTGCCGCATGGGCCCTGGCTTCACAGCGCCTGCGATGATCGCCTCAGTGGGGACGGCGGAGATGATTCCGGAAAACAAGCGCCGGCCGGCCTGGCTCAACTGGCTCTTCCTGCTGGCGTTCCTCTGGTCGTCGTGGCAGCTGGCCGGGCTCTGGCTGGCCCGGCTGAGCTGAGGCGGAGTCAGGCCAGAGCCCGGCCAGTCCTGTCCAGACCGGCCGCTCACGTCGATGCTCAAGTGGATTCGTCGGCAGGATCAGCCCCATCGCCCAGTGCCTGCCTCAACCGGCCCAGCAACACCTCGGTGGCCTGCTCCTGGCTGAGGCCGCGGCCACAGGCGGCATCCCGCCAGCTCCGGCTGGCCTGGATCAGTTCCTCCAGCGGACCTGCTCCAGCCCGCAGCGCTTCGAAGGCACCCAGAAGCCGTGCGCGCTCCGCCGCATCGGGGTCGCCGCAGACGATGTACTGCATTCCATCGCTGCCGGTGTAAAGCAGCGTTCCATCAGGCCCCAGTAACGGCGCGGTGGCTGGAATCGCCGGAGTGGGATCGGCCCCGTCCCGTTCCTGCAGATCGTCTTCCCATGCATCGCCATTTTGGTCATCGCCATCGGGGGCTTCGCCATCGGGGAGATCGGACGACCGGGGTGGGGACATGGGGAAGGCAGCAGGGGGACAGCGGTGCGGAGGCAAGCAGTCGATGGTCTGCCCATCATCACCGCCCCGTCACGGCCTGGAATCAGCTCGCCTGACGCGGGTTCAGCGAATGCCCCGTGAAGCGCACACAGAAACCGGTGGGCTCGCCGGTGACCAGCGACACGTCGCCGCCATGGGCGCGGGCGACCCGCTGGGCGATCGCCAGGCCCAGGCCGCAGTGCCCGTGGCCGCCGCGGGCCTGATCGAGCCGTTGGAACGGTAGGAGGGCCTGGGAGCGCTGGCTTTCGGCGATGCCCTTCCCCTGATCCCAGACCTCCATCTCGAAACCCTGCCGAGGCAAAGGGCGCAGCCGGAGCCGCACCGGCGGCTCCCCGTAGCTGAGGGCGTTGTCGATCAGATTGGCGACGGCCCGGCCCAGGGCGATCGGTTGCACCCAGGCCTGCACGGGGGTCAGGTCGAGCTCGAGCGGGCGACCGTCGTAGCGCGCCGCCAGTTCCGCCAGCAGCTCTTCGAGCGGCACCTCCACGGCCAGCTCGCTGCCGCCGCCGCCAGCGAACAGCAGGAACTGGCCAGTGATCCGCTCGAGATCGTCGAGATCCGCCTCCGCTTTGGCCCGCTCGCTGCTGACCAGATCCGGTCCCTTGCCCAGCGACAGGCGCAGCCGCAGGCGGGTGAGCGGACTCTTTAGATCGTGGGCAATGCCGGCCAGCATCGTGGCCCGGTCGCGTTCGCTGTTGTCCAGCCGTTCGAGCATGGCGTTGAAGTGCCCTGCCAGCCGCCGCACCTCCGGCGCTCCCCGCTGGGAGAGACGATCCGGTTGCGTTTCCAGGCCGACGCGGCCGAGCGCCCGCTCTAGCTGCCGCAGAGGCCGCTGCACTTCGAGCAGCAGAAACAAGGCGCCCGCCATGATGCTGCCGCTCACCAGCGAGAGTGTGACCAGCTGCGGATCGGGCGGCCAACCGAGCTGGGGACGGATAGCGGCATAGAGCCACACCGGCTCCAGCGGTGAGGCCAGCTCGATCCACACCCCGCGGTTCTCGCCCTCGGTGGGTACCACCACCGGACAGCGTGGCAGGCGGCGGCAGAGTTCGAGCTGCAGTTGGGCGGCCTGGCGGTCGAGCAGGGCATCGCTGGCCTGGCCCTGCCACCAAGGCCGACGCCGCGGCCGGGGTGGTTGCCCCACCCCGAGCTGCAGGCCGCTGAGCTGGGAAACCGTGGACGGTGGAAAACGCTCCAGTGCCAGCTCCGAAAGGCGCAGATTCAGGGCCACCTGCGGACCCATCTGGTCGATCTGGGAGCGGCCGAGGGTGGAGCCGAGCAACATCTGCAGCAGCAGCAGACTGAGCCCCCAGCCGCCGAGAAAGAAGCCCCCCAGGCGCCAGAGCAGCGCCGCCGAACGCAGGGAGGCCGCCATGACTCAGCGGCCCCGCGGGGCCCCATCCGGCACGAACACGTAGCCGTAGCCCCACACCGTCTGAAGGTAGCGAGGGCGGCTGGCATCAGGTTCGATCAGGCGGCGAACACGTGACACCTGCACGTCCATGCTGCGGCTGTCGGTGTCGCTGTCTGGACCGCGGGCCAGTTCGATCAGGCGTTCACGCGACAGTGGGCGGTGGGGATGCTGCACGAAAGCGGCCAGCAGGCTGAATTCCCCGCTGGTGATCGTGATGCTCTTGCCTTCCCGTTCAAGCGTTCGCGCCGAAAGATCCAGCACGTTGTCGCCGAATTCCACCAGCTCACCGCCGGCCACCGGAGTGCCGGCCGGCAGGTTGCCGCGGCGCCGCAGCACCGCCTCGATCCGGGCGGTGAGCTCCCGCGGCAGGAACGGCTTGGCGAGGTAATCATCGGCTCCCTGTTCAAGGCCGATGATCCGGTCCACGGCCTCGCCCTTGGCCGTGAGCATCACCACCGGCAGGTCGTCCTGGTTGTCGCGCAGACGGCGCAGCAGGGTGAGCCCGTCCTCGCCCGGCAGCATCAGATCGAGCACCACCAGATCGGGGCGCTGGAATTCGAGGCGCGCGATCAGCTGGCGGCCATCGTTGAGGCAGCGCACCTCGTAACCCTGATCGGTGAGATAGCTGCTGAGCAGCTGGCGAAGTTCGGGGTCGTCATCCACCACCCAGATGGTGTGGGCTCGGCTCATGGCTGGGAGAAGTCCCGTTCTGCACCGACTGTATGGAGGAATGACCAGAGCAAGCCTGAGGACACGGGCGAGGGACATGTTCAAAGATGACCCAAGCCGGGAACGGTCGGATCCGGTCATGGCTTGCTCAGAATCAGCTGGCTCGCGGTCACCCCATGACGCCACCTTCTCCATAAGGTGCTCGCATGCCACGGCCAGGCCCTCGATCCCGCCCCCAGCGCGCCGTTGTTCTGGCGCGATGCAACCCTGCGGCGCAGTGGCCCATGGTGCGCCTGCTTTCCCTGCTTGCCTTGTGGTGCCTGGTGGTCAGCCCCGCTGCGGTGCAGTGCCAGGAGACCTTGCAACTGCTGAGGTATCAACAGAAGCTGGAAGCCTGGTTTCAGCGGCTGGATCGGGATGGCGATGGCCGCCTGACCCCGGCCGAAGTGAGGGGACATCCGTTTCTGGAAATCAATTTCAATCGGCTTGATCAGGGCCGGCGGGGGTACTTACTGCCCTCGGACTTGGCCCCGAACCAGCGTCACTTCCTCGGCAACCGCTTGCAGGACACCTTTCGGCGCGCCGACACCAACCGCGACGGCCAGCTCAGTCCTGCTGAGGCGGCGGGGTTCCCATGGCTGTGGCGGCAGTTCACCGAAGCGGATCGCAACCGCGATCGCAGCGTTTCGTTGGAGGAGCTGTGGTGGTTGCGCCGTTCACTGTCCCCAGGACATTGACGCCGGCAGGATATGAAGGCGGTTTGCGGGTTAGTGCGGCGGTCGCGTGGGCGGACGGATCGTGGTGAGCTTGGCCATGGCCCGGCCCATGCCCGGCGGTAGCCGCAGGCTGTTGCCCACACCCGGAACCAGCAGGCGCACCAGCCGGAACACTCCGTTGCCCATCAACCACAGGGCACCGACGGCCAGCGCCACCACCACCAGCAGGCCCAGCAGCTGGGCCAGCCCGGCGAGCAACTGCAGCAGGCCCAGCCCGATCTGGCCGAGGCCAGCGAGCACGGCACTGATGACCTTGCTCACCAGCAGGAGCGAATCCAGCCGAGAGGGAAGTTGCAGCAGCGCCACCAGCAACCCCAGCCCGATAGTCGCGTTGAGCAAGGCGAGCAGGCACTCGCGCAAGGTTGAACGGGTGCGTCGCTTGCGAAACACCTTGCGAACCGTCTTGGGGGTGAACCCGGGATCGGGTTTGCGGTTCATCGCCACAGGCTCAGGTGTCGAAGGAGTACCCAGCGCCTCGCATCCAGCGCTCGAACTCAATCAACACCAGTTCGTTCGGACAATCCACCAGGCTGAGCCCTTCCACGGTGCAGTCGCCCTGGCCGCCGTGGTGAAGCGACAGGTGGAAGTCCTTGCCGCTGAGGCCGCACACTTCAGGATCGCTGCGCACCACCACATCCAAGGAGGCTCCGAGGCGAATCACGCGGCGCCGCAATTCCGACCAGCTCTTTGTCATCGGGCAGTGTTCAAGGCTTGGTTCTTTCCTTCAACGGATGGGATCCCGCCGGCGGAGTGTGCCAGTTCCGGCCATGGGACCTAGCCGTCTCCCCATGTGCCGTTGATCACACATTGAAAGAGTAATGGGTGTTCTGGGGGCCAGGTGTTGGGATCGCAACGCTCGGTGCTGGTTCAGGGGGCGGTTTGGGCCGGTGGGGTCGTCGGTGCACTGGTGGCGGCCGGTCGGGTCTCTCCTCCCGGGGCGACAGGCTTGGGCAGCGGCACCAGCAGGCTGAGCGAGGAGGTGATCACCAGCGCTGCCAACCCTGCCGCCGGGGAGAGCAACCGTCGCCGCAGCGGTACCCGCTCGAGGATTTCGCGGCGCTGCAGCGGCAGCTCGGTGGGAATTGTGAAGCCGAGCTGCACACGTGGATCGAGCCGCAACTGGTCGAGGCAGCGCACGAGATCTGCCAGCTCGGCGTCGTCGAAGTCGAGTTCGAGGGGAGGCGTGTCCGGCTGGCTGCTGAACAGCCGCAGGCGGTGCCGGCTCTGTTCGCCAGAGCCGAGGGGCTCGATCTGCACCGGTGAACCTTCACCACCGAAGCGGCGCGGCACCCCGCTCACCAGGTGGCGGGCATAGGGCAACACCACGCTCAGCAGGGCCTCAAGGTGGTTGCGTTTTCCCTCCAGCGACGGCCGCCCGATCAGGTCGAGTTCCCAGCCCGTCAGGATGCCGATCGCATCGCCGTCCTGGGAGGCGGACAGATCCGGAAGGCCATCAAGGCGCAGGCGGCAGCTTGTCTGCTCGTAGCGATAACTCTGTTTCATGCCGCGGCATCCATAAGGCTGGCCTTGAGACGGTCAAATCCCCCCGCGCCGGCGCCGAGGGCCAGACTCTGCACGAGCTGAAGACGGCGACGGGCACCCTCCGCGGGGTCAAGGAGCTTCTGAACCCCCCCGCGGCGGGGGTTCAGCCGTTCCCGCACCAGCTCCTCGAGGCGCTGGCGGAACAATTCCCAGCGCTGGACGCTCACCACATCCGGCTCAGACGATGACAGCAGCTGGCGGAGCATGGGATAGATGCGCTCGGCGAGGGCGCACAGCACCGAGATCAGCGCGTCGGTTTCGGTTTCGCTCAGTTCGCCCCGGCGGCAGGCCAGGCGCAGTGGGTTGTAGCAACGCCGTTTCCACAGCTCCACCCGGTTGGGGAAGAGGTCGCCGAAGCCCAGCTGGCGGGCCATGAACACCATCGCTTCCCCCCCGTTGAGATCGAGGGCTTCCACGCTCAACAGCATCAGATCCAGCCGTTCCAGTCCGCGCCGGTTGAGCCGGCTGGGGGATCGGGATTCAGTCAGGGTTGCATCGGCCATGGCTGCGATGATGCCAGCGCCTGAGCCGATCCGTCATCCGCCCCCGCCATGGCCGCCCTATCTCCTTCGCTCGAAAGGGCACAGCCGCCCGATCTGCGCCAGCTGGTGCGAGACATTCCTGACTTCCCCAAGCCCGGCATCCTGTTCCGGGATCTCACCCCGTTGATGCGTGATCCGCTCGGCTGGCAGGAGGTGATGCGCCAGCTGAGTGAGGTGTGCGAGCGGTTGCAGCCCGAACTGATCGTGGGGATCGAATCCCGCGGCTTCATCGTGGGCACTGCCCTGGCCACCGTGGTGGAGCTGGGCTTCGTGCCGGTGCGCAAACCCGGCAAATTGCCCGGGCAGGTTCGTGGCGTGGATTATGCGCTGGAGTACGGCACCGATCGCCTGGAGATCCAGCACGATGCCCTCGCCGATGGCGCTCGTGTGCTGATCGTCGATGACCTGCTCGCCACCGGTGGCACCGCCGCCGCCTGCGCTCAGTTGGTGGAGGAGGCCGGTGGGGCGCTCTGCGGCTTCGGGTTCGTGGCCGAGCTGGCCGGCCTGGAGGGCCGCCGGCGGCTGCCCGGTGGACATCCGGTGGAGTCGCTGATCATTTACAGCTGAGGGACGGCGGCAGGTCTGAACCGTCCTTAATCCTGGCTGTCCTGCCAGCCGAGCACCTGATCGAGCTGCTCCAGGCTGATCAACCCGAACCGCCAGAGAATCACCGGCAGCGGCGCCTGCTCCAGCTGGGCCTGCTTGACACCCAGGGCCAGGGCGTTTTCGCTCAGACCCAGCTCCCGGCGCAGGTAACGCACCAGCGCGGACGATGGCACCGGTTGGGGGGAGGTGCTCTTCACCATGGCCCGGAAGGGAAGCACCGGCTGGAGTTCGCCATCACTCTGACCAGCGCGCCAGTAGCTGGCAAGGACCGAGGGTCATGGTCCGGAGACTGAGGCGCCGCAGCAGCGGCAGCCGGCCCAGCAGACCCAGGCCGAGCTGGCGCACGCTGCGCTGTGGCCACTGCCGGTTCGAGAACAGCCGCACCAGGGCGTCGGTGGCCAGCAGGGTGAGCAGCACATCGGGCCAACGGCGACGGCCGTAGGCCGCCGGCAGCCGGCTGAGGCGCAGCCTGCCCCGGGCGGTGCGGGCCGCCAGTTTGTGCAGCACGGCCACATCTCGCCAGCAGAGGTTGAGGCCCTGCCCCCCCACCGGGTGGCAGCGGTGCATGGTCTCGCCCACCAGCACGGTGTTGCCCCGGTGAAAGCCCCCGCTCAGCTCCAGGGCGGCGGGGAATGCCCGCGGCGCGTCCAGGAGAGCGTCGGCCTGCAGGCCATCGGGCAGGGCGCCGGCCAGCCGGTCGAGAAAGGCCACGGGGTCGAGGCTCTCCAGCCGCCGCATGCGCTGGGCCGGGCCGCTCCACACCAGCTGAAAGCGATCGCCGCCCAGGGGCAGCACGGCGAAGGGGCCCTCGGCGCGGAACAGCTCCCAGGCCTGATCGCTGGCGGAGCCGCGCAGGCGCACCTGCACGCTCAGACACGACTGGCTGTAAGGAAGGCGCCAGTGGGCCAGACCCAGGCCCTGACGGGTGGAGGAGGCGGCGCCCTCGGCCGCCACCAGCAGATCCACCGGTGTCTGGCTGCCGGGGCTGCCGAGCGCCAGCTGCACGCGCCCATCACCCTCCAGCCGCCTCAGCAGCAGCTCCATCAGGGGCGTGTGGCGCACCACCCAGCCCACGGCGTCGCCGCTGGAGACTGAACCTGTGGACGCCGGGGCGGTGGAGGGTGACGCTGCCCGGCGGCCGAGATCGCGGGCGGTGAAGGGCACCTGTAGGCCCAGCTCGAGGTCGTGGAGTTCAAGGGCTCGGAACGGCGCCAGCGCCGGAGCGAGCTCCTCCCACAGCTGCAGGCGCTCCAGCAGTCGGCGGCTGGAATGGGTGAGCGCGTAGGCGCGGTTGCGGGCCAGCAGCTGGCTGGCGGTGAGCGGATCCTCCAGCTCCACCAGCCAGCCGGCCTCGGCCAAGGCCAGGGCGGCCAGGGCGCCGGTGGGACCGGCGCCGCGGACCCGGGCCTGCAGCTCGCTGGTCAGATGGTCGGAATGCCGGTCCAGGGAATCGCCCATGAAAAAAGCCGCAGCAGAATTCTGCTGCGGCTGGTTGAGGGGGCGTGGCCGGTGATCCCCACCGGCCCGTGCAGGCGGGCGATCAGCCGATGCCGAGCAGGCCGCGGGTGAAGGCCTCACCGCCGAGGGCGAACTCAGTGGCGAGCAGGGCGATGAAGCCGAGCATGGCCATACGGCCGTTGAGCTTCTCGGCGCGCTCATGGAAGCCCCAGCCGCTCTCGGCGCTCACCACTTCCATGCGGGGCTCGGTGGCGAAGGCATTGAGGCGGCCGCCGTCTTCGGTGGTGACGGTGGCGCCGCGAATGGTGGCGCGCTCAGTGGCGGAGACGGGGGCGGTGGTGGTGGCCTGGGCCATGGGGCTCCTCGGTGGTGATGGGATCAATGTAACAGAATATTGCGCAACGTAAACGGATGTCGCGAATGCTCAGGCGCATGCCCTCCCCAGTCCAAGCACCCCGGTGGAGGCGACCCGGTGTCTGCGCGGCCACGGCGCTGGCTGGCGGCGGGCTTCAGCGCAGGCGCCGCAGGCAGAGCTCCTCGAAGGCTGGGCGCAGCAGATAGGGGTACTCGCCGACCCAGAGCTTCAGCTGCGGCAACCAGGCGTCGGTGAGGGCGCCGATGCGCACGAAATCGGGCCGCTCGCTCAGGGCCAGGCAACGGATCACCATGCCCCGGCGGATCACCTTGTGCTTCTTTTCCATCGGGAAGCGGATCTGGCCCAGGTAACCGTCGTCGTCTTCCAGCTCCAGGCACAGCCAGGTGCGACGGTTCTCCACCAGCTCCAGCCGTCCGCGGGCATCGGCCTGCTCCTTCCGTTCCTCCACCAGCTCGCGGGTGAACAGATCGGCCACCACCCCTTCGAAGATCGCCCCTGCCGGGTAGCGGCGCAGCACGCTGTTCTTGCGCCCCGCCTCCAGGATCGGGCCCCAGAGCACATAGAGCAGGAACACGAAGCCCGCCACCAGCCACACCGGCCCGAAGCGGTAGGAGAACTGGCTCTGGGCGATCAGCAGCGAGATCACCCCACCGATCACGGCGATCAGCACCCGCTGCAGGATCTTGCGGGGGTTGCCGCTGCAGGCGTTGAACTGCGGACCGCTGGCCACCGCCGGGATCAGTTTCTGGAGCTCAGCGGGCTTGACGGGAACCAGCATGGCCTCAGAGCAGACGTTCGAGGCCGTAGACGAGCCCCTGCAGCTGCCGCACCCGGCGCACAGTGAGCAGCACGCCGGGCATGTAGGCGGAGCGGTCGATCGTGTCGTGGCGAAGGGTATAGGTTTCGCCCGCCGCGCCGAACATCACCTCCTGGTGGGCCACCAGACCGGGCAGGCGCACCGAATGGAGCCGCAGGCCGCTCTCGCGCCGGCCGCCGCGGCAGCCCGCCAGGGTTTCGGTCTCCTCCACCTGGGCGGCATTGAAGGATTTCCCCAGCTCCTCGATCAGCTCGGCGGTCTTGATGCAGGTGCCGCTGGGGGCATCGGCCTTGCGGTTGTGGTGCAGTTCGGTGAGTTCGGCGAAGTCGTAGAAGCGGGCGGCGGCCGCGGCGGCCTGCTGCAGCAGCACCATGCCCACCGAGAAGTTGGGGATCACGGCACCGCCGACGCCCGCCTTGGCGGCAAAACTGGCCAGATCCTCCAGCTGCGTGGGGGAGAGGCCCGTGGTGCCGATCACCGGGTGCACCCCGTAGGCGATGGCGGCGCGGGTGTGCTCGTACACCACCTTCGGATGGGTGAAGTCCACCAGCACGGCGCCGGCGCTCTGGTGGCGGGCCGCCTGGCTGGCCTGGCAGAGGCAACCTTCCAGATCGGCCGTGACCGCCAGCTCCAGCGGCCCCAGGCCCAGCCGCTCGCCCACGTCGTCGCCCTCGGCCCCGGGGGTGGTGTCGATGGCTCCCACCAAGGCGCAATCGGGGGCGGCCAGCACGGCCCTGATCACCTCCGCGCCCATGCGGCCGAGGGCGCCGGCCACCACCACGGGGATCGGCTCCGCCGAAGTGGCGGGCGGCATCGCAGGCGCCGGTGGTGGGGTGGCGGTCATGGGCGCAGACAGGCTCTTCGCTGGGGCGAGCCTATGGCCGTCGCGGGGCAGGCCGGCTGGGTACGGGCCTGTTACGCCTTGGCCGGAAACCCCACCTGCCGCCGCCGCTTTCCGTAGGCTCCTTCACATTGCTCAATCTGCACGCCCATGTTCACGCAGGTCCGCTCCGCCAGCCGTCGGGTCAGCCCGGCCGGATGCGCCGCTCCTGCTGGCTCGGACGGCCGCCCGGTGATGAAGGCGGTGTACGTGGTGCTCGAGCCCCAGTACCAGAACGCCCTCACCACGGCCGCCACCAGCCTCAACGAGCACAACCCGGCCCTGGCGGTGGAGCTGTGCGGCTACCTGATCGAGGAGCTGCGTGATCCGGAGAACTACGCCGCCTTCTGCGCCGATGTGGCGGCAGCCGACGTGTTCATCGCCTCGCTGATCTTCATCGAGGACCTGGCCCAGAAGGTGGTGGAGGCCGTGGCCCCCCACCGCGACCGGCTCAAAGCCGTGGTGGTGTTCCCCTCGATGCCCGAGGTGATGCGCCTCAACAAGCTGGGCACCTTCTCGATGGCGCAGCTGGGCCAGAGCAAGAGCGCCATCGCCAGCTTCATGAAGAAGCGGAAGGAGGCCAATGGGGCCGGCTTCCAGGACGCGATGTTGAAGCTGCTCAACACCCTGCCGACGGTGCTCAAGTACCTGCCGGTGGAGAAGGCGCAGGATGCCCGCTCCTTCATGCTGAGTTTTCAGTACTGGCTGGGCGGCACGCCGGACAACCTGCGCAACTTCCTGTTGATGCTGGCCGACAAGTACGCCTTTCCCCGCGGTGAGAGCGACCGGCCGCTGCTCGAGGTGGCCGAACCGGTGGTGTTCCCCGACCTCGGCATCTGGCACCCGATGGCGCCGGGGATGTTCGAAGACCTCAAGGAATACCTCAACTGGCAGGCCAGCCGGCTGGATCTGAGCGACAAGGCCCGCAGTGGCCCGGTGATCGGCCTGGTGCTGCAGCGCAGCCATATCGTCACCGGCGACGACGCCCACTACGTGGCGGTGATTCAGGAGCTCGAATACCGCGGCGCCACCGTGATCCCGGTGTTCTGCGGTGGTCTCGACTTCTCCAAACCGGTGAAGGCCTTCTTCTACGACCCGCTCAATCCCGAGCAGCCGATCGTGGATGGGGTGGTGAGCCTCACCGGCTTCGCCCTGATCGGCGGCCCCGCCCGCCAGGACCATCCCCGCGCCATTGAGGCGCTCTCCAAGCTCAACCGGCCCTACATGGTGGCCCTGCCCCTGGTGTTCCAGACCACCCAGGAGTGGGAAGAAAGTGACCTGGGCCTGCACCCGGTCCAGGTGGCCCTGCAGATCGCCATCCCTGAACTGGATGGCGCGATCGAGCCGATCGTGCTCAGCGGCCGCGACGACGCCACTGGCAAGGCCCACACCCTGCAGGACCGGGTGGAGGCGATCGCCGAACGGGTGATCCGCTGGGCTTCGCTGCGCACCAAGCCGCGCATCGACAAGAAGCTGGCGATCACGGTGTTCAGCTTCCCGCCCGACAAGGGAAATGTGGGCACCGCCGCCTACCTCGACGTGTTCGGCTCGATTCACCGCGTGCTGGAGGAGATGAAGCGCAAGGGCTACGACGTGCAGAACCTGCCGCGGGATGCCAAGGCGCTGATGGAAGCGGTGATCAACGACCCCGAAGCGCTGCAGGGTGCTCCGGAGCTGGCGATCGCCCACCGCATGAGCGTGGAGGAGTACGAGCGCCTCACTCCCTATTCCGAGCGGCTCGAGGAGAACTGGGGCAAGCCGCCCGGCAACCTCAACTCCGATGGCACCAACCTGCTGATCTACGGCCGCCACTTCGGCAACGTGTTCGTGGGGGTGCAGCCCACCTTCGGCTACGAGGGCGATCCGATGCGGCTGCTCTATTCCCGCAGCGCCAGCCCCCATCACGGTTTTGCCGCCTACTACACCTACCTGGAGAAGGTGTGGGGCGCCGATGCGGTGCTGCACTTCGGCACCCACGGCTCGCTGGAGTTCATGCCCGGCAAGCAGATGGGCATGAGCGAAACCTGCTACCCCGATTCGTTGATCGGTGCCCTGCCCAACCTCTACTACTACGCGGCCAACAACCCTTCGGAGGCCACGATCGCCAAGCGGCGCGGCTACGCCGCCACGATCAGCTACCTCACCCCTCCAGCTGAAAACGCCGGCCTCTACAAGGGGCTCAAGGAGCTGGGCGAGCTGGTGGGTTCCTACCAGCAGCTGCGTGAGAGCTCCAGGGGTGTGCAGATCGTCAACGCGATCGTGGAAACGGCGCGTCAGTGCAACCTCGACAAGGACGTGACCCTGCCGGAGGGGGAAGCCAGCGCGCTCGATCTCGATGGCCGTGACGCCGTGGTGGGGGCGGTGTACCGCCAGTTGATGGAGATCGAGAGCCGGCTGCTGCCCTGTGGCCTGCACACGATCGGCAAGCCCCCCACCGCCGAGGAGGCGATCGCCACCCTGGTGAACATCGCCGCCCTTGAGCGGGAAGAGGAGGGCTACCGCAGCCTGCCGGCCCTGCTGGCCGAAAGCCTCGGCCGCACGATCAGCGATGTCTACAAAGGCAATGACGCCGGTGTGCTGGCGGATGTGGAGCTCAACCAGACGATCACCGAGGCGTGCCGCAAGGCGGTGGCCTCGATGGTGCGTTCCGTCACCGGCAGCGATGGCCGCGTCAACCTGCGCGGCAACTTCGGCTGGTTCTTCGATCTGCTGGAGCGTTTCGGAGTGCGGCTGCCCAGCCCCTGGCTGAGCGCCTGCCGGGCGGCGGGTTTTCCCGGGGTGGATGCCGCCGAGCTCGACAACCTGTTCGGCTATCTGCGCTTCTGCCTCGAGCAGATCTGCGCCGACATGGAAATGGAGAGCCTGCTGCGGGCTCTTGATGGCGAATATGTGATCCCAGGCCCCGGCGGTGATCCGATCCGCAATCCCGGCGTGCTGCCCAGTGGCAAGAACATCCACGCCCTTGATCCCCAGGCGATTCCCACCCGCGCCGCGATCGCGGCAGCCAAGGTGGTGGTCGACCGGCTGATCGAACGCCAGCGAGCCGAACAGGGAACCTGGCCGGAGACGATCGCCTGCGTGCTCTGGGGCACCGACAACATCAAGACCTACGGCGAATCGCTGGCGCAGATCCTCTGGTTCATCGGTGTGCGCCCCGTGCCCGATTCCCTCGGCCGCGTGAACAAGCTGGAGCTGATCTCGCTGGAGGAGCTGGGGCGCCCCCGCATCGATGTGGTGGTGAACTGCTCCGGGGTGTTTCGCGATCTCTTCATCAATCAGATGGGGCTGATCGATCAGGGCGTGAAGATGGCCGCCGAGGCCGATGAGCCCATGGAGATGAACTTTGTGCGCAAGCACAGCCAGGAGCAGGCTGCGGCCCAGGGCATCAGCCTGCGCGAGGCGGCCACCCGGGTGTTTTCCAATGCCAGCGGCAGCTACAGCTCCAACGTGAACCTGGCGGTGGAGAACAGCACCTGGGAGGAGGAGGGCGAGCTGCAGGAGATGTACCTCTCGCGCAAAACCTTCGCCTTCAATGCCGACAACCCCGGAGAGATGAACCAGAACCGGGAGGTGTTCGAGTCGGCGATGAAAACCGCCGACGTAACCTTCCAGAACCTGGATTCGGCGGAGATCTCGCTCACCGACGTGAGCCACTACTTCGACTCCGACCCCACCAAGCTGATCGCCGGCCTGCGCGACGACGGCAAGGCCCCCACCAGCTACATCGCCGATACCACCACCGCCAACGCCCAGGTGCGCTCCCTGAGCGAAACCATCCGCCTCGATTCACGCACCAAGCTGCTCAACCCCAAGTGGTATGAGGGCATGCTCAACTCCGGCTACGAGGGTGTGCGTGAGGTGGCCAAGCGGCTCAACTTCACCCTGGGCTGGAGTGCCACCAGCGGCGCTGTCGACAACTTCGTGTACGAGGAGGCCAATGACACCTTCATCAACGATGAGGAGATGCGCAAGCGGCTGATGGAGCTCAACCCCCACAGCTTCCGCCGCATCGTGGGCACGCTGCTGGAAGTCAACGGCCGCGGCTACTGGGAGACCAGCGATGAAAACATCGCCCAACTGCAGGAGATCTACCAGGAAATCGAAGATCGCATTGAAGGGGTCACCACCGCTTAAGGTCAACCCATCGCGGTCCTCTTTTATGTCTCCAGCCCTCAAAGGTGTGGCGTACGTGAGCGTCTGGGTGCTGCTCTGGGGCACGGCGTCTTCCCTGGCCGATTTCGTGCTGCTGGAGCGCGGCGCGTATGACGCCGGCACGGTTGCTCAGGCGATCACGTTCACCTCGTACGGGATCGCGGCGGTGGTGTTGGCTGTGCGCCTCTCCGGCCGCTTCCTCACCCCTCAAGACTGAGTCCCTGCGACCTCATGACGGCGTCCACCATGCGGGCCGTCTGGGCGATCGGGCCCACATCATGCACACGCAGCACATCGGCTCCCTGGCTGATGGCCAAGGCGCTCACCGCCGCTGTTCCCCACAGGCGTGCCCGCGGCCGTGGCTCCTCCAGGACAGCGCCGATGAAGCGTTTGCGTGAAGGGCCCACCAGCAGGGGGAAGCCTGCGGCACGCAACTGGCTCAACTCACGCACCAGGGTGAGGTTGTGTTCGGTGGTCTTGGCGAAGCCCAGGCCCGGATCCCAGATCACCTGCGCGGTGTTCACTCCGGCGGCCACGGCCCGCTCCGTGGCCCGCAGCAGCTCTTCGCCCACCTCTGCCGTCACAGCCTTGTAGGTGGCGAGCTGGTCCATGGTGCGGCTGTCGCCGCGGCTGTGCATCAGCACGTAGGGGCAGCCGGCCGCCGCCACCACCTGTAACAGCTCCGGCTCGCGCCGCCCACCGCTGACGTCGTTGATCCAGTGGGCACCGGCGGCCAGGGCCGCCTCGGCCACCGCAGCGCGAAAGGTGTCGACCGACAGCAACGGCCCTCTGCCGTCCGGAAAGGCGGCACGGATCAGCGCGAGCACCGGCAGCACCCGGGCCATTTCTTCGCTGGCGCTGATCTCGGCGGCGCCGGGGCGTGTGCTCTGACCGCCCAGGTCGAGCAGATCGGCGCCCGCCGCCACCATGCGCTGGGCCTGGCGCAGCGCCGCCTCCGGCGTGGGATAGCGCCCTCCGTCGCTGAAGGAATCGGGGGTGAGGTTGAGCACCCCCATCACATAGGTGCGCGTTCCCCAGGCCAGGGCCGGAGCCGAGGACGTTGCCATTGCCGTGTTCACCGCCGCCACAAGCCCAGCCACTCATGATCGCGTGGTTGCCCGTTGCGGCCACTGGCGGAGCCCACAGCCGCTTCCCAGCAGGCCTTGGTGAAGCCTGCCTGCTCAACCTGCCGAGCCAGGGCGCCGGCCTCGGCGCCGTAGGGCGGCCCGCCCGGGCGCGGGTGACACCAGAACAGACCCAGCAGCCAGCCGCCGGGAGCCAGCAACTCCCGCACCGTGGTGAGGTAGGCGCTCCGCTGTGAAGGATCAATGGCGCAGAAGCAGGTGTGCTCCAGCACCCCTTCAAGGCTGCCGGCCGTGAGCCCTGCAGCGGCAAGCGCCGGAGGATCGAACAGGTCGGCCTGCAGCCATTGCAGCGCGGGGCTGCTGCCGTGCAGCCGCTCGGCCTCTGCCAGCGCCGCTGCGCTGAAATCGAGGCCAACCGCGGCAAAGCCGGAGGCAGCGAGCAGGGCCGCCTCGTGGCCGCGCCCACAGCCCGGCACCAGCACCCTCCCCGGAGCTTCTGGAGCCAGCGCGTGGTGCTGAAGAAACGCCTGCAGCGGTGGCGCCGGCTGACCCAGCTCCCAGGCATCGGTTCCCTCCCGGTAGCGATGGTCCCAGGCAAGGGCACCCTGCGGCGGCTCAGGCGGGCTCATGGTTCCGGCTCCGCCAGCAAGACCTCGATCCGATCGGCGAGCTGCAGGCAGCGATCCATCTCCTCCCACAGCAACTCCCGACGCACGGCATCCACCGCGTAGGAGCGATGGTGCAGGTCGCGGGCCTGGTAGCGGAGAGCCTCACGGATGCGCCGCCATTCATCCGGATGCAAGGGGAAGGAAAGAGTGCTCATCGCGTTGTCATTCATGCCACTGGTTGTAGGAAAGGCCGCTGTTTCCATGTGAATTCTGTGTAGCGAGCCTGCGCGGTTGCTGCCGGAGTCGTGAGCTCCATGTCTGTGGGTTGTGGGTTCCACCGTTGTGGGTCGTGGGTTTGCATGAGTATTTCTGCTGGCCTGCTTCATATGTCGTGATGTAGAGCATGAAGCTTGATGTCGGGCCTCCCTGGCGACCGCAGTGGTGCGTGGGTCGCCGTAGGGTCGTGCAGGGAGCAGAACGTTCGCTTCAGCCATTGCATTGATGTTGGCGTTTCTTTCCCTCCATGTCCGCCACAAACATGCCCCGGGCCCATGGCAGGGTTGAATGAACACAGTGGCCTGCGGAGCACAATGCCGCTGAGGACAATGCCCCTACGGCCCTTGTGGTATGGCCTCCGCAAGGAGTGTTCCCCGCCTGAGTTTTTCATGAGGGATGGCCACGTGGTTGAGAGCGGTTAGTGGAGAGGCCATCCAGCCACAACGCTACGGATGGCAGGCGGTAAGTCTTTTTTCTCATCCACGCCAGTTGGCGTGAATCCCCAGGAGTTCACCACATGACCGAAGCGCGCGCGGCCAATCTCACCGTTGGCGAACTCGAAGCGAATTATCATCTCTATTGCAAGGCCCTCCGCATCCTAGTAAGAGAGGGAAAATCCCTCGTCAAGATCCAACGAACCGTCTGCTGGGATCGCCTCGAAACCATCTTTCACTGCTACCCCTCCCGCTATAAGTCGCCCGATTACCTCTACGTGCTGCTGAAACGTGAATACGGCGACCTGCCAAACAACGGCTCGTTGGGCAACAGCGGCTCCCCCGCTCCCAGCACCTGATTCTGATGTCCAGCTGATCAGCGCCAGATTGCGCGTTGCCGCTCCCGGAATTCAAGCCTGCAGGATGGCGAGCGGATTCCCATAACCAGCCGTGGCTTGCTGAGCCATGGCTTGAACATCCGAGGCCTGGGCCGCGATGGCTTGCACTCCCATGGCTGTTCCGCCGGCAACTGTCGCCGCAACTCGATCTGGCCGAGTGCGGCGCATCCATCCGGATCGGCCCGATCCGATGCTCCAGGCCAGGGCTCAGATGGTGACCGGCACGCGGTACTGGGCGATGCGGGCAAAGCTGATCGGGTCGAGCGAAGCGCCCCCCACCAGCACACCGTCAATGTCGCTCTGAGCCATCAGTTGGTCGATGTTGTCGGCTTTCACCGAGCCGCCGTACTGAATCACCACATCCGGATAACCAACCCAGCTGCGGATCAGGCCACAAATACGGTTGGCCTCAGCGGCGTCGCAGGTCTTGCCGGTGCCGATTGCCCAGATCGGCTCATAGGCCACGACCATTCGGCTGGGATCAAGATCCTCCAGGCTCTGCTCCACCTGGCGGCGGATCACCCGCTCGGTCTCGCGAGCGCTGCGCTGGCTGTCGGTTTCACCCACACACACGATCGGGATCAGGTCGGCCGCCTGGGCGCTGAGGGCGCGGCGATTGATCTGCTCATCGCTCTCGGAGTGGTACTTGCGGGGCTCGCTGTGGCCCACGATCGCGTACGACACCCCGTGCTCCTTGAGCATGTCTGCCGAGATGGAGCCTGTGTAGGCGCCACCGTTGTCCCAATGGACGTTCTGGCTGGAGAGCTTGATGTCGCTCCCTGCCAGGGCTTCGCTCAGCGCGGCGATGGCGGTGAAGGGCGGCGCCAGCACCACCACCCGATCCTCAGGAAGATCGGCCATCAATGGCACGAAGCTTCCGGCGTAGGCCCGCGCCTCTGCGCAGGTCATGTGCATTTTCCAGTTGCCTGCAATCACCGCCTTGCGCACCGCCTTCTCTCGCTGAGGTGCCCAACAACCTAGGCCGAGGGGGGTACCTCCAACGCAATGCCCTGCCACTCCACCCGGTCGCCCGCCACCAGCTGGCGGCCGCGGCGCAGCTCGATAGCGCCGTTCACGCGCACCTCACCGTTCTGCACCCGCAGCTTGGCCTCGCCACCTGTGGCCATCACGCCCTGCCATTTGAGGAACTGGTCAAGCCGCACCCAGGGAGGCGCCGAAAGGGCGCTGATAAGGTTCGCCGATGCTCGCACCCCCACCGGCCGGTTTTCGCGGGCTGCTGCCGCTGCTCGGGCCCCATCGCCGCAATCTGATCGCCGGCGGGGTCTGCATGGTGATCTTCGTGGCCTGCTGGCCCCTGCTCGCCTGGCTGGCCGGTCAGCTGATCCCCTCTATCGGCGCCGGTGATTTCCCGGCGGTGCTGCGGGCGATCGGCCTGGCCCTGGTGGTGTTTCTGGTGCAGAAGCTGGCCCAGTTCGGCCAGGACACCCTGCTGGCCTCCCCGGCCCTGCAGGTAGGCCAGGCGCTGCGCAGCCAGCTGTTCGCGCGCCTGCAGCGCCTGGAATTCGCCTCCCTGGAGAAGCTCTCCGCCGGCGATCTCACCTACCGCCTCACCGAAGACGCCGATCGGGTGGCGGAGGTGATCTACAAGACGATTCAGGACACCACCCCCAGCCTGCTGCAGCTGATCGTGGTGTTCGGCTACATGGTCTTCCTCGATTGGAAGTTGTCGCTCGCCACCCTGTTGCTGGCGCCGCTGGTGGCCGTGCTCGTGAGCGCCTTCGGAGCCAAGGTGATGGGGGCGGCCGAACGCAGTCAGAAGCAGGTGAGCGAACTGGCCGGCCTGCTGGGAGAAGCGATCGGAGGCCTGCCGCTGGTGCGCGCCTTCGCCGCCGAGACCTGGTTGCAGCAGCGCTTTGAGCAGGAGATCGACCTGCACCGCCGCGCCCGCTACCGCACCATGCGACTGCTGGCGCTCCAGCATCCGGTGGTGGGCTTCATCGAAGCGGCTGGGATCCTTTCGGTGCTGCTGATCGGCGCTTCGCGGATTCAGGCGGGCGGCCTCACCAGCCAGGGTTTCAGCAGCTATGTGGCAGCCCTGCTGATGCTGATCGATCCGATCTCCCACCTCACGACCAACTACAACGAACTCCAGCAGGGCCAGGCCTCGCTCAAGCGGCTGCGGGCGATCGAGCAGGAGCCGATTGAACCTCCCGACGATGCAGGCGCCCTGCCCCTGGGCCCCGTGCGTGGGGAGGTGCGTCTGGAGGGCGTCTGGTTCGGCTACGACCCCGAGCGCCCTGTGCTCCAGGGCCTTGAGCTTTGTGCTGAGCCCGGGCAGCTGGTGGCGCTGGTGGGACCGTCCGGCGCGGGCAAGAGCACGCTCTTTTCATTACTGCTGCGCTTCAACACCGCCCAGCGGGGCAGGGTGCTGCTGGACGGCCAGGATCTGGCCCGGCTGCGCTCCGGCGACCTGCGCCGCGCCGTGGCCCTGGTGCCCCAGCAGAGCAGTGTGTTCTCCGGCACGGTGGCCGAGGCGATCCGCTTCGGACGTGTCGCCTCCGATGCACAGGTGCATCAGGCTGCCGCACTGGCCAACGCGGCCGGTTTCATCGAAGCTCTGCCGGGCGGCTACGACGCCCGTATCGAGGAGCGGGGCAGCAATTTCTCCGGTGGTCAGCTGCAGCGCCTGGCCATCGCCCGGGCGGTGCTTGGCGATCCGGCGGTGTTGCTTCTCGATGAAGCCACCAGTGCCCTGGATGCGGAGGCCGAGGAGGCGGTGCAGCAGGGCCTGCGCCAGGCGATGGCCGGCCGCACCGTGCTGGTGATCGCCCACCGCCTGGCAACAGTGCAGGAGGCCGATCAGATCCTGGTGCTCGAGTCCGGCAGCATCGTCGAGTCGGGCAGCCATGATCAGTTGATGGCCCGGGGCGGGCGTTACCGCGAGCTGTGCCAGCGTCAGCTGATTCGCGTGGCGGACTGAGCAGGTCCCGGATCGCCGGGCTCAAGCCCGGCCTGCCGCTTGGCTGGCCTCCCTTCCCGCTTTCTGCTGGTCTGGCTCCCACCCGGCTCTTCTCCCCACGCCGCTCGCTCCCCCTTCGCACCGCCGGCCATGACCGATCTGCCTCTGTGGGAATACCGGGTCATCCACATCAACCTGGAGAGTGGCACCCCTCCCGAACCCCCCAGCGCGGAAGCCGCCAGTGAGCGGCTGCGAGGTGCCTTGAGCCCCGAATTCATCGCCAGCGAGTTTCCGGAGTTCTACGGCGCCCCGCCGCCGCCGCGCCATCCGGCTGGGCAGCTGCAGTTCTTCCTCAATTTGCTGGGCGCGGAAGGGTGGGAGATGGTGGAAGCCTCGCAGGTGGGGCCCCTGCTGATGTTCTTCTTCAAACGGCGGCGCCAGCCGGCCTAAAATGAGCGATCCCCTTTGTGCTGGCTTTGACAGACGCCGCTTCCAACCCACCCGTGCTCACCTTCGAGGGCAAGCGCTACGACCTGAACACGCTGCCCGACGACCTCAAGGAACTGGTGCGCGGCATGCAGGTGGCCGACAACCAGCTCCGCCTGCACGAAGACACCCTGAAGGTGCTGGCGGTGGGGCGCCAGTCGATGGCCCATCAGCTCAACGAGCGCCTCAAAACCGTCCCGCCCCTGCCGGAGCCCTTTTGAGCGCAGTGGGCTCCAGTACCTGGAGTCCCTAATCCCGAGCGTCGCCCCCCGGCCCGTGGCTGCAGACGGGCCGGGGTTTGCGGCTGCGATCAGAACGGCTGGTATCAGACCGGCTGCAGGTCTTCAAAGCGGAAGCGTTGCTCGCCCGCCTCATCCTCTGCTGCTGAGGCGCCGCTCCCTGCGTCGCTGGCGATCACGCGCTCGCTCAGCACCCAGGGGCCGGTGCCGGCCAGGGGCACGAAGGTGTCGGTGAAGTGGCTGGTGCCACCACGGGCGACGCCGGTGGCAGGGTCGCTGTAGGCGCTGCTGTAGCGGCGGCTCAGGTAGCCGGCGCCCGTGTCGGTGGTTTCCAGCGTGAAGATCGTCACCACCGTGCCGTGGATGTGGCGGTGCACCATCGTCACCACGTTGTCCTTGATGCGGTAGCGGTCGCCGCTGCCCTTGCCACCCACGATCACCTCCAGGCCCACCGCATCGGTGTCGCCGGCGGTGAAGGTGTTGGCGCTGTGGGTTTGCTCGAAGGTGCGGCGCACCCGGTGGATGCACACCTCCCAGAGCTGGGAGGCCACGGCCTTGTTGATTTCGGCGTCGTCGATCCCCTCCACGCTGGCCTTGAGGTCAGCGCCCACCACGAAGCGGCCTTCCACCCGACGGTCGCCCTGCTCCCACACGCAGCGGCCCTGGTAACCGGCGAAGCCGGGTTCCCAGGTGTAGCGGTTCTCGTAGGCGGCGCGGAACAGGTCGGTGATGTCGGTGCCGGGAGCCACGACGGAGCTGGGGGGAGCGGTGGTGGTCAATGGTTTCGGGCAGGGGCCCTTCACCGTAGCGATCAGCGGCCGGCCGGGGTGTGGATGTCCTGCAGGGCGGCCACGGTGAGCTCCTGGCTCTGCAGGGTGGTGATCGCCTCCACCGCCGCGCGCGCTCCCGCCAGGGTGGTGACCGTGGGCACCGCGTAGTCGAGGGCGGCGCGGCGCAGGTACTTGTCGTCGTGGGCGGCCTGCCGGCCGATCGGGGTGTTGATGATCAGCTGGATGCGGTCCGAGCGGATGGCGTCCTCCACGTTCGGGCGGCCTTCATGCACCTTGAGGATGGCCTCCACCTCGAGGCCGTGGGCGCGCAGCAGCGAGGCTGTGCCGGTGGTGGCGATCAGCCGGAAGCCCAGCGCGGCCAGGTTGCGGGCCACCGGCACCAGCGCCGCCTTGTCGCGGTCGTGGGTGGAGAGGAACACCATGCCTGCGGTGGGCAATGCTTCGCCGGCGGCCAGTTCCGCCTTGGCGTAGGCCATGCCGAAATCGGCGCCGCTGCCCATGACCTCTCCCGTGGAGCGCATCTCCGGTCCCAGCAGGGTGTCCGCACCGGGGAAGCGCTTGAAGGGCAGCACCGCCTCCTTGACGTTCTGCAGCGGCGGCTGAGGTTCGGCGGTGAGGCCCAGCTCCGCCAGCGTGCGCCCCGCCATCAGGCGGCTGGCGATCTTGGCCAGGGGCACGCCGGTGGCCTTGGCCACGAACGGCACCGTGCGGGAGGCACGCGGGTTGGCTTCGATGATGAACACCTGCTCCCGCTGCACGGCGAACTGCAGGTTGATCAGGCCGCACACATCAAGAGCCAGGGCCAGCGCTTCGGTCCACTGGCGGATCGTGGCCAGCGCGGCGGGCGAGAGCGACACCGCCGGCAGGCAGCAGGCCGAATCACCGGAGTGGATGCCGGCCGGCTCGATGTGCTCCATCAGCCCGCCGATCACCACCCGGCCCTCGCGATCGGCCAGGGCATCAACATCCACCTCGATCGCGTCTTCCAGGTACTGGTCGATCAGCACTGGATGGTCGGGCTCCACCTGCACCGCCTCCACCATGTAGCGGTTGAGTTCTTCTTCGTCGAACACCACCTCCATCGCCCGGCCGCCGAGCACGTAGCTGGGCCGCACCACCACGGGATAGCCCACCCGGGCGGCGACGGCACGGGCCTCCGTCTCGCTGCGGGCCAGGCCGTTGCGCGGCTGGCGGATGTCGAGCCGCCGCAGGATCGCCTCGAACTGCTCGCGGTCTTCGGCGCTGTCGATCGATTCCGGTGACGTGCCCCAGAGGCGGGTGCCGGTGGCCATGCCCTCCGGCGTGGACAGCCAGCGCAGCAGTGGCAGCGCCAGCTTCAGGGGCGTCTGGCCGCCGAACTGCACGATCACCCCGGCGGGCTTCTCGGCCTCGATCACGTTCAGCACGTCTTCGAGCGTGAGCGGCTCGAAGTAGAGGCGGTCGGAGGTGTCGTAGTCGGTGGAGACCGTTTCCGGGTTGCTGTTGACCATCACCGTGGCCAGGCCTTCGTCCTGCAGAGCGAAGGAGGCGTGGCAGCAGCAGTAGTCGAACTCGATGCCCTGCCCGATGCGGTTCGGCCCACCGCCCAGGATCATCACCTTGCGGCGACTTTCGGGTTGCACCTCGTCCTGCGGCGGCAGTGGCGCCAGGCTGCCGTCCGCGTTCAACTGCTCCAGCGGCCGCTCGTAGGTGGCGTAGTGGTACGGCGTGGTGGAGGCGAATTCCGCCGCGCAGGTGTCCACGGTCTTGAACACGGCATTGATCCCCAGGGCCTGGCGATGGCGGCGCACGCTGAGTTCGTCGCTGCCGGTGGCCCAGGCGATCTGGCGATCGGAGAAGCCCAGCTGTTTGAGCGCCAGCAATGTGTCGCTGGTCAGGTCGTTGAGCGCACGCCCCTGCAGCAGGGCCTGCTCGGCGTTGAAGATGCCGCGCAGCTTGGCCAGGAACCAGGGGTCGATCGCACTGAGCGCGTGGATGTCGGTGTCGCTGCGGCCGGCCACCATGGCGGCACGCACCGCAAAGATCCGCTCAGGCGCGGGGGTACGCAGCTGGCGTTCCAGGTCGCTGGGCTCCACCTCGGCATCGGGTCGGTCGCCGCCCCAGCCGGCGTGGCCGGTTTCCAGCGAGCGCAGGGCCTTCTGGAACGATTCCTCGAAGCAGCGGCCGATCGCCATGGCCTCGCCCACCGATTTCATCGAGGTGGTGAGCACCGCCGGGCTGCCGCGGAACTTCTCGAAGGCGAAGCGGGGAATCTTGGTGACCACGTAGTCGATCGTGGGCTCGAAGCAGGCCGGCGTCGCTCCGGTGATGTCGTTGAGGATTTCGTCGAGGGTGTAGCCCACCGCCAGCCGGGCGGCGATCTTGGCGATCGGAAAGCCGGTGGCCTTGGAGGCGAGGGCCGAGCTGCGGCTCACGCGCGGGTTCATCTCGATCACCACCACGTCGCCATTGGCGGGGTTGATCGCGAACTGGATGTTGCTGCCGCCGGTTTCCACGCCGATCTCGCGGATGATCGCGATCGACTGGTCGCGCAGGCGCTGGTACTCGCGGTCGGTGAGGGTTTGGGCAGGGGCCACGGTGATCGAGTCGCCCGTGTGCACCCCCATCGGATCGAGGTTCTCGATGCTGCAGATGATCACCACGTTGTCGGCCAGGTCGCGCATGACCTCCAGCTCGAACTCCTTCCAGCCAATCAGCGACTGCTCGATCAGGATCTGGGAGACGGGACTGGCCTCCAGACCGCTCTTGCAGAAGGCCCGGAACTCCTCGGGGTTGTAGGCGATGCCGCCGCCGGAGCCGCCGAGGGTGAAGGCGGGCCGGATGATGCGCGGATACCCGCCCACCTCCTCTCCCACCCTTTCGGCCTCGGCGAGCGAACTGGCGATGCCGGATGGACACACCGCCACGCCGATCCGTTCCATCGCCTGTTTGAACAGGAGGCGGTCTTCCGCTTTCTTGATCGAGGCCAGGTTGGCGCCGATCAGCTCGACGCCGTAGCGCTCGAGCGTGCCGTCTTCCGCCAGGGCCACCGCCAGGTTGAGGGCGGTCTGACCGCCCATGGTGGGCAGCAGGGCATCCGGGCGCTCGATGGCGATCACCCGCGCCACCACTTCAGGGGTGAGCGGCTCGATATAGGTGCGATCCGCCATTTCCGGATCGGTCATGATCGAGGCCGGATTCGAATTGATCAGCACCACCTCGAAACCCTCGGCCCGTAGGGCCTTGCAGGCCTGGGTGCCTGAGTAATCGAATTCGCAGGCCTGGCCGATCACGATCGGTCCGGAGCCCAGCAGCAGGATGCGGCGCAGATCCGTGCGGCGGGGCATGGGCGGTGTTCGAAGCCAAACGGCCTCAGCCTCTCACGCCCACTGCCCGCCGGCTGGCCTCCGGGGCGTGTGTCCTCGCTAACGTGGCGGTTTCCTATCCATTGCCGGTTCGATGAGCGAACTCCAGCGCCTCAAGGGGCTGCTTCCTCCGGAGATGCAGAGCTGGGTGTTCGTGGAAGCCGCCGCCTCCGCCGACCCGCCCCTGGTCACGATCGAGGAGATCGGCCGTGATGAGGTGGAGATCCAGGTGGATCTCGAAGCCTGGGATCAGCTGGCCCTCGACCACCGCAACCTGCTCTTCTGGCATGAGGTGGGCCGCATCCAAAACGATGCGGTGCCCCGCGACGGCTGGGAGATGGCGGCCTTGGCCATCGGCCTTGGCGGCGCCATCGGCGAGCTGTGGGTGCAGGACGGCCTGCTGCTGATGATGGCGCTGGGGTTGTCGGGCTTCGCCGGCTACCGGCTCTACCTCAAGAACAACTCAGAGAAACGTTTGCAGGATGCGATCGCCGCCGATGAGCGGGCCATTGCCCTGGCCACCCGCTTCGGCTACACCCTGCCCAATGCCTACAAGAGTTTGGGTGGCGCCTTGAAGGAACTGGTCGAGCAGACCCGCAAGAAGAAGAAACGCGCCTTCTACGAAGACCGCCTGGAGGCCCTGCGCAAGAGTGCGGCCACCGCTCGTGCCGAGATGGCCCAGCAACAAGGCAGCCGCCAGTCCGTCACCAGCGAGAACGTCTATGGATAGTGATCGCCTCACCAGGCTTGCCGCCGAGGCCTGCGACGACCGCAAGGCCGTGGACATCCGTCTGATCCGGGTCGATGAGGTGTCCTCCCTGGCCGATTGGTTCGTGATCTGCTCGGGCCTCTCCGATGTGCAGGTGCGGGCCATCGCCCGTTCGGTCGAAGACCGCCTGCTCACTGATGCGGGCCGGCTGCCGCTGCGCAAGGAGGGCCAGAACGAAGGGCGCTGGGTGCTGCTCGATTACGGCGAGCTGATCGTGCATGTGCTCACCCCCAGCGAACGGCGCTACTACGACCTGGAAGCCTTCTGGGGACACGGCGAGCAGGTGCCTTTCCTAGGCTCAGAGGAGTCTGTTTCCCTCTGACCGTCCGGCGTCTTCCATGGCTCAGGTCTCCCCCCTCTCGACCTGTCCGGTGCCCGTCGAACAGCAGCCCCTGGAGGAATACCGCCAGCTGCTCGCCTCCTGGTTCTTCGCCTGGCCGGTGCAGAGCTCACGGCAGTTGCTCAAGCCCCTGGCGATCAGCTGGCTGCTTGCACTGCCGCTGTGTCTGCTGATCGCCTACGGCAGCTGGCCCCTGCGCCACGCGCCGTTGCGGTTGGTGCTGGCGGCGGCGGTGGCGGCAGTGCTGCCCTCGCTGCTGCTGCTGATCCGCCAGTGGCTGGGCTGGAGCTATGTGAGCCGGCGCCTCACCTCCGAGCGGGTGGAATACGAGGAATCCGGCTGGTACGACGGCCAGGTGTGGGAGAAGCCCCTCTCCTGGCGCCAGCAGGACCTGCTGGTGGCCCGCCATGAAGTGCGTCCGGTGCTGGAGCGTCTCCGCCAGGGCCTGCTCCTGGCCGCTGCACTGCTGCTGGGTGGAGCCGGGCTCTGCCAGGCTCTTTGAATCCTGGCCCCGGTCGTTTCCGGGGCGCCGAACCCTCTGCGATGTCCCTGTCCTCCAGTTTCGGCTCCTCCCAGCGGCCCGGCGTGCCCCCCCTGGAGGTGCGGCTGCTGCGCGCCGGTATCACCGAGTCGGTGCACCGCGTTCACGCCGTTGTCTGCGACAAGCGCGGGCGGGTGTTGATGCGCGCCGGTGATCCCCAGCAGCTCAGCTTCATGCGCTCGGCGCTGAAGCCCTTCCAGGCCCAGGCCTATGTGAGCAGCGGTGCCGCCGACCTGGCCGGTGCCGACAGCCGCAGCCTGGCGATCGCCTGTGCATCCCATGCCGGCACGCCGGCCCATGCCCGCGAAGCGTTCAAGATCCTCTGGAGCGCCGATCTGGAAGCCGAACGGCTGCAGTGCCCGCCGCCGCAGCCCGACGCCAGCCCGCTGCAGCACAACTGTTCGGGCAAGCACGCCGCGTTTCTTGCCACCTGCCGCCGCATGAACTGGGCACTGGACACCTACCTCCAGCCCGACCACCCGCTGCAGCAGCAGGTGTTCAAGGGGGTGGGGGAACTGCTGGGCCTGCCCGGAGCGGAGCTGCTCACGGCGCGCGACGACTGCGGCGCTCCCACCGTGCAGATCCAGCTGGCCCAGATGGCGCTGCTGTTCGCCCACCTGGGCGGTTCGGAGCAGCCCGATCTTGAGCGGCTGAGTCGGGCCATGCTGGCCCACCCTGAGCTTGTGGCTGGCGAGGGACGCTTCGACACTGAGCTGATGCGGCGGGGTCATGGCCTGGTGCTGAGCAAGGGGGGCGCCGAAGGGATCCAGTGCCTGGCCCGCATGGGCGAGGGGCTGGGAGTGGCGATCAAGGTGGAGGACGGCGCCAGCCGTGCCAAGCACGCGGTGACGCTGCACCTGCTGCGGCAGCTCGACTGGCTCACGGCGCTCACCCTCGAAGAGCTCGAGGATCAGTTCCTCGCGCCAGGCCTTGGCCTGCGGCTGGAGGTGAGCGGCGAGCTGCGCTTTGACGCCATGGCGCGCTGAAGCCGGCGCCCAGGGCCCCGCCCATTGCCGGAAGGCACCCCCGGCTTGTAGTGTGTCTGAGGCGACGCGGGGTAGAGCAGTCTGGTAGCTCGTCGGGCTCATAACCCGAAGGTCAGGAGTTCAAATCTCCTCCCCGCCACCACTTTTCATCCCCCGGTTGCGGATCTGCAGCCGGTTGTTTTATGGGCAGCTGTCTGGGCAGAGGCCGGGCCCTGCGTCGCTGGTTCGACGCCCGGCTGTCGCCGCCTAAGGTCGCCACGCCACGCCCGTTGCTGGCCAGCCGATGCCTCTCGCTGATCCCGGACCCCTGTTTGATGCGGTGGTGGTGGGGTCCGGCGCCACCGGCGGAGTTGCCGCCATGGTGCTGGCGAGCGCTGGCCTGCGGGTGCTGGTGCTGGACGCCGGCCCCGCGCTCAGCGCCCGCCAGGCTTTCGGCAGCGAGCCCCTGAACAGCCTCAGGCGGGTGGCCAACATCAGCAGCGGCCGGCAGTGGCGGCAGGTGCAGCATCCGGGCTACTGGAAGGCCAACCCGGAGCTGTATGTGGATGAGCGAGAGAACCCTTACAGCACGCCTCCCGACCGCCCCTTCCTCTGGAGCCGGGGGCGTCAGGTGGGCGGCAAGAGTCTCACCTGGGGCGGCATCACCCTGCGCCTCTCCGACCACGAGTTCAAGGCGGGCGAGCGGGATGGCCACGGCCCGTCCTGGCCGCTTTCCCACGCCGACCTGGCCCCTTACTACGCCCGACTCGAGCGCTTCCACGGCGTGCACGGCCACCGCGATGGCCTGCCCCAGCTGCCGGATGGGGAGTTTCAGCCGCCGCTGCCGTTCACGCCAGCGGAGCGCCACCTTCAGCAGGCGATCGCCCGGGAGCTGAATCTGCCGCTGATCCACTCCCGTGGCTTCGCGCTGCACCGCCCCGGCAGCGGCCCCTGGCCCCGCTCCTGCTCCCAGGGCGGGGCGCTGGCCCAGGCCCTGGCCACGGGCCGGGTGACGCTGCGTCCGGGGGCGGTGGTGAGCCATGTGGAGGTTGATCGCACCCGCCGCCGCGCCGAAGCGGTGGTGTACGTGGAGCGGGCCAGCGGTGCACGGCAGCGGGTGCAGGCCCAGCTGGTGGTGCTCTGCGCCTCCACGCTGGAATCGGTGCGGATCCTGCTCCACTCCACAGAGGCGCATCAGCCCAATGGGCTGGCGGACCCCTCCGGCAGCCTCGGGTGCCACCTGATGGATCACATCTCCAGCTGCCGGTTCTTCGCGCTGCCCGATCAGCCGGCCCCGACCGGCCCCAGTGAACTGTCGGGAGCGGGCAGTGCCTTCATCCCCAACACCGTGAACCTCGGCGCCGATGACCAGCCTCTGCCCTTCCGCCGCGGCTACGGCATCTGGGCCGGCGTGCAGCGCTTCGATCCGCCGGCTCTGCTCAAGCGGCGCCAGCGGGAGGCGGTGGGCTTCCTGATCGGCCAGGGGGAAGTGCTGCCCCAGGCCCACAACCGGCTCACCCTTTCAGCCACTGCCACCGATGCCTGGGGCCTGCCGGCCCCCCACATCGACGTGCATTGGGGCGAGAACGAAACGCGGATGGTGGCCCACATGCAGGCGCGCATGGCGGCGGTGGTGGCTGCCGCCGGTGGGTGCATCCGGCCGCTGGAGGATCTGTTCCTGTTTCCGCTGGCCGAGCCGCTGCTGCGCCTTGGAGTGGCTTTGTCACCGGAGGCGGCCCCGCCGGGCTACTTCATCCATGAACTGGGCGGTGCCCGCATGGCGGCTGGCCCGGACGCCGGGGTGGTGGACCCCTTGAACCGCTGCTGGCAGGCCCCCAATCTGCTGGTCACCGATGGGGCCTGCTGGCCCAGTGCCGGCTGGCAGAGCCCCACGCTCACGGAGATGGCAATCACCTGGCGGGCCTGCGCCCATGCCGCCCACAGGTTGCGCACTGGCGCGATCGATGAGGCTGTGAGCGCGTCCTGACCGGACCACGCGGGCGGTGTCAACGACCACAAAAGCGATCTGGACCCTCCTGCACAATTTGCAGGCGACCTTTAACCGGGTCGGGCAAGGGAGATTCCAAAGCGGGGGCCTTAAGGTTTCCGCTTTTTTATTGCTGGCGCCACAGGCAGCGGGCCTGTGATTTGGTGGTGTTCCGCTGCGCAGGACCTCTCCTTCACCCGGTTGTTTGCTGTTCGGCGGCCGACAAACCCTTAGCGAGTGAAGCCGCGACGCGTAAAGCTTCAACCTGCCAATCAGCAGCTTGAGCAGCCACTGCGAGTCAGCAACGTGTGACGCAGCAACCTTCGAGTCAGCAGGTTTCGAGTCAGCAGGATTCGAGACAACAACGCGCGAGACAGCGGCTTGGGAACGACAACGGCTGGAACAGCAAGGTGAGATCCGGTGAAACCATCAAGGTGGGATCCAGTGATCAGCGGCCTGTGAATCGGCAGCCAGCCATCGAGCAGGACTTGATGCTGCGTTGCTTGGCGCCCACGTGCTTGCAGCTTGCGTGCTCGCTGGCGTTGTTCAGAGCAATGGGCCTGGAGGACACGTGCTCACGGAACCACCGAGTGGCTGAATCGCGGGTGCAATAAACGACGCGTGGATCAGAAGGCGCGTGGATCAACAGCCGAAGCGGCTGCGAGGAGGACCTTGGGTGGATCAGGAGCGCGAGCTTTACAGGCCGTTCTTCAGCATGGGCGGCCTGTCTCCATTCACGCGTGCCTGTCTCCGGCTTCACTGGCGCCCATCGGCCATGGCTGCTGGTCTCGGGCGATGACGGCTGATCTCGCGTCAGGCCCGCTGGACTCCGGGCAAGCTGCTGTCAGACGAGGCGGCCTTCGGGCGGCTGGTTGCGCATGAACAGACCGTTGAGGTAATGCTGGGTGACGCAGCCGTCGGTGCAGCCGTTCTGGAACAGGAAGCTGGCCAGGGCTGAACTGACCAGCTGGTACTGGTCCCAGTGGGGATGGCTGCGGATGAAGTCGCGCATGCCGTCGAACAGCAGCTCAGGGATCTCCGCCTCAAGACTCACGCGGCTTTCTGCAGCCACCCCGGCTTCGCCTGGATAGGCCTCACTCCGTCCTGAGCCACTGGCGGCCTCGCTGCTGCGCATGCCGTTGCGTCCTTGGCCTGTGGTCCTGTTCAGCGCGTCGCTCAATGCCGTGGCTCCCTGGTCCTGCCTAGATAGCCACAGCGACGGCAGGCCCGTCAAAGCGGGGGGCCTGGGTGAAACCCATGCCGGCTCGCCTTGAGAAAGTCAGCTGCGGTGGCTCTTCGTCGCTGGCCATCGGCAATCGGTCTGGCGGGTGATGCCACTGAGAACGTTTGTCAAGAAGGCTGCCTGGAAACCCGCGTAATCCCCAGATTCAAGGGCTTGAAAGGCCATTCTCCGATCTCGCCTGTGGAAAAACCCCTCCCGTTCTGGGGAAAACCATGGGTGCCTGGGGAAATCGGTGACACATCAGTAGGGCTTATGCTCCGTGGATCTCTTGAGTCCCGGGGGTCGGCGAGACGGCTGGGTCTCCCTTGGCTGGGGGTGCTGCCGTCAGGCTGCGAGGCCCGAGCGGGTGGTCAGCGTGGGGGTAACGGGTGTGGCTGTGGTCGTGGGGCTGACCCTGGTGATGCGCGTGGTCGTGGACGGGGCCATGCTCCGTCTGCTCCGGGCCGTGCACGTGGCTGTGGGCCGGCCCGGGGGCCTCTGCGGGTCCTTCTCCTTGGCTGTGGCTGTAGCTATGGCTGTGGCCCTGCCCGCTGCCTAGGGGAATCGGCACCCCATCGGGCTGGCAGGCGCCGGTGCATTCGCGTTCGCACAATGTGCAGGATTCGATCAACCCCTCGACATGGTGGTGGTGACTCCGCTGCGGATCACCCACCTCCGCTTCGAAGCCCAGCACCTGCGCCCGGTACTTACAGAGCGAACAGTTCATCTGGGTGTCCCCGCGCACCACTTCTTCCACACGTTCATGGAAGGTGTCGATCACCAGTGGATGGTCACCGAGATAAGGAGCCTGCACGAAGTCCACGGCGGGATGATCTGCCGCCACACGCTCACTGTGCAGCCGGATGCGGCTCACCAGTACGCCGGAGAAAAGAAAGTAGGGAAACACCACGATGCGGCGAAAGCCCAGCTTCACCACATGGCGCAGCCCCGGTTCCACCAGCGGAAACGTGACACCGGAGTAGAGCGTTTCGCCCCAGCCGAACCCGAACCCCTCCACCAGCATGCGGGTCACCTTGCTGACGTTGGAGTTGGCATCGGGATCGGAAGAGCCGCGTCCCACCACCACCAAGAGGGTGTCGTGCAGCGGCACCGCTGGCTCACCGGCGGCGGCAGCGGCGGCATCCGCCTGCTGCAGCGCGCCACGGATGCGGGCACCCGCCGCCTCGATCATCTTGCGGTCGACACCCAGCTCGCGGCCGTAATCAATGCGCAGACCGGATTCGGCCGCATATGTGTTCAGAACCGAGGGAATGTCGTTCTTGGCGTGGCCGGCGGCGAACAGCATTCCCGGCACCGCCAGCACATGCTCCACGCCCTGCTGGCGCAGCTGGTCGAGGCCGTCGCGCAGGATTGGCCGGGCGAATTCCAGGTAGCCGTAGGCCACCGGCAGATGGGGCAGGCGTTGTTGCAGCCCGATCGCAAGCTGGGCGAATTCCTCGACGGCCAGACGGTTGCGGCTGCCATGGCCGCACACCATCACGCCGAGCTTGCCGTTGGCAGAGGCTCCCGCCAGAAGTTGCGCTGGAAGAGGAGCCATCACAAGACCTGTCTCGGGGGACCCTATCGCTCCTCCCACCCTGCGGCGCCTCCGCCATGCTGAGGTCAACGCGCCCGGCCCGATGACTGCCACCTCCACCACCTTGCTGGGGTATGGCGCGGCGGCGCTCACCACCTTGAGCTTTTTCCCCCAGGCGATCAAAACCCTGCGCAGTGGCGATACCAGTGGCATCTCCCTGCGCATGTACACGCTCTTCACCGCAGGCATCTGCTGCTGGCTGCTCTATGGCCTGATCACCCGCGACGGGCCCCTGATCGCCGCCAACGCCATCACCCTGCTGCCGGCCTCGGTGGTGCTCGAGCGCAAGCTGCAGGGGCTCAGGCGCTGTAGGCCTTCCGGGCGGGGATCGGGTAAGGGATCCGCCGATGACGCATCCGCTTCCACACCCGCACGAACGCCCTGATCACCAGTTCCAGTTCGCCCCGACTCAGGCCGCTGTCCTTGAGCTGGCCATCGCTGAGGCGTGCTTCGATGATCCGGCGCACCATGGCGCAGGCCTCCTGCTCCGAGGTGCCGGGCGGCAGCGAGCGCAGCGCGGCCTCGCAACCATCGGCCAGCATCAGGATTCCCGTTTCGCGGCTCTGGGGCGTGGGCCCGCGGTAGCGGAAGCGCTGCTCGGGCACATCGGGATCCTGCTCCCGGGCTTGATGGAAGAAGTAGCCCATTCTCAGAGTCCCCTGGTGCTCGGGGATGAAATCGGCCAGCGGCCGCGGCAGGCGGTATTTGCGGGCCAGCTTGAGCCCCTCGTCCACGTGGGCCTGCAGGATCGCGGCGCTGGCGAAGGGGTCGTTGAGCGTTTCGTGGGGGTTGGCGCCCTCCGATTGATTTTCGATAAACCATTGCGGCGCGTGCAACTTGCCGACGTCGTGATACAGGGCGCCGGTGCGGATCATGTCGACGTCCGCCTGGATCGCCCGGGCGCCCTCCTCGGCCAGCCCGCAGATCATCAAGGTGTGCTCGAAGGTGCCCGGCGCTTCCATCGACAGCCGCCGCAACAGGGGGCGCTCCAGGTCGGCCAGCTCCAGCAGCCGCGCGCGCGTGAGCAGCCCGAAGAAACTCTCGACGAGCGGTCCCAGCAGCAGGCCGCCCATCAGCAGGCCACCCATCAGCAGCGCCTCTCCCACCAGCTCTGCGCCGCTGGGCGTCACCCGTGCGCTGTTGGGCAACCGATACGACACCTGCAGCACCAGCCATTGCAGGGCCAGGGCCCCAACCGGCAGCACAAGCGCCAGCTGCACCAGCTGGGCGCGGCTGCGCTGCCGGCCTGCCAGCACCGCCGCCACCACTGCCACCAGGGCGGCCACCAGCAGGCGCTGCTCGTTGAAGCCATCGAGGGGTTGGGGCCACAGCAGGCTGGCCACCGCCAGCCAGGCCAGGCCAGCGCCAGTGCCCAGAGCCTGGGCCAGCAGCAGGGTGGGGGGCACCAGCAGCGCCAGCGGGCTGGCGGTGTTGCCGAGCCACAATTTGCAGCCCTGCACCACCAGCAGGGTCCCCAGGGCCAGCAGCGCATGGCGGGGCTCCAGGCTCGCGCGCCAGCGCCGCAGCAGCAGCACCATCACCGCACTGCCGGCGAAGGCTTCGAAGGCATGGCCCAGCCAGGCCCGTAGCAGGGGCCTCCGGTTCACCATGCCGAAGTAATCGAGCACGTCGTAGGCCTGGGGGCTGATCGGTTCCCCCTGGCGGGTGATCAGTTCTCCTTTCTCCACGGTGATGCGCGGAATGCCCTGCTGGGTGAGCAGCTCTTCGATCAAGCCCTGGGTGAGGCCGGCATCGGTGCGCAGGTTGGTGCGGCCCTGCAGGTTCACCGCCAGCAGCCGGCTGCCCAGGCCCAGGCCCGGCTCCGCCAGCGGCGCCAGCTGCAGGGCGGCGGCCGCCTGTAGCTGGCTCTTGGCGATGCTGCTCACGATGCCCTGGCTGAGCATGCGCCGCTGGGCCAGCCGCAGCGCCTGCTGCCATTGCGCCAGTTGCTGCGGCGTGAGGCTGATCAGCCACGCCTGCTCCACCGGGTTCAGATTGAGCGGCCCCACCCGGTTCTGGGGGGAGGCCGCCACCAACTCCAGCTCCCGCAGTTGCCGCTCCAGGCGCTGCTGCAGCTCCCGATCGGCCTGGGGATCTACCACCTGCACGTGGGTGCGGCTGCCCAGCTGAAAACGCCGCTGCTCCAGGGCGTCGCTGTCCACGACTGTGGCGGCTTCCGGTGCCCGGGTGCTCTGCGGGGCCGGGATTCCCGGCCTCAGGCTCGGTTCCACCAGCCAGGGCCAGCTCGACACCCCCGCCACCAGCACGCACACCAGAGCCACGGCCAGCCAGTCGCGTCGGCGCCATGGACAGAGCGCCTGGCATGGCGATTCCTGCCGGAGCCATCGCTGCCAGAGCCTCTGGATGCGCCGACGCAGCAGCACACTTTCCACCTCCGAAGTGGTCAAGCTAGCGAGGACGTCAATCGTGGTCTGGCTGCATGCTGGGCCTTGAACCGTTTGTGGTGGGCATGGCGAAGCTCCTCGATGGGCGGCAACTGGCGAAGGACGTGGAGCAGCGCCTGCAGCAGGTGGTGACGGCGGGCCTGGAGCGGGCCGGTAGGCCGCCGGGGCTGGCCGTGCTGCGTGTCGGTGATGATCCGGCCAGCGGCGTCTATGTGGCCAACAAGGAGAAGGCCTCGGCCCGGGTCGGCATCGCCAGCCACGGCGCCCACCTGCCTGCCGACAGCAGCGCCGCCACGGTGCTCGCCGAGATTCAACGTCTTAACTCCGATCCCGCTGTGGACGGCATCCTGCTGCAGTTGCCCCTGCCGCCGGGGCTGGCGGAGGGGCCGCTCCTCAATGCGATCGACCCGGCCAAGGATGCCGATGGCCTGCACCCGTGCAACCTGGGTCGCCTGCTCAAGGGGGAACCCGGTCCGCGCAGCTGTACCCCCGCCGGCGTGATGGCCCTGCTGGCGCGCGCCCAGGTGCCGTTGGAGGGGGCCCGCGCCGTGGTGGTGGGGCGCAGCATCCTGGTGGGCCAGCCGATGGCGCTGATGCTGCAGGCCGCCAATGCCACGGTCACCGTGGCTCACTCGCGGAGCCGCGATCTGGCGGCGTTGTGCCGCGAGGCGGATGTGCTGGTGGTGGCGGCCGGTCGGCCGCGGCTGATCGGTGCCGAGCACGTGAAACCCGGAGCGGTGGTGGTGGATGTGGGCATCCACCGGCTGCCGCCGTCAGCGGCTGAGGGGCCCGGCGGCCGCGGCGGGCTCTGCGGCGATGTGCGCTTCGAGGAGGTGGAGCCGCTGGCGGCGGCGATCACGCCGGTGCCCGGTGGTGTGGGGCCCATGACCGTGACGATGCTCCTGGTCAACACGGTGGCCAGCTGGCGGGCGACCTTCGCCCCAGCGCTCGCTGTGGATGGGGCTGGAGCTCCGGCGGACGATCCGCTCGCCGATCTGTTGCCATAGGCGCTCAGCGGCGCCGTGGCCTGAGAGAATCCGCCGCAGTGCGCTGGTACCCATGGCCGTGGCGGTGAGCACGGATTTCGATTTCGCGGCCTACCTGGAGGCGTCCCGCCAGCGCGTGGAGCAGGCCCTCGATGCCGCCCTCGGCCCGGAGCGGCCCGAGTCATTGCGGGAGGCGATGCGCTACTCGCTGCTGGCGGGGGGCAAGCGGCTGCGGCCGATCCTCTGCCTGGCGAGCTGCGAACTGGCGGGAGGCACCAGTGCCCTGGCGCTTCCCACCGCGGTGGCACTGGAGATGATCCACACCATGTCGCTGATCCATGACGACCTGCCCGCCATGGACAACGACGACCTGCGCCGCGGACGCCCCACCAACCACAAGGTGTTCGGAGAAGCCAATGCCATCCTTGCCGGCGACGCCCTGCTGACCCGTGCCTTCGAGATGGTGGCGCTGCGCAGCCCCGGCGTGGCCCCCGAACGGCTGCTGCGGGTGCTGGGTGAGCTGTCGCTGGCGGCCGGCGCCCCCGGGCTGGTGGGCGGCCAGGTGGTGGATCTGGAATCCGAGGGCCGCCAGGTGGATCTCGACACGCTCGAATACATCCACCTGCACAAGACCGGTGCCCTGCTGCAGGCCAGTGTGCTCACCGGCGCCCTGATCGCCGGCGCCGAGGACGATCTGCTGGACGCCCTGCGCACCTATTCCCGCGGCATCGGCCTGGCCTTCCAGATCATCGACGACATCCTGGACCTCACCGCCAGCAGTGCCGTGCTGGGCAAGACGGCCGGCAAAGATCTGGCCGCCGACAAGACCACCTACCCGAAGCTGCTGGGGCTGGAGGAGTCGCGTCGCCGTGCCGATGCCCTGGTGCGGGAGTCCAAGGAGGCACTTCAGCCCTGGTTGGCCCAGGCCGGCCCGCTGGTGGCCCTGGCTGACTACATCACCAGCCGCGATCGATGATCGCTGTCCCCTCCGGAACCCCTCCCCTGTTTCAACTGCTTGGCAATGGTGTGCTGGCCTGGGCGCTGATCGCCTGCGGTCTGGCGCAATGCTCGAAGTTGCTCATCGAGCTGGTGGAGCACCGCCGCTGGCGCCCGGCGGTGCTGTTCGAAACCGGCGGCATGCCGTCCAGTCACGCCGCCCTGGTCACAGGCGCGGCGGCGGGCATCGGCTGGCAGCAGGGCTTCGATGATCCGTTGTTCGCCTTTGCCGCCACCGTGGCGTTCGTGGTGATGTACGACGCCAGCGGCGTGCGCCGGGCCGCCGGGCTACAGGCTGGTGCGATCAATGCCCTGCCGCCTGCCACCTGGCAGGACGCCGCACCAGCCAAGCCGCTGAAGGAAAACCTGGGCCATACGCGCCTGGAGGTGCTGGCCGGCAGCCTGATGGGCCCCGCCATCGCCCTCACCGGTCTGGCCCTGGTGGGTTCGCCGCTGCAGATCGCCCAGAGCTGGGGCTGGTTGCCGATGGCTTGAGCCTTCCTGCCGCTGATGCCCAAGCCTTCACGCCAGGTCAGCGCCAGGCGGTCAAGGCCTTCGTGGCCTGGCTGGACGCTCCTGCTGATGGTCGGCCTTTCGTGCTGAGCGGCTACGCCGGAACCGGCAAGACGTACCTCTCGATGGCCTTTCTGGCGGAGGTGGAGCGTCGGGATCTCTGCTGGACCGTGGTGGCTCCCACCCACAAAGCGGTGGGCGTGCTGCGCCAGTACCTCGAGCTCAGCGGCCTGCGGCCCACCTGGTTTCCCTCCACCCTGCACCGGCTGCTGCGCCTGAAGCTGCGCCGTGACGGCGGCCGCGAGATCTGTGAGGAAACCGAGCAGACGGCGGTGGCCTTGGAGCCGCTGGCCCTGGTGCTGATCGATGAGGCCTCGATGGTGGACAGCACCCTGCTGCAGATCGCCCTGCGCTGCGCCCATCCCTACGGCACCCGGCTGGTGTTCGTGGGCGATCCCGCCCAGCTGCCGCCCGTGGGGGAACCGCTCAGCCCCGTGTTCGATCTGCAGCGGGCCGAGCTGGCCCGGCTCGAGCAGGTGGTGCGCCACCAGGGTCCGGTGCTGCGCCTGGCCACCGGCCTGCGGGAGGAGCGGCTGCCCTGCCGGTTGCCGCCTCAGCTGCCGGCCATCCGGCAGCCGGAGGGCATGGTGGCCCTGCTGGAGCGCTCCGCCTGGCTGGCGGCGGCTCAGCAGGCCCTGCGCCGCGCCGCCGAGGGGGACAACCCCGACCAGGCCCGCATCCTCTGTTATACGAACCGCAGCCTTGAGCAGCTGGTGCCCCTCGCCCGGCGCGCCATCCACGGCGAGATGGCCGACCAGCTGCCGGTGTTGCCGGGTGAAGTGCTGATCACGCGCATGGCGGTGATGGCGCCCGCCTGCCGGGAGGGGGCGGAGGGGGGCGAGGAACCGGACATGGTGTTGGCGTCGAACCGGGAGCTGGTGGTGCGCGACGTGAAGCCCGAGCGTTGCGATCTGGCGGAGTTCGGCCTGGCAGGCCGGGAGGTGCTGGAGCTGTTGGACGGGCTGACCGCGCCGGTGATCGACACCCAACTGGTGACCGTGCAGCAGCCCGACGGGGAGCTGTCGCTGCGGTTGCTGCCGGCGGCGGGCTCCCCGGCCCGGCGGCAGCTGGAAGGGGTGCTGGCGCAGCTGCGGCAGCAGGCCAGGGCGCTGGGCAAGAAGGAAGCCCGCGGTCTCTGGCGTCGCTACTTCCTGGTGCGGGATGCCTTCGCCTCCCTGGCGCCGGCGGCCGTGCTCACGGTGCACCGCAGCCAGGGCAGCAGCTTTGGTGAGGTGTTCATCGCCGACGATGTGTTCTGGCCCTCCGATCTGCAGCTGCGCCGGCAGCTGGTGTACGTGGCGGTGAGCCGGGCCCGCACGGCGGTATGGATGGTGGCGGGAGCGGGCTCCAGCGCCGATCGCGACTGCTGGAGCCGCTGGCTGGCAGACCCCGAGGCCTGAGCCCGGCGGCTCAGACCATGCGCAGGCCTTCGATGCCCTGCCAGGCCAGGTAGGCCGCCAGCGCCAGGCTGAGGCCGCCCACCACCAGATCCCCCCGGGCGAACAGCAGCTTCTTGGCGCTCTCGAGCCGCGGCAGCATGCGCTCGCGGGCCAGGGCCACCGCCAGGAACGGCACCAGCAGCAGCAGGCTGGACGCCAGGGTGAAGACTGCGGCCATCAGCAGCTCCTGCCCGCGGCCCAGTTGAGCCGCCAGCAGCGCCGATGCCCCCTTGGCCATCAGGAACAGGTCGTCCGGGCTGACCACCTCCAGCGCCGCCCCGGCGCCGATCAGCAGCGGCAGGGGCAGGCGGCAGAAACGGTCGAGCTGGCGCGTCCAGCCTGGAGCTTCCTCCGGACCAGCACCGCGGCTGGTCGGCAGCAGCTCCCGCACCCCCAGGGTGAGCAGGGCCCCGGCCCCCATCAGATCCAGCCCCGTGCGGTGGCTGCTGCCCTGCTCCATGGTGAGCAGCAGGCCGTGGCCCAGGGTGAGCAGCACGGTCACCATCACGGCGATCGTGACGACCCAGCTGAGCACGAACAGGCCACCCCGCCGCAGGGGGTGCTCACCGAGAAGCAACAGCAGCAGCAGGCCCACATGGATCGGGCTGAGGCTGATGCCGCTGCCGTAGGCAATCAGTTCGGTCCAGAGCGAGGGGTCGTGCATCGGGGCGCCAGGGCGCGTTGGCGGTCCCGGCCAGGATGACGCACACGCCGCGCTCAGCGGCGGATCTCGAACCAGTCGTCGCCAGCGATCGGCATCAGGCTGGGGATCACCTCACTCACCAGTGCCCCGGGCGGCCCCGACTCACACCAGAGCCGCAGATCCAGCAGCTGCTGGTTCGGGCCTTCCGCCTGCACCTCCACCGAACCATCGCTGCGGTTGCGCACCCAGCCCGCCACGCCGAGCGCGGCAGCGGCGCGGCAGCAGGCCTGGCGGTAGCCCACACCCTGCACATGGCCGCGCACGATCAGCTGCCAGCGCTCCCGGGAGGCCAGGGAGCCGGCGCTGCGGCGGCTGCCGCCGCCACGGCGAACGGAGCTGTCCGCCGGGCTGCGTCGTGGAGGCGCCGGCAGATCGCCGAACACCCAGCCCAGTGGAGGTGAAGCCAGCTGGCGTGAAGCGTGCGCGTCGTCCATCCTTCACTCCGCGGTGGGCAACCCCATCCCTCAAGCTGCCACAGCGGCTTGATTCCGTCCATCACACCGTTGCCGCCCGACACAGAGGCTGCCGTGGGAGTGGGGTGCAGCTCCCAGCGGTGGAATTCGTGGCCGCAGACGGATTCTCCGCAGCGTGCCACCAGCCCGTCGTGGCTGGGGGTGGCCTGTCGGTAGCCGAGCTGGAGAGCCCCGCGTCGGGCCGTGAACGGCAGCAGGCCAGCCATCGGGTAGGGCTGGCCCTCTGGATCCTCCAACGCCTGCCCCAGCAGCAGCAGGCCACCGCATTCGGCGAAGATCGGCAGGCCGGCGGCTGCGGCACGCCGCAGGTCAGCCAGGCTGCGCCGGGCGGCAGCCAGTTCCGGCGCGTGCAGCTCCGGGTAGCCGCCCGGCAGGATTACCCCCTGACAATCCGGCGGCAGCGGCGCATCGGCCAGGGGCTGCCAAAGCCGCGGCTCCACCCCCACCGCTTCGAGCAGTTCGGTGGCTTCCGGGTAGCGGAAGTGGAAGGCGGCATCGGCGGCAATGGCCACACGCACGGGCTCGGGTGCTGGGGTTTCGTGTTCGAGCCCGAGCGCCCATTGGATCGGATCGCCGCCGGAGGCGGTCTCTGGTGAACTGGCGGGGGGTGCCAGCAGGGGCAGCAGCTGCGCGAGATCAAGGTGCTGCTCGGCCAGCGCTGCCCATTCTCCGCAGGTGCGCGTGAGGTCGTGGAGCTCATGGGCGGGCAGCAGCCCCAGGTGCCGTGACGGCAGGCTCAGGCTGGGGTGGCGCGGCAGCAGGCCCAGCACCGGCATGCCGATGGCGGCGAGCGCTTCGCTCAGCAGCGCCTGGTGCCGGGCGGTGCTTACGCCGTTGAGCACCACCCCGGCCATGGTGAGGTCGCGGCGATGGTGCCGGAAACCGTTGACCAGCGCCGCGACCGATCCGGCCTGGCGGCTGGCTTCCACCACCAGCACCACCGGCAGCTGCAGCGCGACGGCCAGCTCGGCGGAGCTGCCCTCGTCGCCGGGCCCGCGGCCGTCGAACAGGCCCATGACCCCCTCCACCAGGCAGTGGTCGGCCTGACGGCCCCACCAGTGGAAACTGCGCTCCACCCATTCGGGGCCGCAGAGCAGGTGGTCGAGGTTGCGGCACGGCCGGCCGCTCACCCGGGCCAGCAACTGGGGATCGAGGTAGTCGGGCCCCACCTTGAAGGTCTGGACGCTGCGGCCGCGCTGGCGCAGCAGGGCCGTGAGCGCCAGGCTGAGCAGCGTTTTGCCGCTGCCGCTGCAGGGGGCCGCAATCAGGCAGGCCATCAGTGCCGGCCCCCCGCCGCTGGGTTCAGGACAGCCTCAGTTCGGCAGCAGCTTGGCTGCCAGCGGAGCAGCGGCGGCGAGCAGCGGCGTGGTGGAGTCGTGGCCGCCACCCAGCAGCCGCCCCATTTCCATCTCATCGGACCCGGGCACCTTCGGCACCACATCTTCCGCCAGCTCCATCCGCGCCACGCCGCCGGCCTCCAGCCGCATGCAGCCGCCGGTTTCCGAGCAGAGGATCACGCAGAGCGGCTTGCGATCGTCGGGTTCGCAGATCAGCCGCAACCCCACGATCGTGCCCGGGTGGCTGCTGGGGATCCCCACCGGCACCGGCATGAGCTTGAGGCGCACTTCCTTGCCGTCGCTGCGCTCGAAGTCGGCGCCGATGGAGTCACCGTCCATTTTGTAACTGGTCACAAAGTGCCAGCCGAGTCGGTCGGCGATCCAGGCGGCCAGCAGCAGCCCCTGCACCGGATGGCTGCCCTCCACATCGATGTCGAGGTGCACCACGTGGCTGAGCGATTCGCGCCGACCGGGCGGGTCGAACACCATCGCCAGCGACTCCCGCCAGCCGCGCAACCGCAGCCAGTTGAGGTCGTTGACGGCGGTGCTGCTGTTGACGCGCTCCTCCAGCAGATCAAGGCAGCGGCGCGGCGGGCCGAGGGCGCTGTCGATCACCAGCCGGCGCCCCGGGCTGCTGAGGGCCGCCAGCAGATCGGGCGCTTCCTCCAGCGAACCGTTCCACCACACCCAGCAGGGCAGGTCGTCGGGCACCAGGGGCTGCAGCAGGCTCAGGCCCTGCCGCAGGGCGTCGAAGTCGCCGCGCAGCACCACCACATCTCCGCAGGTGGCGCCGTTGTTGCCTTCCTCGCTGAGCGGGCAGTAGGCCGCCACAAGCGTTTCCAGGCCGGCGCTATTGCTGAGCGTGGGCGCCAGGGTGATCAGCCGGCGCGGCTGGTAGGCGCTGATCGCCGATTCCACGTGTTGGCCGCGCAGGTCTTCGCCGACGTGGTCGACCCCCGCGTGCTCGCCCAGCGCCCAGGCCAGTTCTGGTGCCAGCGGCGAGGTGCTGGGGGGAAGGCCGCAGAAGTCGACCGCTTCACGGGCCGCCTCCAGCACTTCCGGACGCACCACCCCGGTCACCGGGCCTTCCAGCCGGCCCAGCCGCACCAGGTGCTGTTCCACCCAGGCCGGTTGCCACACCAGCAGGGTGAAGGTGCTGGCCCCGCTGCTGTGCCCCAGGTCGTGCTGCCAGAGCTTCTCCAGGTAGCCGGTGAGCTCGGGGGGCGGCAGTTCCACCGGGGCCTGAAGGGTCAGTTGGGGGCTCATGGAGAGAGGGGGAGGGAGGGGGGACGGGACGGATGTGGATGGTGGAGGCCGAGGCGTTCAGGGGCGGCGCCAGACCAGGTCGTCGCTGGCGAGCAGGCTGTCGGCAGCGGCGGGGCCCCAGGTGCGGGCCTCATAGGGCTGGACCGGCAGCTGCCAGGGACTGTCCTCGATCAGCTCCAGCAGGGGGGTGTAGAGGCGCCACGCCGCTTCCACCTCATCGCCGCGGGTAAACAGGGTGGGATCTCCCAGCATGGCGTCGGCGAGCAGGCGCACGTAGCCCTCATCGGAGGGTTCCCCGAACGATTCGTCGTAGGAGAACTGCATGTCGACTGGCCGGCTGCGCATGCCCGATCCCGGAGCCTTCACCTCGAAGCGGAATTCGGCGCCCTCGTTGGGCTGGATGCGCAGGATCAGCTGGTTGGCGGTTGGGCTGCCGCCGGCGGCGTCGAAGAGGTGCACCGGCGCCTCACGGAAGGTGAGCACCACCTCGCTGAGCCGCTTGGGCAGTTGCTTGCCGGTGCGCAGATAGAAGGGCACCCCCTGCCAGCGCCAGTTGTCGATGAACAGCTTCATCGCCACATAGGTTTCGGTGGTGCTGTTCGGGTTGACCCCTGGCTCCTCCCGGTAGCCCTTGATCGGCCGGCTGCGGGAGCCGCCGGGTCCGTACTGGCCGCGTACGCAGCAGTTCCAGGGCTCGGCCTCATCGGCGAGGCGAGCGGCCTGCAGCACCTTGGCCTTCTCGTTGCGGATCGCTTCCGGGTCGAAGCGGCCCGGCGCTTCCATGGTGGTGAGCGCCAGCATCTGGGTGAGGTGGTTCTGCACCATGTCCCGCAGGGCGCCGGAGCTTTCGTAGTAGCCGGCCCGCTCCTCCACCCCCACGGTTTCAGCGGCGGTGATCTGCACGCTGGAGATGAAGTTGCGGTTCCAGATCGGCTCGAAGATGGTGTTGGCGAAGCGCAGCACCAGGATGTTCTGGACCGTTTCCTTGCCCAGGTAGTGGTCGATCCGGAAGACCTGGTTTTCCTGGGCGCAGGCCTGCACGATTCGGTTGAGCTTCTCGGCGCTCCCGTAGTCACGACCGAAGGGCTTCTCGATCACCACCCGGCTGCGCTGCGGGTCGCTCAGCAGGCCGGCATCGGCGAGGGCGCGGCAGCCGCTGCCATAGAAGGTGGGCGACACCGACAGGTAGAAGGTGCGGTTGGAGCGGGTGGCCCGTAGCCGGTCGATGGCCTCGAGCCGCTGGCCCAGGCGCACCAGATGCTCAGGCACCTGCAGGTCCACCGGCTCGTAGAAGAGGCCGCTGCTGAACTGTTCCCAGGCGCTGGCGTGGTCGGCCACCTCCTCCGCCAGGGCCTCGGTCATGCGGGCGCGGAACTCTTCATCGCTCCAGGGGCGGCGGGCACAGCCCAGCACGGCGAACTCGCTGGGCAGGCGCCGCTGGCGAAACAGCTCGAACAGCGCCGGAATCAGCTTGCGGTGGGTGAGGTCGCCGCTGGCGCCGAAGATCACCAGACACTGGGGCGAGATCACCCGCTCCTGGCGCAACCCGACCCTGAGCGGATTGGTGAGGACGGCGGTCATGGGGGAAGGGCGGGCCTGATTCATCCACGAAAGCCGGGAACCGGCCACCCACGGAGTGCCCAGGCGGCTATGTGGGGGTTTCGGCAAAAAAAAGCCCGCCCAGAGGGCGGGCCAAGCCTGCAGGAAGCAGCCGGCTCAGTAGGTTTCCACGTGCCAGCGCTCGGCTTTCTTGAGCTGGGGGCGCAGCTCCGACCAGGTCAGCCCTTTGGCTTCGGCGGCCTTGGTCATGGCTTCGTCGATGCCGGGCTCCATGCCCCGCAGACCGCACATGTAGACGTGGGTCTTGGGGTCTTCGATCATGTTGAAGATCTCTTCGCCGTGTTCGGCCACCCGGTCCTGGATGTACATACGGCCGCCCGAGGGGTTCTGCTGCTCGCGGCTGATGGCCTTGGTGTAGCGGAAGTTGTCGGGGAAGTGGCTCAGGTAGCTCTGGAAGTCGTCTTCGTAGAGCAGGTTGGCGGTGGTGGGCACGCCCATGATCAGCCAGGCCTTGCCTTTGAACTGGTAGAGGGGGTTCTTCTCACGCTCGCCGGGATCGAACATGCGGCGCAGATAGGCTCGCATCGGTGCGATGCCGGTGCCGGTGGCCAGCATGATCACGTTGGCGTCTTCGTCGGGCGGCAGGAGCATTTCCTTGCCCACGGGCCCCGTGATCCGCACCTTGGCGCCGGGCTCGATGTCACAGAGGAACGTGGAGCAGACACCGTTGATGGTCTCGCCGTCTTTCTCGTATTGCAGCTGGCGGACGCAGAGCGACACGGTTTTGTCTTCGAGGTTGTCGCCGTGGCGGGTGCTGGCGATCGAATACAGACGCAGCTTGTGCGGTTTGCCGTTGGTGTCGGTGCCATCGGGAATGATGCCGATGCTCTGGCCTTCCACGTAGTGGAGCTTGCCCTCGGAGAGGTCGAAAGTGATGTGGTTCACCCGGCCGATCGCCCCCTCGGCGAGCAGGGAATAGTTTCCGAGCACGGTGCCCACATAGGGGTCCTTCGGCTTGTAGAGGTTCACGGGCACGGCCTCGTGCTTGCCCGGTTCTTTGGCGGCGGTGGTGGTCACAGGAGCGATGGCGGGGGGGGCGACCGGGTCGGAGGGGCCGGGGTCAGGAGATGGGGTGGGGGCCTGGTCGGATTGGGTGACCGAGATCAGTCGTCCTCCCTGCTGGTTGATCAGGCGCAGCGTGGCCTGCATCCGGGACAGCGGCACCATGAAGCGACGTTCGGCCGCTCGCTCTCCGGGACCCTGCAGCCCTTCCACCACCAGGGTGAACATGCGGGCATCGGACTGGCGAAGCGCGGCGGTCGAGGTGCGCATGAAGCGACTCACTGCGGAAAAAGGCTGTCAGATCTTAGGCAACGCTCCGAAGCCACAACCGGCTCCCCAGCAGGTGCGCGGTTCCTGACGCCGACATCCGGGCATCAGGGCTAAGTTTGGTGCGCGACAACAGGTTGTCCTCTCCCCTACGTTCCCCGGCACTGGGGTGTTTCTACGTGGTGTCTTCCGCCGGTTCGCTCATCACTGCGTCAAGCCCGGCCACAGGGCAACACTCCTGCCCCCTCGACACCATCCAACAGGAGATGGAGCGCCTGCCCCAGGGGGCCCGCCGTCTGGCCGTTCAGCTGCGCATCGACCTCAAGGACGACCTGATCTGGTCGGTGCTCACGGATTACGAGAACCTCAGTCGCTTCATCCCGAACCTCTCCACCTCGCGGTTGCTGTGGCGCCGTGACGACCGGGTGGGTCTGGAGCAGGTGGGCTGTCAACAGTTCTGCGGTCTGCGCTTCTCGGCGCGGGTGGAACTGGAGCTCCAGGAAGTGCGGGAACACGGCATGCTCCGCTTCGCCATGATCCAGGGCGATTTCCGCCGTTTTGAAGGGGCGTGGCAGGTGAGCCCGGATCCGATCGGCTCCCGGCTCCTTTACGACCTCACCGTGCAGGGCCGCCCGGGCATGCCGATCGCGCTGATTGAGCAGCGCCTGCGCGAAGACCTGGCTGCCAACCTGCGGGCAGTGCAACAGGAAGCACTGCGCCGCTCGGGCCGCCTCTGAGACCACCAGGCGGTGCCTGGCTGGGCTTACAGCCGCTGATCTTGTGGCGGAAACTCACAGAAAACGGAATGCCGACTTGTTGAGCCTCAGACCCCCAGAGGATCAAGCCTTGATGCCGTCACGGAGAGAGTGTGCTCCCTACAAAGCTTGGCTTCCGGTAGTTAATGATGGCTGGCGTTGAGCAGGACGGCCCCAGCCCAAAGGCTGATGCCCTGCACTGAGCTGGATGGACTGTGCTGAGGATGTTGCCCCGAACTGAACGATTGACCGAATAAATCAGACGCTTGAAAAGGGAAACAAATCGGATTTGGCTGTATGAAAACAAAAACAGATAGAATCTAATCTTGAATGTAATAAATAAAGATCGTATTCTGACTTAAGATATACCCCCAAGGGGATTCGAACCCCTGTCGCCTCCGTGAAAGGGAGGTGTCCTAGGCCTCTAGACGATGGGGGCGAGGCCACGGGTGAAGGGCGTTCGAAGCCTCTCCATCCGACGTGTTGGACGCTACGGGTCGGAGTGGCCCTTCGTCAAGGAGGAGAAGCGACTGCCGCGTTCTGACCGTTCCACACCGGCACGGTGAAATGGAAGCAGGCCCCTTCTCCCGGCTCCGAAACCACCCAGATCCGACCGCCATGCACTTCCACGATCCGCCTGCACACGGACAGGCCCACCCCGAAGCCTGAGGTGGTGCCCGAGGTCTGGGGCAGGCGCACCCGCTCCAGGAACACCCGCTGCTGTTCGTTTCTGGGAATGCCCGGGCCGGTGTCGCAGACACTCACCTGCAGCCACTGGTTGGTGCGGTGGAGCAGCGTGAGGTGCACCTGGCCCCCGTCAGGGGTGAATTTCAAGGCGTTCTCGATCAGGTTGAGCAGCACCTGCCGCATGCGCCGCTGATCGGCAAACACGGCCGGGAGGTCGGCGGGAATGTCGGTAATCAGCTGGATGTCGCGGCCCACCCATAGCTTTTCAAGCTCCAGAATCGCCTCCGCCGCCACCGAGGCCAAGCCAAGCTGCTGGGGATTGAAGAGGGCCTCCCAGCGGGTGGTCCCCACTTCCAGCAGGTCCTTGGAGAGGTGCTCGATGTCGTCCAGCCGCCGGTCGAGCACGTCGCGGCAACGCGTGGTGTCGATGTGGCCGAGCTGCAGGCTCTGCAGCGCCAGCTTGGCCGCGGTGAGCGGCGTACGCAGTTCATGGGCCACCATGCGCAGCAGGCGTTCCTGCACCCCCAGCCGCTCAATCAGGGTTTCGTTCTCCTGGCGCAGCACCAGCAATTGATCTTCCAGCTGCAGTTCCCGCTGCGTGCGGCTGCCATCCATTTCTGCGGGGCGCAGGCTCATGCCAAGGCCGCTCACCACTTCCCGCTGCTGCCAGCGGGGTAGCCAGCCCTTGAGCTGCTGCAGCACGGTGTTTCCGGCAAACACCTGGCGGGGCTTCGGTTCAAGTTTCACCAAGGCCGGGGTGGCCACGAGGCGGTGGAGCTCCAAAAGCTCCGGGCGCTCGGCCGGGTGGGCCACTTCAAGTTTTACATCGAAACCGCTGTCGCTGCTCTGGAGCAGGTGCATGACGCCGCGCAGGTCGGCGGTGGCGAGATGGTACGGCGCCGCCACCAGCAGCAGTTTCAGCGGGCGACGCGGCGGCGGTGAGGCCTCAGGGGGATGGGTGGTGGGGTTAGGCCCCCCCGCAGCAGGCACCGTCTGGCTGGTCCAATACGTAATCGCCACATTATGAGTTCACCCGCAGTCCATGGCAGGGCGCTGGGCCGGTTTGGTGGACTGCGGGCGGGCGCAGGCGGTTTCGGGCGCGGGGGGCCGGCCGGAGAACCAGGCGGGTTGCGCGGGACGGCGTGGAGAGTGGGCGAGGCACGGCTGCTGCACGATTGAAGTTCATCGGCTGGTGCAGCACCATGGAGGTTCACGCGTCCTCCCCTTTGCGTCTTCTGCCCCGCTGGAGCCGGTCCCTCGTGGCGGTCCCCCTCCTGCTGCTCCCCTTCGCGTCTCTGCCCGCCGCCGCTCAAACCGCACCGGCCACGGAAGCGCAGATGCAGCTCTATACGCGGATCGCGGCTGTCAACGTTTGCATCGCCCGCGGCGGCGGCGTGGACTTCGACAAAGCCGTGGCCATCGCCGGTGAAACCATCGCGCAAGTGCTCCAGGGGCTGCACGGCGGCAAGATCCAGCAGGTGGGCACCCAGACCCTCACCATTGAGGATTTGCGGCGCGGTGCCGTGAACTCCGCCGTGATCGGTGCGGTGGATCTCTGTCCGAAACAGGTGCCGCCGGATGTAGTGAAGCGGGTGGAGGCGGCTATCAAGCAGCAGGGATCTGGCGCAAGGCCGGCAGCTGGCCCGCTCGCACCTGCACCAGCTGCGCCTGCAAAGGCACCCCCGAAGTAGGTGGCTGAGACGTTGGCTTTTTGATAGAGGCCAACCTCACAACTGGCGGTCGCATCCGGATGCGATTGACCCCCTGGTCAGTTGCAGTTCATTCAGGGCTTCTGGCTTTGCTGAAGGCATCCCTCCGGGGTGTTTTTCACCAACGTCGTCATGACCTTCTCGTCATCTTCTGCCCTGATGGCCGCCGGCCTGCTCAGCATTGGTTCCTTGGCTCCGCTCGCGGTCCAGGCTCAGTCGTTTGGGTTTCCTGGCCAGGCCTACCAGCAGGTGCCGGTGTATCAGCAGCAGCCGGTGTACCGCCAGGTTCCCGTCTATCGCCAGGTCCCCGTGGCCCAGACACTCCCACAGTCGGGAGTGATTCCGGTGCGGAACTTCCCCGCCCCTTATCAGGATTATCAGGGGCAGGTGAACGGCTTCAATGCACCGCAGACCTTTGAAGAAGCGCAAGCGCTGCAACAGCGCTGCTCGATCGGCCGGCTCGTGGGCGGCGTGATCGGCGGTGGCATCGGCTATGCCGCCTCCCGCGACCAGGGCCGGACCTGGGCAGTGCCGCTTGGCGCGCTGCTGGGCTCCCAGGTGGGTTGCAATGCCGGTCAGGGACGCAGTCCGCTGCCTTGGTGATCGCGGCGCTGCCTGGCACCCTTCAGGATCAGAGGGTTGTTCTTCCCTGGGTCGATGCCTGATGTGCGCCTGGCCGATTACCGGCCTTATCCCTACGCGCTGGAGCGCACGGACCTGACCGTGCGCCTCTTCCCCGACCACGGCCTGGTGGAAGCGACCCTTTCGTTCCTTCCCGCGGCGGGGGCGTCTGCAGCTGTTCAAGCGGCTTCACCGTTGGAGCTGCGGGGGGTGGGGCTGGAGCTGGAGGCTCTGGCCATCGACGGGGAACCACTTCCGCCTGCCGCCACCCACCAGGAGGAGGGGCTTCTGGTGGTGCTCCAGCCGCCGCAGCGGCCGTTCGTACTCACCAGTCGGGTGCGGATCGACCCCTACACGAACACCACCCTGGAAGGCCTCTATGCCAGCGGCGGCATGGTGACAAGCCAGTGCGAGGCCGAAGGCTTCCGCCGCATCACCTTCCACCCCGACCGACCGGATGTGCTCAGCCGCTTCCAGGTGCGGATCGAAGCGGAGCAGGAGCGCTACCCGGTGCTGCTCTCCAACGGCAATTGCCAGGCTGCCGGTGCCCTGGCCGATGGCCGCCACTTCGCGGTCTGGGACGACCCCTTCCCCAAGCCCTCCTATCTGTTCGCGCTGGTGGCCGGACGGCTTGAGGAGGTGCGCGGCAGCTTCACCACCGCCAGTGGCCGGATGGTGCAACTGCGCCTGCATGTGGAGCCGGGCGATTCCCCCTACACCGCTCATGCGATGGCCTCGCTGCAGCGGTCGATGGCCTGGGATGAGCAGGTCTATGGGCTCGAATACGACCTCGATGAATACAACATCGTGGCTGTGCGCCATTTCAACATGGGCGCCATGGAGAACAAGAGCCTGAACATCTTCAACTCCAAGCTGGTGCTCGCCGATGCCGAAACCGCCACTGATGGTGAGCTCGAACGCATCGAAAGCGTGATTGCCCACGAATACTTCCACAATTGGACGGGGAATCGCATCACCTGCCGTGACTGGTTCCAGCTTTCCCTTAAGGAAGGACTCACGGTGTTTCGCGACCAATGCTTCACCGCCGATCTGCACGGTGCCGATCTCAAGCGCATCGAGGATGTGGCGATGCTGCGCAATACCCAATTCCGGGAAGATGCAGGACCCACTGCCCACCCGATTCAGCCGGATCACTATCAGGCGATCGACAATTTCTACACCACTACCATCTATGAGAAAGGTGCGGAAGTGATCCGTATGCTGCACACATTGCTGGGTCCTGCCACCTTCATGCGCGGCATGGCGCTCTATGTGCAGCGCCACGACGGCACCGCCGCCACCACTGCCGATTTCCTGCAGGCCATGCAGGACGCCGCAACGGAAGCCTCTGCGGCCACCGCCGATGGCCAGGGCGACGATCCCTCGCCGCTGCGCTTCAGTTTCGAGCAGTTCAGCCGCTGGTATCACCAGGCCGGCACCCCCGTGGTGTCGATCGATCGCCATTGGGACGGCGCCAGTGGCGCACTCGCCCTGGTGCTGCGCCAGCACACCCCCGCCACCCCGGGCCAGCCGCGCAAGCAGCCGTTGGTGATTCCCCTGGCCCTGGCCCTTGTGGGTGAGGACGGCCAGGCCCTGCCCCAGACCGGCGGATCGCCCGTCGTGCTGGAGGCCGCGGAGACCCAGCTGCGCTACGAGGGGTTGCCCCCGGGACCGACGCCGCCCGCCCTCTCGGTGCTGCGGGGCTTCTCGGCGCCCGTGCGGCTCGAGCTTGCCCGGCCGAATGCCGAACTGCTGCACCTGTTCGCCTGCGACAGCGACCCCTTCGCCCGCTGGGATGCGGGCCAGACCTTGCTGCGGCAGGCCGTGCTGGCCCGGGCCGCCGGTCGCAGCGACCCGGAACTGGAATGTGGGCTCACCGCTGCCTTTGCCGCGATCCTCACCGACAGCAGCTTGCCGCCCGCCAGCCGCAGCGCCCTGCTGGCCCTTCCCGGCATGGCCGAACTGGAGGATCTGGCCCTGGAGCCGGATCCTCCGGCGCTGTTTGCGGCCCTGCTGGACCTGGAGCGGGTCTTCGGCGCTGCCCTGGAAGAGCCGTTGCTGGACGCGCTTGCCGCCTGCCGGCTGCAGTGGGAGCAGCCCTGGCCTCAGGGGCAGGGTGAGCGGCGCCTGACCGCCACGATCTGGAGCTGGCGAGCGGCGGCCGGGGATGAGGCCGTGCGCGAGGCCGCTGCCGCTGCGGTGCAGGGACCGTCGATGACGCTCGCCAGGGCCGGGCTGCGGGCCCTGCAGGTTCACCCCTGCGAGCAACGTCGCCGTGCGCTGGAGGCCTTCTACCAACGCTGGCAGGAGAAGCCGGTGATCCTCGATGCCTGGTTCGCGCTGGAGGCCAGCGCCCCCTTCGCCGATGGGCTGGAGCGGGCGTCAGCTCTGCTGGCCCATCCGCGCTTCGACCCGGCAGCCCCGAACGCGATCCGCGCGGTGCTGGGGGGCTTTTCTGCCAACACGCCGGTGTTCCACGCGGCCGATGGCACGGGCTATCGGTTCATGGCCGAGCAGATCGTGGCGCTCGATCGGCGCAACCCGATCACGGCGTCGCGGCTCGCGAAGCTGTTCAGCCGCTGGCAGAGCTATGCGCCGGAGCGGGCCGGGCACATGCGCGCGGCGGTGGAGCAGCTGGCTGCGGCGGATCTCTCTGCCAACACCCGCGAAGTGGTGGAGCAGTGCCGTTCGCTCGGCGCCGGCGAAGGGGTGGCGGCCTGAAGGCGATCAGCGGGGCGCCGCTCCGGCGCTGGAGGCCTGTCCCTTGGCGGGGCTCTGCCCGCGACCGAAGGCCTGGCGGTGCAATCGGGTGAACGCGTCGCGCCGGAGGGAAGCTCCCTCGGGCCCGGCGTAGGTGCCCCACAGGCCTTCCCAATAGAAATAGATCACGCCATGACCACGCTGGGCCGCCAGCTCCACCTTCTGATTGAGCGTGGCCATGTCGGGAGTGCGGCCACCGAAGCCCGCCAGGATGCCGATTTCCACGGGCAGGCCCCACTGGCGGGCCTTCACCAGCGCCGGCTGATCGAGATCACGGGCGAAACCGCGCACCGAAAAGGCGTAGTTCTGAACCACCAGGTCATCCACCAGTTTGCCCAGGGCCCAGATTTCCCAGTCCTGGAGCCAGTGGTTGTAGGCGAAGCGGAACGGTCCAGGGGACAGGCTGATCACCGCCTTGTCGTTGCTGCGGCGCAGTTCCCTTCGCAGCTCCCGCAGCAGGCCGGTGAGCTGCTGGCGCCGCCAGCTCATCCATTCGCGGTTGTTGAAATCCGTGGGAGGTTCACGCCCCTTCTCCTTGCTGAACAGGGCCCGGGTGTAGGGGTCGTAGCCCAGTTCCACCGGCCAGGCGAAGTGGTCGTCGAGCTGGATGCCGTCGACACCACAGCGCTGCACGATCTCCTGGATCAGGCCGATGAAGCGGGCGCGCACGCCGGGGTGGGCCGGGTTGAGCCACACCCGCAGATCCCGGAGCGGTGAGGTTTTCAGGTTGGCGCCGTGCATGGCATAGAGGGTGGAGCCATCGCTGCGCTGCAGCACCCACTCGGGATGACGCCGCACCACCTCCGCGTCGGCGGGCTCCATCATTCCGTATTCGAACCAGGGGATCACCTGCATGCCGCGCCGCTGGGCGGAGCGGGTGATCTGGCAGATCGGATCGAGTCCCGGCGCAGCCTTCAGCAGGGCCGGTTCGGTGGGAGCAAAGCGGCTGCGGTGGAAGGTGGTGCCCCGGCTCCACACATTCGGGTAGAGGGTGTTGAACCCGGCAGCTGCCAGTTCCTTGACGGCCTGCTCGATCCGGTTGCGGTCGTAGTAGAGGGGGCTGGGGCTGTTGGTGAGCCACACTCCCACGCGCTGGCTGGAGGCGGCAGCGGGCAGCAGGCCGACGCCATGCAGTCCTGTGGTGAGCAGGGCCGTGACCAGCACCGGCAGGGCCTTCTTCAGCCGCACCCGCAGGGGAAAGGGCGCCTCGGAGCGGTGGCGTTCGGGTGGTTTCAGCGGAACATCGAGCTCACAGAGCTTTCCTCGTGGATGCGCCAGATGGCTTCGCCCAGCATGTTGGCCACCGAAAGCACCTGCAGCTGCGGGAAGCGGCGGTCGTCGCTGATCGGGATGCTGTTGGTGACCAGCACCTCTTCGAACAGGCCGGGCTCGGAGAGCCGCTCGATCGCGGGAGGGGAGAACACCGCATGGGTGGCGCAGGCCAGCACCCGGGTGGCGCCCCGCTGGCGCAGCAGTCGCGCGCCCGCGCAGATGGTGCCGCCGGTGTCGATCATGTCGTCGATCAGGATGGCCGTCTTGCCGGCCACGTCGCCGATCACTGTGAGGCTCTCAGCCACGTTGTGGCCGGAGCGGCGCTTGTCGATGATCGCGAGCGGGGCATCGCTCATCTGCTTGGCGAAGGCCCGGGCCCGGGCCACGCCGCCCACATCCGGTGACACCACCACCACCTCGCCGAGGTCGCGGGTGCGCAGGTAATCCACCAACACGGGCGAGCCGTAGATGTGATCGCAGGGGATGTCGAAGTACCCCTGAATCTGGGAGGAGTGCAGGTCCATCGCCAGCACCCGGTCGACGCCGGATTTCACCAGCAGATTGGCCACCAGCTTGGCAGTGATCGATTCGCGGCCCGCCGTCTTGCGGTCGGCGCGGGCGTAGCCGTAGTAGGGCACCACGGCGGTGATCTGCCGGGCCGAGGCACGCCGGCAGGCATCCACCATGATCAGCAGCTCCATCAGGTGATCGTTCACCGGAGCGCAGGTGGGTTGGATCAGGAAGACATCGCAGCCGCGGATCGATTCCTGAATCTGGATGTAAAGCTCACCATCGGCGAAGCGCTTGATCGCGCGCGGCCCATCGGGAACACCGAGATAGGCGCCGATCTCGCGGGCCAAGGCCTGGTTTGACGTGCCGCTGAACAGCCGCAACCGCCGGGTGTCGTGAGGGGGCTGGTCCTGCTCGACCCGATCGGCTGTCAGGAAACGGGTCACGGCGGGCGTGAGCGAGGTCGGCATGGAGCTGATGGTAGAAGCCTTCCGGTCGGATGCCGGCGAAACCTGGTGGTATGAAGAATGATGAACCACTGCCTGCCGGTCTTGTCCGAACAGCGGTCCTTGCTCACCTCTCCCCTGGTGCTGGCCGGAGCCGGCCCGGGCGGGCTGGCGGCCCTGCCCCAGGCGGCCCCGCGCCTGCAGTCGCTGCTGGCCCTGCCCGCCACAACCGAGCTCAGCCAGCTGGCCGCTCAATCGGTTGAGCCCGATCAGCTGATGGCGGCCCTCCAGGGCCACCGGGGCGGCGCTCTGGTGGCGCTCGAGCAAGACCCAGGCCGCTGGCTGCCGGCGGGCACCCGCTGGGCGGAGGTGCTCGGCGCCTGGCGGCAGCCCACCCTGCTGCTGGTGACGGCTGACGACGCCACCAGCGGGCTGGCGGCGGCCTACACCGCCCTGCTCGATCGCTCCACCGTGCCCCTGCTTGGCCTGGTGCAGTGGGGCGGCAGCTGGGACGGGCCGGCCCGCGCCTGCGAGGGTCTGCCCTGGCTCGGTGCGCTGCAGCCAGGCGACCACGGCGCTGCCGGTGCGGAGGTGTTGCTGGAGGCCCTGAAGCTGCGCTGGCAGCGCCTCACCACCCTCTGAGCGGCCTGCGCTGATCCATCGCGATGGCCGGAGTGGGGCTACCCCGCCGGCCACAGCGGCTGCTCTGCTCCCGGCGCCACCTGCCGCAGCGTCTGGCCAGGCTCGGTGGTGGATGCCAGCGGGAGTTTGTCGTAGCGCACGGTGTGGGCCTGCTGGATCGCCACGTTGAGCAGGCTCAGCATCTCGGTTTCCGTCAGGTTGGTGCCCACCAACGGCTGGAGCTGCCTCACCTGCTGCGCCAGTTTCGCCATGCCGTCAGGGCGCCCCAGCTGCTCCAGCAGGCCGGCGATCACCTCCTGCTGGCGGCTGCGCCGTCCGCTGAGGCCGTCGTCCTTGCCCTTGAAGCGCACCAGCTGCTCCACCTGCGGGCCCTTCAGCACCTGCAGCCCGCCCTGAAGATCGACCCGGTAGTTCTGGGTTTTGTCGTGGTAACGGATGGCCTGATCCAGGTTCAGCTCCAGCCCGCCCAGGCCGTCCACCAGGCTGCGCAGCACCTGACGCGGCATCACCACATAGCGCTCAGGCTGGCCAGGGTCGAGGCCTACCAGCTCCCCCACCCCGCCGGCCGTGAGGGCAGGGCCGCCGAGCCGGTAAAGGGCCCCCAGGCTCTGCACCTTCTTCTGACCCGGCACCTGCACAGCCAGTTCGGTGGGCACATTCAGCACCCGCATCGCCCCGCCCGGATCGGCCCGGATCAGCAGCAGCGTGTCGGCGTTGGCGGGGCCGGGGGGTGCGGCGCCGTTGGTGCTGGCATCGAGCCGGTCGGCGTCGGTGCCGATCAGCAGCACCGTGATGGGACGGATCGGCGGATCGGCCAGATCCTTGATGAGGCCCGCTTGATCGCTGCTGACCAGGCCGGGGTCGGGCCGCGACCACACACGCTCGAACAGCACCACCGTGCCCACGGCAGCCAGAAGGGCCAGGCTCAGCTTCCACAACCGCGACCCCAACCGGGCGCGGGGGCGGCCGCCAGGCTCCGCCTGGGCAGGACCCGCAGGTGACACGTCCGAACCCCCTGCCGATCGCGCCGCACCCCGTGGGCGTGCCTTGCTCCCGCCTGCCATCGGCGCTCATGCTTGCGAAGGCTCAACTTTGCCGTAGCTCCGGCACGGAAGCCGGGCCTGCCGATAGGTTGAAGCTCCCTTGCCCCGTCAGGCTGGACGCCGCTTTGACCGCCGCCCCTCCCCTCCCTCACGAACGGGCCCGGCCCCTGCCCAAGGGCAGCACAAAACCGGCCAAGGACCTCTGCAGCGACTGCGGTCTGTGCGACAGCCGCTGGGTGGCTTACGTACGCCAGGCCTGCGCCTTCCTCCAGCAGCGCTTCGAGGCGATGGAGCAAGCCGCCCACGGCCGCAGCCGTGACCTCAGCAACGAGGACGAGCTCTACTTCGGCGTCAGCCAGCGCATGGTCACGGCCCGCCTGCAGCCCCCGATCGATGGGGCGCAGTGGACCGGCATCGTGTCGCGCATCGGCGTGCGGGCGCTGGAAACGGGCCTGGTGGATGCGGTGCTGTGCGTGCAGCAGAGCCCCGACGACCGCTTCACGCCGGTGCCGGTGCTGGCGCGCACCCCCGAGCAGGTGCTGGCGGCACGGGTGAACAAGCCCACCCTCTCCCCCAACCTGGAGGTGCTGGAGCAGTTACCCGGCAGCGGCATCCGCCGCCTGCTGGCCATCGGTGTGGGCTGCCAGGTGCAGGCGCTGCGGGCCGTGCAGGACACCCTGCCGCTGGATCAGCTCTACGTGCTCGGTCTGCCGTGCGTGGACAACGTGAGCCGCCAGGGGCTGCAGACCTTTCTGGAAAGCGCCAGCGATTCGCCCGCCACGGTGGTGCACTACGAGTTCATGCAGGACTTCCGCATCCACTTCCGCCACAGCGACGGCCGCGAGGAGACGGTGCCCTTCTTCGGTCTCGACACCCCCCGGCTCAAGGATGTGTTCGCCCCCAGCTGCCTCAGCTGCTTCGACTACGTGAACGGCGGCGCCGACCTGGTGGTGGGCTACATGGGCGCCACCTTCGGCCGTCAGTGGCTCACGGTGCGCAACGCCCGCGGCCAGGAGCTGCTCGATCTGGTGGAGGCGGAACTGGATCTGGCGCCGGTGAGCAGCCGCGGGGATCGCCGCGCCGCGGTGCAGCAGGGCATCGACGCCTACGACAAGGCGGTGCGCCTGCCCCGCTGGCTGGCTGAGGTGGTGGGCTTCCTCGTGCAGCGCGTCGGGCCTCAGGGGCTGGAGTATGGCCGCTTCTCGATCGATTCCCACTTCACCCGCAATGCCCTGTGGCTGCGGCGCCACCATCCTGAGATGGCCGAGCGCCACATCCCGGCCTTCGCCAAGGCGATCGTGGCGCGTTACCGCCTGCCGCGCACGTGAGCGACGCCGACCTTCCCCCAGGCCCCGGGACAGCGGGCCGCTGTGGTGTGCTGCTCCACCCCACGGCCCTGCCGGGCACGCCCGGCTGCGGCAGCTTCGGCGCCGCGGCCCACGCCTGGATCGACCTGCTGGCCGACCACGGCATCGACGCCTGGCAGTTGTTGCCACTGGCCCCCGCCGATGGCACCGGCTCTCCCTACAGCTCCCCCAGCGGCTTTGCGCTGAACGCCTGGTTTCTCGACGCTGACGCGCTGGTGGCCGATGGCTTTCTGGAAGCCGCCGATCTAGCCGCGCTGCCCCCCGGCCGCACCGATCGCCTCGACCTGGAGGCCTGCCCGCTCCGCTCGGCGGCCCTGGCCCAGGCGCTCGAGCGGCGCTGGCTCCAGCAGTCGGCTGAACGCCAGGCCGACTTCCAGCGCTGGTGCCAGGCGGCAGCTCCCTGGCTGGTGGAGCACTGCCGCTTCATGGTGCTGCGGGAGCTGCAGGGAGGCCTGCCCTGGTGGCAATGGCCTGTCCCGCTGGCGCAACGGCAGTGGCGGGCCCTGCGCCGCTTCGACCGGGAGCAGGCGGCGGCCCTGCGGCAGGAGGCCCTGGTGCAGTGGCACCTGGAGCGCCAGTGGCAGCAGCTGCATGACCATGCGCGCCATCGCGGCGTGCAGCTGATCGGCGATCTTCCTTTCTATGTGGCCCACGACAGTGCCGATGTCTGGGCTCGGCGCCGCCTCTTCTCGCTGCGCCGGGATGGTTCCCTCACCCAGCAGAGCGGTGTGCCGCCCGATTACTTCTCCGACACCGGCCAGCTGTGGGGGACACCCGTCTATCGCTGGTCGCTGCATCGCTTCACCGGCTTCCGCTGGTGGCTCCGGCGGCTGCAGGGGCAGCTGGAACGGCTCGATTTGCTGCGTCTGGATCACTTCCGCGCGCTGGAGTCGTACTGGGCGGTGCCCGGTGAGGCACTCACGGCCCAGCTGGGTGAATGGCGCGCTTCGCCAGGGGTGGCGCTGCTGAGGGCGTTGCGTCAACGGCTGGGCGGCCAACTGCCCCTGATCGCCGAAGACCTGGGCGTGATCACGCCTGCGGTGGAGGCTCTGCGCGACCGCTTTCGCCTGCCGGGTATGAAGATCCTGCAGTTTGCCTTCGACGGCAACGACGGCAACGCCTACCTGCCCGAGAACTACGTGGGCCGCCACTGGGTGGTGTATACAGGCACCCACGACAACGCCACCTGTATCGGCTGGTGGGACTCCCTGCCCGAGAATCAGCGCCGTCAGGTGGGTGAACGGATCGGCGAGATGATCGAGGCCCCAGGCTGGCAACTGCTGGAGCTGGCGCTCGCCTCGCGCGCCGAACTGGCGGTGGTGCCCCTGCAGGATCTGCTCAGCCTGGGCGATCAGGCCCGCTTCAACACCCCTGGCACGGCGGGGGAGGCCAACTGGAGCTGGCGGCTGGAGCAACCTGTGCAGCAGCTCAGTGAGCCGATCGCTGCCCTGGCCGCCCTGGCGGCCCGTTACGGCAGATCGGCGGGCGGCGCAACCGACGGGAGCGCTGCTGGCGCTGCCGCTGAGCCCCGCGCTGCTGCCGGCGGCACGCGGTAAACCCCCGGCCGCCCGGCTTCGGCCTCCAGCGGCTGCTCGTTCCAACGCACGGCCCCGCTGCCCGCCGCCGGTGGGGGAGTGAGCTGCACCTGCAGCGGTGGCTGCATCTGCAGCACGAGGGAGCCCCGCGCCCCTTGCAGCCGGGTGCCTTCTCCCGATTCGCTGCTCAACTGGAGGCTTGTGGGCTGATCCAGCCGCAGGCGCAGCACGCCAGGACCACCCCCCGCCTGGCGCGCTTCCCGGCTCCATTGCTTCTGCGCCACCCCACGGGCCGCCTGCTGGAGGGGCCGCAGGTCGGGGTGGACCTGCAGCAGCAGGGCATTGCTGTCGGGCGGTTTCACCCGCTCCGCTTCCGTGAGCGGCGGCACGGGCCGCAGCGTGAGCTGGTTGGCCGCCGCCAGCTGCTGCTGCTGCAGATTCACGGCGTAGATCAGGCCGGCGGTCAGCAGGCCATAGAGCACCGTGCCTTGCCAGCTGGTGAATACATCGATTGAGCCCGGCGTGAAGCGCCGCAGCAGCGAGGGCTGCTTGCTGTGGTCGTCGAGTGGGTGGGCTTGCAGCGGCAGGGCGGCGTTGAGCGCACCGGGTTCCAGGCCGAGGTGCTGCTCAAGCAGCGCCAGCATCGTGCGCAGGTAAGCGGGCTCCGGCAGGCGGTCACGCCAGCCCCTCTCCAGCGCCTCGATCACCGGGGTGCTGATGCGGGTTTCGGTGGCGAGCTGGCGCAGGCTCAGCCCCTGCTCCTCCCGCTTCTGGCGCAGCAGCCGGCCGAGCTGCAGCAGGGGATCTTCGGGCGCCGGTGGGGCCGAGGCCGCCGCCGACGGCTCCAGACGCAGGCGCCGCCGCAGGGCCTGGGGAAGCAGGGAGGTGATCCGGGGGCGCGGCATCGGGGGCGGCGAAGGGTCAGTGCTGGTGTCCAGCACCGGAAGCAGGTTCGTCCCATTGTCGAGCGTCGATGGGGCGCCACTGGCCTGACGCCAGGGTGCCCAGCTGCAGATCCCCGATCGCCACCCGCAGCAAATCCAGCACCGGATGGCCCAGCAGGGCAGCGGTGCGGCGGATCTGCCGGTTTCGTCCTTCCCGCATTTTCACCTCCAGCAGCGTGCTGGCGGCCGATTGGCGCAGCCGGCGCAGCTGCACCGGCAGGGCGGCCTCACCATCGAGCGCCACGCCCCGGCGCCATTGGGCCAGCGCGGCCTCGCTCGGGTGGCCCTGCACCAGCACTCGATAGGTCTTGCCGTGGCCATGGCGGGGATGGGTCAGCCGCAGGGTGAGGGCACCGTCGTTGGTGAGCAGCAGGGCGCCGCGGCTGTCGATGTCGAGCCGGCCCACCGGGTGCAGGCCGGTGCCCTCGGTGAGGGCCGCTGGCAGCAGATCCAGCACCGTGGGCCTGCCCTGCGGGTCATGGCAACTGCTCACCACACCAGGGGGTTTGTGCAGCAACAGCGTCTGACGGGTTACGGCAGGACGCAGTGGCTGACCGTCGAGCTCCACCAGATCGGTGCTGGCATCGGCCTGATCGCCCAGACCGGCCACCCTGCCGTTCACCCGCACGCGCCCCTGCAGCAGCAGATCCTCGGCCCGCCGCCGGGAGCAGACGCCGGCGGCGGCCAGCAGCTTTTGGAGTCGCTCCCTTGGCATGGCATCCGGCAGCGGAGGGCCCGGCGGCAGGCGCCGTCCGGGGCGGGCACAGCCGCATTCTCTCCCGCGTCGGCGGCCGCTCGCCGCCCCGCCAACTGAGGCCGGGCTGGCACGCCGCCAGCAGGCGTTGGGCTGGTGCGTAGCTAGCAGGTGCGGGGATGGTGTGCGACCGATCCATGGTGGTAAATTACGAAACACAAACGTTTCCTAACCCTGCGAAACGCCACCATGCCTTCCCCGCCCTTGGCCACGGTTGATGCTTCCAGTGCCTCCATGGCGAGCGGCGACCTGGTGCGCTCGTATCTGCGGGACATCGGCCGCGTGCCGTTGCTGAGCCATGAGCAGGAGATCACGCTGGGCCGCCAGGTGCAGGAGCTGATGCGTCTGGAGGAAACGGAGCTGGAGCTGGAGATGCGCGCCGGCGGGGTGAAACCCACGATGGAGGTGCTGGCGGCGGCGCTGGAGCTGCCGGTGCCGGTGCTGCGCCGCAAGCTGGCGAGCGGGCGGCGGGCGAAGGAGCGGATGGTGGCGGCGAACCTGCGGCTGGTGGTGAGCGTGGCGAAGAAGTACACCAAGCGGAACATGGAGCTGCTGGATCTGATCCAGGAGGGAACGATCGGCCTGGTGCGGGGTGTGGAGAAGTTCGACCCGACGCGGGGCTACAAGTTTTCGACGTATGCGTACTGGTGGATCCGGCAGGGGATCACCCGGGCGATTGCGGAGAAGAGCCGGACGATCCGTCTGCCGATCCACATCACCGAAACGCTGAACAAGCTGAAGAAGGGTCAGCGGGAGCTGAGCCAGGAGCTGGGCCGCACGCCCACGCTGAGTGAGCTGGCGGTGGCGGTGGAGCTGCCGGAGGAGGAGGTGAAGGATCTGCTGTGCCGAGCACGGCAGCCGGTGAGCCTGGAAACGAAGGTGGGCGACGGGGAAGATACGGAGCTGCTGGATCTACTGCAGGGGGACGGGACGCTGCCGGAGGAGAGCGTGGACAGCGAATGCCTGAGGGGGGATATGCGGGCACTGCTGGAGCAACTGCCGGAGTTGCAGCGCGATGTGCTGAAGATGCGCTTCGGGCTTGATGGCGAAGAACCGATGAGCCTCACCGGCATCGCCCGCTCCCTCGGCATGAGCCGCGACAAGACCCGCAACCTCGAACGCCGCGCCCTCGACGGCATCCGCTCCCATTCCCGCCGCCTGGAGGGCTACCTGGTGGCCTGAGCCCTCACCGGCCGGAGTTGAATCGGGCCCGGAAGCGGTTGTAGATGGCGTTCATCGCCAGCATCAGCAGCCCCACGCCGATGAACACCACGCCACGGAGTCCCAAATCCGCCTGGGCCATGTCGATCGCCACCAGCCGCACCAGGCAGGCCCCCAACCCCAGCAGGGCCAGCCAGCGGAACTGCTGATCGCGCAGCACGGCGCTCAGCAGGTAGATCACGAACGCCTGCAGGGCCCACAGCAGCGTGAGCAGCGACCGGTCGTAGCGGGCCGCCAGGCTCCAGGCCACGGCCACGAACATCGGGTAGTACAGCCAGCGGTTGGGAGCGGCGGCGACGCGCCGGGCGATCCAGCTCAGTAACGGCAACCCCTGCGAGGCCGCCTGCAGCGGAGTCTCCAGTTTCTTGTGCGCCAGCAGGATGAACAGCACCTCCAGTGCGATCGCCAGCACCCCCACCGTCTGCGGCTGCCCCAGCCAGCGCTCTGGAGCCGGCGGCAGTGTGTCCAGCATCGCCAGCAGGCCGAGGATGCCGCGCCAGTACACCAGCACCGCATACACGGCCAGCCGCGGCGCAAACAGGCGTTGCAGCTTCGGGATCACCAGCAGCACCGCCAGCAGCGACCAGGCCACTGGCCGCCACAGCGGACCGACCTCCACCGCGATGCCCAGAACCGAAACCAGCACGGCCGCTTCCAGCGCCAGAGGCTGAACGCCACGCCAGAGCGGCAGCGCCGTCAGGCCTGCGCCGGGGCGGAGGAACCAGACCCGCAGCGCCACCACCAGGGCGAACAGCTGGATCGGCAGGCGGGCGCTGAAGCTCACGCGGCCCAGGCTGAGCAGCTCCGGGCTGGGCAGGATCACCAGCAGGTAGGCCGTGAGGAACAGCACCAGGTAGCCCAAGGCCATCACCAGCAGCTGCAGGGCGGGCCCCCGCGACCGGCGGCGGGCGAGCTCCAGCGCACCCGCAGCCAGGGCCAGCCAGGCGGTCCCGGGCAACAGCTCCGAGATCGGTGCCAGGGCCAGATACACCCCCAGGGCGGCGGTGACTCCGAACAGATGCAGTCCGGTGGCCCTCAGCGCGGGCCGGCCACCGGCACCGGCTAGCAGCAAGGAGAGTGCGGCCAGGGGCAGGAGCCGGATCAGCAGGGGCGCAAGCGACCAGGGCGCCTGCACCACCAGCACGAGCCAGCTGGTCAGGTGTGCCATGACGATTGCCAGCCCGCAGCCGCCGAGCAGGCCCGGCGGCCGTTGCCGGCGGGCGAGCAGCAGCAGGGCGCCCACCACCACCAGCGCCAGCGTTTCCCGCCAGGGAGCGGGCGCGCTGATCGATGTGCCCACCGCCACCAGCAACCCGCTGATCCAACCCAACGCGGCTGGCCACGGCAGCGGCACGGCGCGGCGCTGAAGCAGCAGTTGCAGCAGAGCTGCCAGCAGGCCGGCACCGATCAGCACAGCGGCGTTCTGGCCCTGCTCCAGAGCCGTGGGTGCGGTGGTCAGTGCATCGACGGCGGCGGTGATCAGCCCCGTGAACACCAGGGCAACGGCCACCAGATTCACCGCTCCCCACCCCCAGCGCCGCAGCACCGGATCGTGCTCGCTCACGGCCAGGCCGAGGAACAGCACGGTCTCCAGCCAGAGGCCGGCCACCAGTAGCGGCCCATTCACCACCAGCGGCTGCAGGCTCAGCACCGCTGCCATCGCCAGAACCTGGGCCACCAGCAGATCGCAGCGGACCAGCCAGCGCACCCCCGCCCGGCCGGCCCCCTTACCCAGCGTGTAGGCGAGGGCAGCGGCCAGGGCCAGGCTCACGATGCGCTCCGCCGCATGGGTTGGTGTCACCAGCAGGGCCAGACCTACCCCGCCCCAGCGGCTGAGCAGCAGCAACAGGGGGAAGGGGCGAAGTTCTGGCGCTCTGCCGCGCGGATGGTGCTGCCACAGCGCCCCTCCGCCGAACACCACCAGGGCACCGACCAAGGCGAAGCCACGCTCCGGCTGCATGGCCTCCAGCAGCGCTCCATTGCCCGCAAGCCACCAGAGCTGGAAGCCGGCATACGCCCAGGTGACCACCAGTTGATGACGTTCCTGCCGCTGGGGCAACGGCATCGCCAGGCCCGCCACCGTCACCAGCGTGGCAAGGGCGAGGGTGATTGGGTTCTGGCTGGCGATCAGCAGGGGCACCAGGTTCACCACCACGTGCAGGGAGGCCACCGACTGGCTGGAGGCCACCCGGGCCAGCAGCAGATTCACGGCCATGCCCACCGCCAGCAGCAGCACAGCCGGACCAGGCGCTTCGATCCAGCGCAGCCCCAGTTCCGGCAGGGAGCCGGCGGCGGCGCAGGCGAACAGCAAGAGAGCGCCACCGCCGCTGCGCATCCACAGGCTCAGTTCGCGCCAGGGGCTTGGGCGACCCAGCAGCAGCGAAGGGGCCGCCAAAGCGGCAGCGGTGGCCACGGTGATCAGGAAGCGCTCGAAGCCCCCGAGCCGCAGGCCCACGTTCACCACGACGAAGGTGACCCCGGCCACCACCACCATCACGCCCAGGATCCCGGTCCAGTTCTCGACCAGGAGCCGCTCCAGCTTCCCGGGCGTTCTGGGTCCGCGAGGCGACGGCGTGCGCGGCGACAGATGCGGCGGGGGTGGGAACGCGGGCCCTGTCGGCGAGGAAGTCCCGACGTCGGCATCCATCGGCGGAACAACGACCACCGCCACATCCCCCTCCACCACATCCGCCACCACCGCGGATTCCGCCGCCGCTTGCCTCAGGCGGCTTGGACCCAGGGGCGGCGCTGACGGAACCGGTGCGCTGGGTTCCGTCTCGAGCCGCTTGCCCGCTGCCTGCCCGACTGGAGCTGGAGGCAGCGCGCCCAGCCGGGCTTCCAGCTGCTGCAGCCGGCGCTCCAGTGTGTTCAGCTGCCCCCGCTGCAGCGAATGGCTGTGCAGCCACAGCCCGATCAGCAGGATCGCCAGCACCAGGAGGGGAACGCCCACGATGGACCCGGCGACTGCCCTGGTTTCTAACCCTGCCATCACAGGTTGTCCCATGCCGGGCTGATTCCGGTGGGGCGGAACAGCCAGGCCTGCGGCGCTTGGTTGGTCGCAGCAGCGACGCCATTCGACCGGCGGCAGTGGGCTGGCTGCAGGCGCGTTGCTACAGATCCATGACCGCCCGCCTTTCTGCCCCTGCTTTTGGTGTTCGGCTGCAGCTGGCCAAGCACGACCTGGATCGCCTCGACACGCTCACCTGCTCAAGCAGCGGTGGCCTGTGGGCAGGCCTCGGGACAGTGCGGCGGATGGTGCTCGGTCCTCCCTGCGGCCAGGTGGGCCCCACTCTGGATGCCGCTCTGCTGCTGAAGTTGCCGGTGGATTTCGAGTGACTGGTACTTGCCGTTCTGCGACACCTTCAGGGCCTACAAACGCTGGTGCATCGACAGCCTGCGCGACCTGCGCGACCGCCTCGCTCTGGCGATAGGCACGTCCCATCAGCACCTGGATGCCTACCGCTCCCTGGAGGCCGAAGTGGAGCGGCGGCTGAGGCTGTATCGCCTGATCGACCATCTGCGCGGCCGGCGCGCGGATGTGATCCTCACCAATGCTGAAAGCAATCCAAGGGCGGTGGCGGAGCTGAAGCGGCTGCACTGGGGTGTGGCCCTCGGCGATGACTACTCCGCCACCAAGTCCTTCGTGTCGATGACGTTGCTCAAGGGCCGGCGCGTGACCCTGTTGCCCGATCTTGAAGTGGCGCAGATCTTTGGTCTGGTGGTGCGCGACGGCAAGGCCGATGTGGGGGTGGTGGCGCGCAGCTTTGTGGAAAGTCAACCCTGCGATGAGCTCAACCCCACCCGTGCCGAGGAGGGAGGCCGGGTGATCGCCCGCGGCCTTCCCCAGCCGGCTTTGGTGGTGGCCCTGTCGCCCAAGCTCGACGATGGCGAGCGGCGGGTTCTGGCCAGGCTGCTGATGGACCTGCCCGCGCAGGTGCGCACGCGCATCAGGCCAGCTAACACCCGGGTGTGATTTCGGATGATCGAACTGCTCAACTGATCCGGCAAGCCTGTTCGAGCCTGCCTGGAAACTTCAGGAACGGCCGAACCGAGGGCTGTTTCGATCAGAACGCCGGATCAGCTTTCCCGCTCCCGTCACCCGTTTCTGTCGCTGGGTCCGATCAGAAGAACTGGTCGAAGTTATCGAAATCAACCGCCTTGAAGCTGCCGTTCTCCACCTGCTCCATCAACCGCACCAGTTGGGCCCACAGCGCCCCCGCGGTGAGCAGCGAGAGCAGCAGCGCCACCAGCAGGGCGGTGCCGCTGCCGAAGCCGAACACCTGCAGCGCCCCGCCGATGAACAGGGTGACGCCGATCACCAGACCGCTGTAGGACGCCACCACCTCGCCCGAGCCCAGCGGCAGCAGCGCCAGACGGTCCTGCTTCCAGCCCTCCAGCTTGTCCTGCACCTGGCGGGAGAAGGTGAGCCCGCACAGGACGCTGATCGCCAGCCCGACGCCTGCCAGGAAGAACGGCGGCTGGCCGTAGGCGGCGTACTGGAGCAGCAGGCCCTGCGCCTCCAGGTCGTTGAAGGGGCCACCGCTGTAAGCATCGGCGTCGAGCAGGGCGCTGCCCAGGGCCAGTGCCGCTTCGCTCGGATCAGTGGGCACGAGGGTCACGGCGACGGGCCAGCGGAAGAAGGCCCGACCCTAGCGATTGGTGCGGGCGTCCCCGCCCCAGGCTCAGGCGGCTGCCGCCAGCGGGTTGAGCCGCTGCAGCATGCCCTCGGCCAGCTTGCGCGGCGAGAAGGTGCGCCGCAGGAGGCCCAGCAATGCCTGCAGATCTTCGGTGTGCAGGCGGTTGTCACGCACCAGCATCAGCAGCAGGCGCTGGCGCAGGCTGCTGCCCCGCGGGCCGAGCAGCAGGCGCAGACCGGCGCCGGCCACAGGCAGCAGGTCGGGGTTGGCGTCGTCCTGCTCCACCACCGCCAGCAGGCTTTCCAGCCGCTCCAACTGCAGGCGGCCGCTGGCATCGAACAGCACCTCCAGCAGCTTTTCGCGCAGTTCACTGGTGTCCCCGGCCAGCAGGCGCCGCGCCACATAGGGATAGGCCACGCGGATGATCTTGAAATCGGGGTTCAACCGCAACGCCAGACCCTCCTGGCTCACCACCGCACGGATGATCAGGGCGAAGCGGGCCGGCACTCGGAACGGGTAATCGAACATCAGCTCCGAGAAGCGATCGGTGATCGCCTTGAAGTTGAAGGAGCCCACGTTCTCGCCCAGCTGGCCGCCCAGCACCGCCTCCAGTGCCGGCACGATCGGCGTGAGATCAGCATCGGGCCGCAGGAAGCCGAGCGCCTGGAAATCGCGGGCCAGCGCCTGGAAATCGCGGTTGATCAGGTGCACCACTGCGGCGGTGAGGGTGAGCCGGTCGGCATCGCTGATCGAATCCATCATGCCGAAATCGACATAGGCCACATGGCCCATGGCGCCCGTTTTGCCGGTGAGCGCGAACAGGTTGCCGGGATGGGGATCGGCGTGGAAATAGCCGAATTCGAGCAGTTGCTGCAAGCCCGCCGTGACACCGGTGCGGATCAGGGCGGTGGGATCAAGGTGGTGGGCTTCCAGTTCCAGCCGGTTCTGCAGCTTGATGCCGTTGATCCAGCTCGTGGTGAGCACACGCCGGCTGGAGAGCTGCCGCTCCACCTTCGGCACGGTCACGGCCGGATTGGAGGCGAACAGGTCGGCGAAACGCTCGGCATTGTCGGCCTCGCAGCGATAGTCGATCTCCTCGAACAGGCTGCGGCCGAATTCATCGATGATGTCGCCGAGGCCGAAGCCGAGGTTCAACGGCAGGAACGGGGCCGCCAGCACGCCGAGGCTGCGGATGATCACCAGGTCGCGGCGCAGCTGATAGGCGAGGTTTGGGCGTTGCACCTTCACGGCCACCCAGTGCCCGCCTGGCAGCTCGGCCTTGTAGACCTGGCCCAGGCTGGCGGCCGCCACCGGATAGGACGGAAAGGTGGTGAAAAGCTGATCGGCAGGGGCGCCCAGTTCCTGCTCGATCAGGGCGAGGGCCACGGCGTGGGAGAAGGGGGGCAGGTTGTCCTGCAGCTGGGTCAGTTGATCGAGCCAGTCGCGTCGCACCAGGTCGGGCCGGGTGGAGAGGGCCTGGCCCACCTTGATGAAGCAGGGGCCGAGTGAGGTGAGGGTGGTGAGAATGCGGCGGCCCAGGCGCTTCTGCACCTCCCGGTCGTTGCTGTTGCCCTGCACGGTGAGCACCACCGCCAGACCCAGCAGTTGCCAGAGCACCCCCACCAGCCGCGCGATCAGGATCCAGGGCCGGCGCAGCAACCAGCGGCGGTCACTCCGGGGGTCGTAGCGGAGCGGTGGCCCGGGGTCCTGCGGGCGGCCGGGAACGGCGGCTGCGGTGGTCCCGTTGGCCGCTGGCGCAGCGGTGCCGGTTGGGGCCGCAGCAGTGGCGGGCGCGAGCGAAGTGGAAGTGATAGCCGGTGCCCCTGCGCGGCAGGGGAGTGTCGACGGCCCACTCTAGGAACAGTTTTCTGCCCTTCATGTCTCTGATCGGCGCTCTGCGCGGGCAGCCCTCCGCTCTGGCACTGCACCTGCCGGCCCATGGGCGCGGCCGCGGCCTGGCCGCCGATCTGGCACGCCTGTTGCGCGATCGCCCCGGCCGCTGGGACCTGCCCGAACTGCCGGCCATCGGCGGACCGCTCGAAGCGGAAGGGGCGGTGGCCGCCGCCCAGGTCCGCACTGCCGCGCTGTGCGGCGCCGACCGCTGCTGGTTCGGCGTCAACGGCGCCAGTGGCCTGCTGCAGGCCGCCCTGCTGGCGTTGGCCCCGCCCGGCGGGCGGGTGCTGCTGCCGCGCAACCTGCACCGCAGCCTGCTGCACGGCTGCGTGCTCGGCCAGTTGCAGCCGGTACTGTTCGATCTGCCCTTCGAGGCCGCCACCGGCCTCTGGCAGGCCCCAACCCCCGCCGGCCTGGAGCAGGTGCTGCAGCAGGCGGGCCCGCTGGCGGCGGTGGTGCTGGTGCACCCCACGTATCAGGGGCTGGAGGGGGATCTGGCCGGTCTGATCGCCGTGGCCCATCGCCGGGGGCTGCCGGTGCTGGTGGATGAATGCCATGGGGCCGATCGCGCCGCTGCCCTTGGCGCCGGCGCCGACCTGGTGGTGCAGTCGTTGCACAAGGGCGCGGCAGGACTGGCCCAGAGCGCCGTGATCCTGCTGCAGGGCGAGCGGGTGTCTGCTGTGGCGCTGGAGCGCTCCCTGGGCTGGTTGCAGACCTCCAGCCCCAGTGCCCTGCTGCTGGCCTCGGCGGAGGTGGCCTTGTGCCAGCTGCACGCGCCCAGCCCGGCCGAGCGCCGCTGCCGGCAGCGGGCGCTGGCGGTGGCGGCGCGCCTGCGCCAGCGGCTGCAGGCGGAGGGGTTGCCGTTGGTGGCCAACCAGGATCCGCTGCGGCTGGTGCTCCACACCGCCGCCATGGGGATCAATGGGCTCGACGCCGACCAATGGTTGATGGCCCGCGGCGTGATCGCCGAGTTGCCCGAGCCGGGCGCACTCACCTTCTGCCTCGGCCTGGTGCCGCCGCCGGCTCTGGTGTGGCGCTTGCGCCGCCACCTGCTCGCCCTGCGGGCGGCGCTCGGGGCGGAGCC